>CAYUHJ010000057.1:0-8828 GCA_964444365.1 uncultured Alcaligenaceae bacterium | reverse complement strand
ATGTCACTTTGGCAAGAATGATTCGGTCGTTTTTCGTCTGACCGTCGACCGCACCACGACTCCCTGCTGATCCGGAAAAGGGTCTCACTCAATGTTGAACACCACGGCCACGGCTCGCCCCAGCCACCCGTCCGACGAGCCCTCGAGCGCTTCGGGCGACCGGCCCACGTCACCGCGCGCGCGGGTCCGCCCGCGCGGCCCGCTCAACCTCCTGAGCCTGTTCCGCCGCAGAATGTCGTCGGCGTTCCGGCGGCGGTCGCCCGACTCGACGGTCCTCGGGTTCGACCTGCTCGAAGACCGGATGAACCCGGCCCCGGTCCCGAACGTGTCGCTGACGATCGCCCCCGACCCGTTCATCGGCGAGCAAAACGTCCCGGTGTCGGTGACGTTCACCAACGCCACCGCCGACGGGGCCACCCAGCCCGGGTTCGGGCCGTGGACGTACGTCGTGTTGCCCCGGAGCGGGGCGGACGGGGCCCCGCAAAACGACGGCGTCAGCTACGTCCCCGGCAGTGCGACGTTCCTCGGCACGTCGATCACCCCGGACGTGTACATCGCGACCGGGACGAGCGTGACCGCCGGCACCGGCGGGAGCACGAACGCGGCGGGGGCGTACGCCCTCGGGGCCGGGCAGCCCCTCGGGGGGACCCCGCTGACGGTCACCGGCCTGAACCCGGGAGACCAGGTCCTGTTCTTCCAGTTGCCGTACATCAGCTTCGCGCAGGACCAGCCGAACGCCAAGGTGTCGTTCAACGTGAACGTGAGCAACCAGGCGAACCTGGACGTCGGGCTGCCGGCCCGGGCCGCCGGCGGGTTCACCCTCGGGTCCAGCCCGACCGGGAACGGCGCGCTGGTCGACACCACCCCGGCCAACCGGACCGTCACCCCCGAACTCGTGCGGGTCCAGAAGATCTACAACGGCCCCGAGCAGGAGACCGCGACCGGCCCGAACTACACCCGGTCGTACACGATCCGGGCGGCCGTCGCCCCCGGCCAGACGATCACCAACTACCAACTCACCGACCTGCTCGATCCGGGGATGCAATACCGCCCGGACCTCGCGGTGACGGGGTCCCCCACGTTCGTCGGCCTCGACGCGAGCACCACGGCCACCGCGACCCAGCCGGGCGGCCGGATCGTCGGCAACTTCGGCAGCATTACCGGCACCGGGAGTTTCACCGACGCGAGCATGACGTTCAGCTTCTTCGTCCCGCGGAACAACAGCGGCGGGACGAACGTGGTCCCGCTCGCCACGGGGGCGTTCCAGCAACTGACCGACCGGGCCGGGAGCACCGGCTCGTGGACCAACCCGTTCGACACCAACGACCCCGCCTTGACCCCGGCCAGTGCGTACTGGACCGACCCGCTCCGCACCCCGACGGACGTCATCACCGCCAAGTCGATCGCGGTGCAGAAGACCGTGGCCGTCACCGGGGGCGGCGGGCCGTCCGGGAACCAGCCCCAGCAGGGGGCGACCTTGACCTACACCATCAACTTCCAGGTGTCGGACTACTTCGCGTTCGACCAGCTGAACATCCCGGACCTGCTGCCCGACGGGCTGCGGTTCGACACCACGTTCACGCCCACCCTGACCCTCACCACGAACGGCGGGCCGACGTTCTCGGGGAACTTCTCGGCCGGGAACTTCTTCGTCGGCCCGGCCCTCCCTCAGCCCCCGGCCCTCCCGGCCGGCGGGGAAAACACCGACGGGACGCAGACGCTCAACTTCAACGTGTCCGGCCAACTCGGCGGCACGGGCCGGTTGGTCGGCGGGTGGATCCCGACCGCCGGCACCGGGGGCGGCGACCCCGACCCGAGCCCGTTCGGGAACGCGCTGACGCCGCTGCGGGGCGGGACGCAGGGCACCATCACGTTCCGGGCGGTCCTGCAGAACTTTTACACCGACCCGGCCCTCCCCGCGAACAACCGGAACGTCAAGCAGGGCGACACGCTGACCAACACCGTGCCCACGACCGCCCCGCAGAACTACCCCACCGGCACCGGCGTCGCCGTCGGCGGCCGCGTGCTCCAGTTTGCCAACGCAGCCACCCCGACCGGATCCCAACAGGCCGACGGCACGGCGGCCGCCGTGACCATCCGGACCGGCACCCTGACCAAAACCATCTACGCGATCAACGGCACCGTCCTCGGGTCCAACCCGGTCCCCGCCTTGCAGAACGGCGACGTGGTCACCTACCGGCTGACCTACCTGAACCCGACGAGTTCGCTCTCGAACTTCGCCCTGACCGACTACCTGCCGCTGCCGGTCCTTCAGGCCAGTCAGTTGGCCGGGCCGGTGGGCACGACGTACAGCACCGTAGCGCCGGCCGCCGGGGCCGCGCGGTACGGCCCCGGCGTGGCCGGCCCCCTGCCGACCGGGGTCACCCTCCCCGCCGGCACTTTGAACTATGGCGACCCGGCGTTCTCCGGCCAGACCGCACCGAGCCTGACGACCGACGCCACCGCGAACACGGTCAAGTTCACCTTCCCGACCAACCTCCAGGACGGCCCGCAGGTCAGCTCGTTCATCGACCTGCTCTTTTCCGTGACGATCAACGACGTGGCGTTCGCCGACGGGTTCCCGCTCACGAACCAGGCGAACTCCAGCGAATCGAACACCCCGGGCACCGCGACGCAGAACGACGTCATCAACCAGGTGGCGCTCGGCCGGCCGAACCTCGTGGTCACGAAGGGGGTGGTGTCCACGTCGCGAACCGCGCCGACGCCGCCCGCGTTCGGCACCGGCGGGGCGACGTTCGGCGCGCCGGGGTCCGGCACCCCGTTCACCGGGACGGTGTCGTCGACCGGGTTGGTCACCAGCCCGATCGACAGCGATTACGACGGGATCGACGCCGGCGACCGGGTGCGGTTCGCGGTGGTGGTGGAGAACACCGGGTCCGGGCACAAGGGGGCGTTCGACGTCGTCGTGCGCGACACCCTCCCGACCGGGTTCCAGGCGATCGGCGGCGGGCTGCCGAACCTGTTCCTGACCGACGGCACCGGGGCCGCGACGGGGTACTCGTTCTTCAACGCCACCACCGGTACGGCCCTGACGTTCAACTCGCCCTCTTTCCTGGCCGCGTTCTTCGGAAGCGACGGGGTCCGCATCTCCGGAACCGGGCCGACCCCCGTGTCGGGCACGTTCGGCGACAACGGCGGGGTGATCGACCCGTTCAACGCCACGAACGGCCGGAACATCCTGGTCATCACCTACGACCTCCGGGCGAACGACAGCTCGCAGACCAACCCCGTGTTCGCCGGCCAGTCGCTCACGAACACGGCCACCGTCGCCGGTTACACCGGCACCGGGCAGACCGGGGCGACCAATCTCGTGCCCAGCAACGTGGGGAATTTGGAAGACACCGCCACCGTCGTCGCCCTGCCGCCGACCGTGGTCAAGTCGCTGGTGTCCACCTCGATCGTCGACACCACCAACACGAACAGCCAGGTGGTGCCCGGCGAGTTCGCCACCTTCCAGGTGCAGGTCACCATCCCCGAGGGCGTGACCAACAACTTCACCGTCACCGACAGCCTGCCGGCCGGCCTCGCCCTCCGGCGGATCACCGGCGTCTCCCTGAGCGGGGTGACCACCACCCGCACCCCGTCGGCTCCACTGAACGGCACCGCGTCGAACGTGACGTTCCCCGGCGGGAACACCGTCCGATTCGACTTCGGCACCGTCACCAACTCGGGCACCACCGCGGCCGGGTCCGGCACCGCCGCGACGATCACCATCACCTACGAGACGGTGGCCCTGAACACCGGCACGCGGCCGAGTACGGACCCGAACTCCACCATCGCCGGGAACACCCTCACGAACGGTGCCCAGGGCCGATTCACCGACCCGTCCGGGAACAACCCGCAGACGACCAACACCGACGAGGCGTCGGTGGACGTGATCGAGCCGGTGGTGACCGTCGGGAAGTCGTACGCCATCACCGGCCAGGGGGCCATCACCGGCGACGGCACCAGCACCGGCGTCGGCCAGGCCGGCAACACGGTGACCTACACGATCACCCTGTCGAACCCGTCGTCCGGCTCCACGACCGCGTACAACGTCACCCTGAACGACCCGCTGCCGGGGTTCGGGACGGACGTCACGTACTCGGGCACCGTCGGATACACCGGGCCGGGGACCTACTCGGCGGCCAACTTCGAGATCACCGCCGGGGGCGTCCTCCGCACCCTGAACGGGACGCCGCTCCCCAGCCTGCTCCCCGGCCAGACGATCACCCTGACGGTCTCCGGGACGATCAACGGGTCGGTCACGCCGAACCAGAGCATCAGCAACACCGCGACCGACACCTGGACGAGCCTGCCGGGCGGCACCACGGTCGGAACCACGTACACGAACAACGGCCAGGCCGCCCAACGGGACGGCTCCGGCAGCACGGCCAACGGCCAACTCAACGACTACTCCCGGAACAACACGGCCGCGTTCACGATCCAGACGCCGACGCCGACGAAAACCATCGTGGCGACGTCGGAGACGTCCACGACCGGGACCAACGTCGTGATCGGGGAGATCGTCCGGTACCGCCTGCAAGTCCAGATCCCGCGGGCGACGATCAACGGGTTCCAGTTGCAAGACTTCCTGCCGGCCGGCATGCGGTTCCTCAACGACGGCACGGCCCGCGTCGCCATCGTCGGAGGGACGGGGTCAAATCTCTCGGCGGACCTCGCCGGGGCGGTCTCCAACGGTGCGACCAGCCCGAACACCTTCACCCCGACTTTCGCCCTGCCGAACTCCGGGCCGAGCAACACCATCACCAACGGGGGAGGGACGTCCGGGGGCACCGCCACCACCAACCCGTTCGGCGACGGCGACGACCCGTGGTTCACCCTCGGGAACATCACCAACGCGACCCCGAACACCGTCACGACGCAAGAGTTCGTGGTCATCGAGTTCAACGCCCTCACCGGCAACGTGATCGGGAACCAGGCCGGCGCGAACCTGGACAACAGGTTCCGCCCGTTCACCGGCGGGACCACGACCGCGGCCGGGACGGCGAACGGGAACACATCGGCCCTGGCCCGGGTCACCGTCGTCGAGCCGAACGTCACCACGACGAAGACCGTGAGCGTGAGCGGCGGCGCGTTCGGGGCGACGGCCAGCGGCGACGCCGGCGACGCGGTTCAGTACCGGATCGTGCTGAACAACACCGGCAACGCGACCGCGTTCAACACCACCCTGAACGACGTGATCCCGGCCGCGATCCGCGCGACGCTCGCCGGCGGGAACTTGTCCGACGCCAACATCGTGTCGGTCACGACTACCGGCGGGGCCACGGCCACAGCGGCCGACTTCCAGATCGCGACCAACACCCTCTCGACCCTCACCGGCGGCATCAGCATCCCGGCGGGGGCCACCGTCACGATCACCGTCTCCGGGGTTCTGACGCAGGCGGTGACGCCGACGCAGTCGATCTTGAACACGGCGAACACGGCGTACACCAGCCTGCCGGGCGACAACGGCACGACCGGCAACCCGACCGGGTCCGACAACACCGGCACGCCGGGGTCGGGCACCGGCGAGCGGACCGGGGGCGACGGCGTCGGCACCGGCCTGAACAACTACGCCAGCACCGGCTCGGCCACGGTCAACGTGCCGAACGTGACGCTCCGCAAGGTGCTGTTCTCGACCGACCTGGCCGGCACCACCGGGTCGAACCTGACGGTCGGCGAGACGGGCACCTACGCGATCGTCGTCACCTTGCCGCAGGGCACCGTCGCGGGCCTGTCGCTCACCGACACCCTGCCGGCCGGGATGACGTACACCGGGTTCAGCATCGTGACCGCGGAGGCCAACAGCGGCGGTTTGCTTGCCGCCGACTTTACCGGCACCGGGGCGACCGCCGGAAATGTGATCGTGAGTGGCGGCCCGTTCACCCCCGGCGTCAGCCCGACGTTCGCGTTCTCCAGCGATGTTGTGGCCACCGGCACGGCCGGCACGGCGGGGAACCAGTTCCTGTTGCTCGTCAGCACCCGGGTCGCGGACGTCGCGGGGAACTCGGGCGTCGCGCCTCAAACGACGCTCACCGACACGGCGAGCGGGTCCACCACCACCGGCGGGTCGATTCCCACCACCGGCGGCGGGTCGAACCAGGCGACGATCACCGTCGTCGAGCCGCGGCTGCAGGTGGTCAAGCAACTCACCAACGCCGCCACCGCGAACGCCGGCGACACCAAGACCTACACGCTCACCGTCTCGCACGCCACCGCGTCGACCGGCCCGGCGTACAACGTCGCCGTCACCGACGACCTGGCCGGCGTCGGCCTCGGGTTGAACCTGGCGTCCGTCACCGTGAGCGTGGTGGATTCCGGCGGCGTCCCGGTGACGTACAACCCGACCGTCACGAACACCTCGACCGTGGCCGGCGGGATCAACGTCGTCGTCAGCGAACTGCGGCGGGGCGACCGCATCCTGATCGGGTACTCGGCCGTCGTGAACGGCCCCGGCCTCGGCGGGCTGCCGGGGGTGACCGCCGTTCCGGCCCCCGGCGACACGGTCACCAACACCGTGGACGTCGGGTACAACTCGGCCCCGCCCGGGACCGACAGTCGGGTCGAAACGCCGGTCTCGAACACGGCCGCGTTCACCGTCAACACCTACGCGATCAGCGGGGAAACGTTCCGGGACCTGAACAACAACGGCCTGCGCGATTCGGGCGAAGGCCTCGTCACCGGGCAGAACATCACCTACAACCTGATCGGCTTCGACGCCCAGGGGAACGCGGTCAGCTTGACCTCGACCACGAGCACCGGGCAGTACACCTTCGGGAGCCTGCGGCCCGGCACCTACCGCGTCGTCCAGGTCAACCAACCGAGCGGGTTCTTCGACGGGACCGACACCTCGGGCGGGACCGGCCCGCTGCAGGCGTCGCCGTTCGGCGGCACCGGCGGGGCCCCGACGAACGCCACCGCGGCCCGGTTGCTCGGGGACGGGGCCGGCCAGGGGAACGCCCACGTCGACGGGGTGACCCCGGTCGGCGGGATCATCTCCGGCATCACGATCGCCGGAACGGAAACCAGCGGCACCACCGGCGTCCGGTACAACTTCGGCGAACTCCCCCCGGCGGCGATCGGCAACCAGGTTTGGGAAGACCTCAACGGCAACGGCCTGCAGGACAACCTCAACGGAACCGGCGGCGAGCCGGGCGTCAACGGCGTCACCGTCACCCTCACGGGGACGGACGACTTCGGGACGATCACGACCCGGACGACCACGACGGCCGGCACCGGGGCGAACACGGGCCAGTACAGCTTCGGGAACTTGCGACCGGGCTCGTACACCGTCACCTTCGGGAACGACGACGGCACCACCACCTACGCCCGGACCGTCCAGAACGCGGGCGGCGGTGCGAACCCGACCACCGACAGCGACGCCGACCCGGCCACCGGGGCGGCCGCGCCGGTGACCCTCACCGCGGGCCAGACCAACGCGACCATCGACGAGGGGCTGTACGTCCCGGTCACGGTCGGCGACCGCGTCTGGTACGACGTGAACGGCGACGGGAATCAGGACGCCGGCGAACCGGGGATCACCGGCGTCACGGTCACCCTGTCCGGGACCGACGGGGCCGGCCGGACCGTGGCCCAGTTGGTGGCCGCCGGCTTCCTCCCCAGTGCCACCCTCACCACCGGGGCGAACGGGGTCTACGACTTCTCGAACCTGCCGCCCGGCTCGTACACGGTGTCGGTCAACCCGTCCCAGACGATCCTGACGACCAACAACCTCACCCCGACCACGCCCACGAGCCAGGCGACGTCGCCGGTGACGTTGGTGTCGCGCGGCGTCGACACCGATCGGGACTTCGGGTTCAAGGGCACCCTGTCCCTCGGCGACCGCGTCTGGGTCGACGCGAACAAGGACGGCGTGCAAGGAGCGGTCGCCCAGGAACCCGGCATCCCGGGGTTGCCGGTCAGCCTGAGCGGGACGAACCCGATCTTCACGAACGCGGCCGGGAACGCGGTCACGGTCACGTACGCCGGCACGACGACCGGGGCGAACGGGGTCTACGGGTTCGCGAACCTGCCGACCGGGTCGTACACCGTCGCCGTCGACACGACGGCCGGGGGCGTCGGGTCGAACCTGACCGGTACCTACGACGTGGTGAACGGCACCGCGAACCCGCAGGCCACGGTCACGGTCCCGCTCAACTCGACCACGGGAAGCCGGACCGACGTGGACTTCGGGTTGGTCGGCAACGCCTCGGTCGGGAACCTGGTCTGGCTCGACCAGAACCTGAACCGGGTCCAGGACGCCGGCGAGGCCGGCATCGCCGGGGCCGGCGTCACCCTGGTCGGGGCCGGTGTCGACGGGGTGCTCGGGACCGCCGACGACATCACGTTCGCCACGACGACGACCGGGTCGAGCAACTTCGTCACCGGGAACTACACGTTCGCCGGCCTGCCCGTGTTCGGCACGCCGGCCGGGAACAACTACCAGTCGTACCTGACCTCGCTCCCGGCGCAGTTCGCGACCCTGAACCTGACGGCGATCCCGACCTACGCCGGCAGCAACGGCCCCGGGAACGGTCCGGCGGTCGCCGGCGACAACAACCCCCTCGACCCCGGACCGACCGGCAACACCAGCGTCGCGTTCCAGGTCACCGGTTCCGGGGCGAACAACAACCGGACCGACGTCGACTGGGGCTTCGGCAGCCCGCCGACGGGCCTGTCCGGGTTCGTGTACGTCGACAGCAACAACAACGGGGTGTACGAGCCGGCACTCGGCGAACTCCCGATCCCCGGCGCGGTCATCACCGTCACCGGCGTGAACGCCCAGGGCGTTCCGGTCGTCGACCCGGCGACCGGGAAGCCGTTCA
>CAYUHJ010000056.1:4272-29852 GCA_964444365.1 uncultured Alcaligenaceae bacterium | reverse complement strand
GGAAGCTGCCCGTACTCGGGTCCGCGCCCGACGGGCTGACCGTCACGCTGGAGAAGCCCGGCGAGCACACCCTGACGGTCGAGCTCGACGCCCCCGTCGGGCCGCGCGGGTCGAAGGGGGAGGTCGGGTTCGAGGTCGGCCTGCCCCGCGCCGCGATCACGACGGTGACGCTGGAGCCCCCGCCGGGCGGGGTGAAGAAGGTGACGGTCGGCACCCGCTCCCCGGACCGCCCCGCGGAGATGCAGCGGACGAGCGTCGCCGCCGACCGGCTGGCCGGCCAGCCGCTCGGCCCGACGGACGTGCTGGAAGTCACCTGGGAGGTGCCGACGACCGCGACCCCGGCCCCGCCGGCGGACACGTCGCTCGTCGCGGACACGGACGTCGCCGTGCGGGTGGACGAGTCCCAGGTGGAAACGACGGTGAAGGTCCGGCTCCGCGGCCCGGCGAAGGAGTGGCAGATCGCGTTCCCGCCGGGGGCGGACGTGTCCGCCGCCCGGACCGGCGGGGACGCCGGCGCGACCGGTGGCGCGGCCACGCTCGTTCGCCCGCCGGACGGGACCAAGCCGATCTGGACGGTGAAACTGCCCGACGCGACCGCGGCCGACTGGACGGTCACGGCGACGGTCCGCGTGTCCCGGCCGAAGTCCACGGACCCGCGGTTCCGCGGCCCGTACCCGATCGGCCCGGTATTGGTGTTGAACGCGACGCGCCAGACGGCCGTCGTCCGGGTGACCGCCCCCGCCACCGTCCGCGCCCGGTTCAAGCACGGCCCCGAGGTCCGGCTGCAGAACATCCCCGCCGGCGCGGACGAGGAACTCGTGGGCGTCTTCAAGACGACTCTGGTGGGGCCGCCGGGCAAGTCGTACCCGCCGCCGACGCTGGAGCTCGACGCCACCCTCGCCCGCGTCTTCGTCCGGGTCGAGCCCGCCTACCGGTTGAAGCGGACCGAGGCCGGCTGGCGGCTGGACGCGACCCTCAAGGTGACGCCCGTGCGGTCGGACGTGGAGCAGGTCGCCGTCGAACTCCCCGACGGGTGGCCGGCGATGGAAGCCGGGCCGCCGGACGTGGTGGACGAGGTGCAGGAGCAGAAGGACGGCAAGCTGCGGCTGCTGACGATCCGCCTCGCGTCGCCGCAGCGGACCCCGTTCACCCTGACGCTCGCGGGGACGTACCCGGTCCCGGCGGCGGCGAAGGAGGCGACCGTCGGACTGCCCCGGTTCCCGCAGGCGATCGAGCAGAACGCGAAGGTCACGGCGACGGTTCCCGACGGGCTGGAACTGCGCGGCAGCGTGGCCACGTGGGAGAACGGGCAGGCCGCCGGCACGACCGACCTGAAGCCGGACGCGGGGGAGCCCCGACCGGGGGCCGGGGTGGCGTCGGCGTCGGCCCAGTTGGAGAAGGGGGCCGCCCGGGTCGAACTCGGCTGGCAAGCCTACCGCCCGGAGCTCGACGCCGACGTGCGGGCCGACGTGACCGTGCAGGACCGCCAGGCGGTCGTCGTCCAGACGATCCGGTTCCGGTCGCCGGACGGCAGCCGCCGGCCGATCCGGTTGCGCGGCCCGACCGGGGTGACGGGGCTCCGCGGCCCGGCCGACCCGGTCGGCCCCGGCGAGTGGGTGTTCCGCCCCGCCGCCGACGCCGGCAAGGAAGTCACCCTGACGCTCAGCTTCGGCGTCCCGATGCCGCCCCGTCGGCCGGCCGACCCCGGACCGCACAAGTTCCCGGTCGGCCTGATCTGGCCCGACACCGCGACCCGCGTCACCGCGTCCGTCCGGGTGTGGTCCGCCCCCGGCGGCCGGCGGGTGAAGCGGTTCGAGGGGCCGTGGCGCGAACTCCCCCCGGAGGCCGACCGCGACTCGTGGCCGCTTCTGACCCTGGCCGGGTCCGGGTCCGGGCTGCCGCTCGCGTTGGAACTCGGGGACGCCGGCGACGCGCTGCTGCCCCAGGTGTGGGTCGACCGGACCCTGATCCAGGCGTGGGCGGCCGAGGAGTCCGTCGCGGTCCAGGCCCGGTTCCTGCTCCGCCGGTGGACGACGTCCCGGCTGGAAGTGACGCTGCCGCCGGGGGTGGTGCCGGAGATCGCGCTGGACGGGCGAAAAGTGTCCGACCTCAGCCCGGACCCCGGGTCGTCGACCGTCGGGGTCTCCATCGCGGAACCGAAGCCGGGCCGGTCCCACGCCGTGCTGGAAGTGCGGTACCAGCTGCCGACCGCCCGCGCCGCGTGGGCCGAAACGACGCTCATCCCGCCGGTGCTGAGCGGGGCGGCGTACCGCGCCCCGGCCCGGTGGCAGGTGGCCTTCCCGCAGGACGTGACCCCGCTCACGTGGGGCGACCGGTTCCAGCCGGAAGCCCGGTGGGGCCTCCGCTCCGGAGTCGTGACGCCGCTCCCCGCGGGGACGCCCCAGGACCTCGAGCAGTGGTTCGCGGCGGGGGTCGAGACGGACCTCCCCGCCGACCCCACGGCCGGCCCGAGGCGAGACGCGGGCGAAGCCGTGGTCGGCCGCCAGCCGCTGCCGGGAGGGGTGTCCGTGCTGACCCTACCCCGGGCCGGGTGGGTGACGGTCTGCTCGCTCGCCGCGCTGGTGCTCGGCGTGGTGCTCGTCCGCCTGCCGCCCGCCGCGATCGGCCCGATCGTGGCGGTGCTGGGGTCGCTGGTCGCGGTCGCGGCGGTGGTGTGGCCGCAACCGGTGTCGCAGGCGGTGGCGGGGTGCCAGCCCGGGTTGTGGGCCGCCCTGCTGTTGCTCGCCGGTCAGGTGGCGATCCGGTGGTACTACCGGCGGCGCGTCACCCACCTGCCCGGCTTCACCCGGACCCGCCGCGACCCGGCTTCGGACCTCGTCGGCGCGGCCGGTTCGGTCGGCCCGAGTGCGTCCGCGACCGGGTCCGGGTCGGCCCCCCGGTTGGTGGACGACCCGACCCCGGTGCCCGCGAGGAGGTAGCCCGTGTCGCGCTGGGTTCCCCTCACGGCCGCGGTGCTCGGCCTGACCGCCGCCCTCATCCCCGTCCGGGGGCAACACCCGAATTCGGACCCCGCGTCCGCTGCCGTCGCCGGTCCGGGCGCGGTCACGTTCCCCGTCCCCGCGGCCCCCGCCCCGGACGTGCCCGACCCGTTCCCGATCCGGCGGGTGTTCGTGCCCCCGGAGCGGCTGGAGGGCGCGATCGCCCAGGCCGGCCCCGGCGGGCTGGTCCGGCTGCCGCGGACGGCGTTCGAGGAGAAGGTCCGGGCCGCCTCGGCGGCGCAGTCGGCCGCGGCCGACCCGCCGCGGCTGGCCGAGGGGCTGTACCAGGCGGTGTGGGGGCCGAACGGGCTGACCGGGACGGCGGACTGGAAGCTGACGTACCCGAGCGGCCAGGGCGGGCCGGTCGGGCTCGACGGGCTGCGGGTGGCGACCTGGGACCCCCGGTGGGCGGGGGGGCGGACCGCGCTGCTGTTCCGCCCCGCGGGGGACAAGGCCGGCCCGGTCCTGCTGGCCGACGCGCCGGGTGACACCGCGGTGTCACTGCAGTGGTCCTGCCGCGGCACCGAGGAGCCGACCGCCGAGCGGTTCGACCTCGGGTTCCCGGCCGCCCCGGTCGCGCTGCTCGCCCTCGACCTGCCGGCCGACCGCGAGCCGAGCGTGGCCGCGGTCGGGCCGCTGCTCGCGGGGCCGTTCCCCGCGGCGGCCGGGCGGAAGCTCTGGCGGCTGTCCTTCGGCGGACTGTCGCGCGTCGAGTTGACCGTCCGCCGGCCCGGCCGCGAGGCGGAACCCCCCGCGCTCACCCGGTCCAACCGCTCCGCCCGCCACGAGTTGACGCCGGGGGAAGCCGTCTCGACCTTCGAGTTCGACGCCGAGGCGGTCCGCGGCGCGGTCGGCGAACTCGTGCTGGAAACCAGCCCCGGCCTGCGGGTGACCGGCGTGACGGGGACCGCGCCCCTGACGTGGCGGGCGGAACCCAGGGGAAGCGGGGTGGTCCGAGTGCGGGCGGCGTTCCGCGACCCGGTCCCCGCCTGCAAGGTGACCGTGACGGCGACGTCCGTCCTCCCGACGCCCCCGCCGTCGACCTGGACCTGCCCGCGGGTCCGGGTCGTGGGCGGCCTGCCCGGCGGGGACTCCGTCGAAGTGCGGACCGACGCCGAGGTCCGGTACCTCGGGTGCGACCCCGGCGACTTCCGGGTCGCCGACGCGGGGGACGACGGCACCGGGTACCGCGTCGGGTTCGTGGGGGCGCTCCTCGCCGACCCGCTCGCCGACCGCCGGCCGCCGACCGTGCGGCTGACGGGGGCCGCCCCGGAGTTCACCACCACCGAGCAACTCGTCTGGACCGTCGGCCGGGCCGCGAACACCTTCACCGCCCGGCTGAAGCTGAACGTCCTTCGCGGCCCCTTGACGAGTTTCGCGTTCGCCGCGCCTTCGGACTACACCCCGGAATCGGCGACCCTGACGCCGGACGACACCGGCAGTGCTCTGGCCCCGGGTCCGAACGGCACGTGGGTGATCGAACCGTCGCGGCCGCTTCCGAGCGGGTCCAGTCTGGACGTGCGGATCGAGTTCCGGGGGCCGTCGGTGGTCGGGTCCGGCGACCCGGCGTCGGGTCCGCGGCCGCCCCAGGCGGTCCCGTTTCCGCGGTTCGCCCCCGTCGGCGCGGCCGAGCGGGACGGCACCTTCCAGGTCGTCGTCGACCCGGCGTTCACCGCCCGGGTCGGCCCGGTCGGCCCGAAACCCGGCGGGATCCCGTTCCGCGGCCGGGAGCCGGAGGGGGTCGTCTCCCTCGGGACGCGCCCGGTCGCCGTGTCGGCGACGAGTGACACCGTGGTGACACTGGACCGGAACGGGCTCGGCGCGACGACCACCCTCCGCGCCCGGCCGGAGTCCGGGGTGTGGGGGGCCGCGACCGTCTGGGCCCCGCGGGTCGCGGACTCGACCTGGGAGCTGACGGGTCCGCCCGGCGCGAGCATCGAGCCGGTTCCGGGGACGGCCGTCGTGCCGTGGTCCGGCCTCCTCGGAGCCCCGTCCGGGTGGCAAGCCCTGGCCTCGGCCGCGGTCGGCGGGACGCCGCCCGTGACGGGGTGGCGGGTGACGATGGCCCGACCGCCGCAGGGGGAAGTGGTGCTCTCGGCGGCGTGGAAGGGCCCGCCCGGCCGTCCGGACGGCGCGGTCGTCCCGCTCCCGACCATTCTGGGGGCGAAGACGACGCGGGTGGGGGTCAGCCTGAGCCCGGCCGCCGCGTCGCGGTTCGACACGCCGCTGCCGCCCGCCGACCCGTCCGCGGTCGCGCCGGCCGTGCGGCTCGCCCCTACGGGGACCACCCCACCCCCTGCGCCCGGCCGGGCCAGGGACTGGGCGTTCGAGGGCGTGACCTTGCAGTGCCGGGTCGAGGACACGGGTTCGCTGGCCTGCCGGTTTTCAGGCCGGGTGCTCGACGCCAGGGACTCGGCCCTGCGGGTCACGCTTCCGGCCGGCGCGGCGTTGATGGAGGCCCGAATCGGCGGGAAGGCCGCGACCCCGGAGGGGTACGACGCGGACCCCACGGCGTACACGCTGCCGCTCCCGCCGCTCCAACCGGGCGGCGTGGCGTTCGAGATCGCCTACCAACTGCCCCGCCCGGCCGGGTGGGGTGTCCTGACCTACCTCAGCCCGCTCCCCGCCCTCCCGGCCAGTCCCCCCGTCTCGGCGGTTCAGTGGTCCGCGGCGTCCCAGGTCGCGGTCGTCCGGGTCGGTCGGAGTCCGGGCGAAGACACCCCGTTCGCGACGGCGGTCCCGGTCGAGGTGTTGACCGGTGCGGGCGCGCTGCTGGCGGCGCTGGTCGCGGCCGTCGGCTTCCGGGCCGGGTTCCGGGCGGGCCGCTTCTGGACCGTCGCCCTGGTCGCGATGGTCGGGGCGGTCGGGGTCGCCGCGTGGCTGCTGCCGGGCGGGCTGCACGCGGTCGCCGTCCTGCCGCTGGTCGTCGGGCTGGTCGTGCTCGGCGTCCACGTCTCGTTCCGCCCGCCGCTTGTCGGGAAACGCCCGCCGCGGGCGTCCGCCGCGGCCGCTCTCGTCACCGCTCTGACCCTGTTCGCCGGCGCGACGGCCCAGGCCCCGGACCCGTGGGTCGCGGTGGTCACGCCGGCCCCGGCGCGGCCGAACCAGTACGACGTCCTCGTTCCCCCGAACCTGATCCGCGCGCTGGACGCGCTGACCCGGCCGGCCGTGCCCGGCCCGATCGTCACGGCGGCGGAGTACGACGGGGCCGCGGACGGGTCCGCCACCTTCCAGGCGAAGTTGACCGTGTGGTCCCCCGCCGCGGGCGTGGGGAAGTTGGTGCTGCCCCTGTCCGGGGTGAAGCTCCGCGCGGTCGCGGTCGACGGGAAGCCGGCGTTCCCAGAGGCGGAGGCGCAGCGGTACGCGGTCGCGGTGGCCGGGGCTGGGCCGCACGACGTGCGGGTCCAGTTCGACGTTCCGATCGCCACCTCGGGGGCGGACCGCGAGGTCCAGTTCGGCGTCCCGGACGTGCCCGGCACGCGGGTGGGGTTCCGGGCGACGCCGGGGTCCGCCTTCCTGGACGTCTCCTCCCGCCGCGGCGAACAGCGGGCGGCGGACGACGGCGGCAAGCCCCGCGTCGACGCGCACCACGGCGGCGGCCGCGAAGTCGCGATCCGGTGGCGGTCCGCCAACGCCGGGGGGACGAACCCGGTCCTGTCCGTCCGCGAGGCGACCGTGTGGGACCTCCGCGACCCGGGCACCACCGTGTGGGACCTCCGCGAGGCGGGCACCACCGTCTCGGCCGTCTTCCAGTTCAAGATCGACGGCGGGTCCGTCACCCGGCTCGAACTCGACGTGCCGGACGACCTCGAACCGGCGAAGCTCGTCGTCCGGGGGGGGGACGGGCGGAGCGTGGGCGTCGGGCTGAAGGAATGGCAACTCGGGCCGCCGAACGGCGGGTGGCAGTCGCTCGGGCTCGGGCTCCAGGGGCCGGTCGACGGGTCGGTCGTGGTGTCTCTCAAGCTCTACCCGAAGCGGCCCCTCGCCGGGCGGCCGCTGCTGCGACTCCCGCGGGCGAAGGGCGTGGCCGGCACCAACTCGTACTGCGCCCTCCGGCTGAACGGCGTCGCGGCGGACGAGGTCGCGCGGGTGGGGGTCGACGACTACCCCGTCGACGGGCTGACCAAGGAGTTCGCGTTCGCCCCGGAACTGAACCTGGACCGGAACGCGCCCCTCCGCGTCTTCCGCCGCAAGTCCGACGCGCCGGTCGAACTCCGCCCCGAGCTCCGCCCCGCCGGGCCGGGCGTGACCGGCACCGCCCGGTCGACGTGGGTGGTCGGCTCCCGGGCGGACGTCGACGGGGACCTGACCGTCTCCGGCCGGGACACGCCGGTCTCCGTGATCGAGTGGGAACTGCACGGCCCGGTCCGGGTGACCGAGGTCCGCTCGCCGGGGCTGGCCGCGTGGTCGCAGAGCGGGAGCCGGATTCAGGCGTGGCTGCGGAAGCCGAGCAACCGGGCGGTCGACGTGCGGTGGTCGGGCACCCTGACCGGGTATCAGCGGTCCGGCCGGGCCGGGTCCGAGCCGGGGCCGGTGGACCTGCCGGTCGCCAAACTGGTCGGGGTCGAGCCGACCGCGACGGACTTCTGGGTCCGGCCCGCGGACGGGTGGGGGGCCGATCTCCAACCCGCGGCCGGGGTCCGGGTGGCCGGTGACAAGTACAGCCTGGACCCCACGGCGGCCCCGACGGTGAAGTTCACGGGCACGCCCCCGAACCCGCCGCCGGCGGTCGAAACCGTGGCCGATCTGGCGCGGTCCCCGACCGGGCTGGCGTACCGGTCCACGCTGGCGGTGCCGGTCCGCCCCGGCCGCCCGACGGCGTTCCGGCTCCACCTGGCCGGTCCGCTCGGGCCGAAGCCGACGCTCCGCGGGCCGCGCGGGGTGCAGGTCGGAAACCCGTTCGGCGGGCCGGACGGTACGACCTGGGCGGTCGCGGTCCCGCCGCAGGAGGCTCCCCAGATCCTCCTCACGGTGGCGGCCGACCTCCCCGCCGCGCCGCGGGTCGTCCTGCCGGACGCGGTGCTCTGGTTCGGCGTGTACGCGGTTACGCCGTCGGTCACCGCCCTGGTTCTGGACCCCGACATGGCCCCGGTCCCGGACCGGACGAACGGGGTGCGGCCGGCCCCGGACGCGAAGGCGGGGCTCGCGGGGCGGTGGGCGGTCCCGGCCGAGCGGCTGGCGAAGGCCGCCGTCTGGGACCACGTCGAGGATCCCGCTTCTTCGCTGACCATTCAAGTCGCCCTACCGGGCGGCCCCCGGGAAGGGCCGCCCGCCGTGTCCCCCTCCCCGCCCCCCGCCAAGGACGTGGCCGACGACGCGCTCGCCGCGCGGCCGGGCGTGCCGTGGGTGGCGGCGGCGGTCTGGTCGCTCGGGCTGTTCGTGGTCGGCTGGCTGTCCGTGTGGGGGCACCGCGGGTGGTGGCCGGAGCGGTTCGCCGGGTGCGGGCTGCTCGGCCTCGCCGTGGTCGGGCTCGAATCCGTCGCCGGCGTCCTCTTCGCGGGCCTGGTGCTGGTCGGGTGGACGTTCCGGTGTTCCTGGTCGATCGGCCGGCTGACGCGGGCCGTCGCCCGGTGACGGCGTACAATTCCGAAAACCTCTCGCACCCCACAGCCCCAGAGTTTCCGGGATGAAGATCGTCTTCGTTCTCGCCGCCGTGCTCGCGGCGGTCGGCTACTTCGCCCAGGCGTCCGCGGCCGCCGACCCGCCCGAGAAGCGGCCGATGCAGGTCGACGACCTGTTCCGCTTCAAGCGCGTCGCCGACCCGCAGATTTCCCCGGACGGCGCCCGCGTCGCATACCAGGTGACGGCCGTCGACCTGGACGCGAACAAGTCGTCCACGGCCATTTGGGTCGCCGCGGTGGACCGCAAGACGCCGCCGAAGCCGCTCACGTCGCCGACCGGCAAGAGCGACAAGCACCCGCGGTGGTCCCCGGACGGGAAGACGATCCTGTTCGAGTCCAACCGCTCCGGGTCGTCGCAACTCTGGGTCATCGACCTGGACGGCGGCGAGGCCCGGCAACTCACCGAAATCGCCACCGGGGCGAACAACGCGGTCTGGTCGCCGGACGGCAAGCGGATCGCCTTCGTGTCGGCCGTCTACCCGGAGTTCAGCGAACTCCCGTTCGCGGAGAGCGACAAGAAGAACAAGGAGAAGGACGAGGCGATCGAGAAGAGCCCGGTGAAGGCGAAGACCTTTACCAAGCTCTTCTTCCGCCACTGGGACGAGTACGTCGGCGACAAGCGGCAGCACCTGTTCGTGGTGGAGTACAAGGAACCGTTCGGTTTGGCGGTGGCGGGCGTTCCGCACGACTGCACCCCCGGCGACCGCGACGCCTACCCGACGAGCACCACCTTCAGCAGCGGCGAGGACTTCACCTTCACCCCGGACTCCAAGCACCTCTTGTTCACCGCCGTGCCGGAAAAGGACGAGGCGTGGAGCACGAACTACGACATTTGCCGGGTCGCGGTCGACAACAAGTCGCCGAAGTGGGAATGCCTGACGAAGGACAACCCCGCCGCGGACTCGGGGCCGCGGTTCAGCCCGGACGGGAAGAAGCTGGCGTGGCGGACCCAGAAGAAGGCGGGCTACGAGGCCGACCGGTGGAACCTGCTCGTCGCCGACGCGAAGCCGGACGGGACGCTCGCCGGCAAGCCCGCCAACGTGACCGAGAAGGACGGCGTGGACCTGTCGGCCGGCGAGTTCTGCTGGTTCGGGAACGACGTGCTCGTTTTCACCGCGGATTTCCAGGGGGGGAACGTCATCATGCGGGCCGCCGCCGACGGCGAGGCCGTGATCCCGGTCCGGGCGGGCGGGCTCGTGTCGAGCCTGTCGGCGGCCGGGCCGCTGCCGCAGTCGCTGGTCTACGCCGAGTCTCGCATCGACCACCCGAACGAAGTGTTCGTGACGGACCGACTCAGCAAAGAACTGCCCCGCAACATCTCCAACGTCAACGACGAGGTGCTCGGGTCCTTCGCGCGGGTTCGGCCGGAATCGGTCAAGGTGCCGGTCGAGGGCAAGGTCGACATGCAGATGTGGATTCTCAAGCCCCCTGGCTTCGACGAGAAGAAAAAGTGGCCGGTCGTGTACCTGATCCACGGCGGGCCGCAGGGGGCGTGGGAGGACGGCTGGAGCTACCGCTGGAACCCGCAACTGTGGGCGGCACAGGGTTACGTCGTCGTGCTGCCGAACCCGCGGGGGAGCACCGGCTTCGGCCAGAAGTTCACCGACGAGATCGCCGGCGACTGGGGCGGGAAGTGCTATCGCGACCTCGTCGCGGGGTTGGATTACGTCGAGAAACTGCCCTACGTGGACAAGGACCGCATCGGCTCCGCCGGGGCCAGCTTCGGCGGGTACATGCAGAACTGGTTCGCGGTCAACGACATCGCCAAGCGGTTCAAGTGCCTGATCTCGCACTGCTCCGTGTGGAACTTCGAGAGCATGTGGGGCACGACCGAGGAACTCTGGTTCGACGAGTACGAGCACGGCGGCCTGCCCTGGGAGATTCCCGGCAAGTACCGCGAGTTCAGCCCGCACGCCCGGGCCGGGGAGCTGAAGAAGCACAAGACGCCGATGCTGGTCGTCCACAACGACCTGGACTTCCGCTGCCCGATCGGACAGGGGCACGAACTGTTCACGGCACTGCAACGCAGCGGCGTCCCGAGCCGGATGGTCAACTTCCCGGACGAGGGGCACTGGGTGCTGAAGCCGAAGAACAGCCAGCACTGGCACAAGGAAGTGTTCGCGTGGCTGACGAAGCACGTGCCGCCGGGCGGGAAGTAAGAAAGCGTCCGATGAAGATTTCGTGTCGTGGCGATCCGACCGAGAGCCGCGACCGCAAGGGAGCGGCCGCCCCAGGGGTGAAATCCCTTCCCTCATCAGAGGGGACTTCCGCCCAATAAATGAGGGTATTCGACCCCGGAAGCGGCCGCTCCCTTGCGGTCGCGGCTCTCGTGGCGGTTGGCGGTTCGACACGGAGTTGTCCCTCGACGCTTCCGAACGCCGGGCGAGCCCGGGAACTGAGACCCCGAACAACCGATGCCCAGCATCCGCCGATCGCTGATCGTCTACTTCCTCGGCCTGCTCGGGCTCGGGTTCGGGTTCGTCGCGGCCATCACAGCCCAGATCACCGACCGGACGCTGCGGGCCCGGGACGCCGCCGCCGCCGAGGCGATCGACCTGCGCGCGGAGGAGCGGATCAAGGACGAGCGGGACAAGCTCGACAAGGACCTGCTCGCCCACGCCCGCATCGTCACGCGGGTGATGCACACGAACTCGATCGCGCGGACGGACGCCGAGCTCCGCCGGTACCAGACGTCGATGCTGTTCCTCCCGGTCGGCGTCGGCGGCGGCGGGGGGTTGAACGCGGTCGTGTGGTCGGCCGGCAGCTACCCCAGCCGGCGGTCGCTGTTCGGCCCGGTGTCGTGGGCCGTGGCCCGGGACTTCTTCACGACGATGCAACTGACGGACGTGTCCCCGCTGCCGCCGGACGACGACGAGCACGGGTTCGAGTTCGTGCAGCTGAACCTGCCGCACGGAAAAGTGTGGCGGTCGCCGGGCATGGGGGCGGTGGTGCTCCCGTTCGACCCGAAGCCGCTCGACGAGGGGCCGATCGTCGACTGGCGGTTCGACGACGTGACGCTGGCCGGGGACGTGGCCGCCCGGCGGGTGGTGATGAAGACGCCGCTGCCGATGAGCTGGTGGAGCCGGATCGGCCGGCCCGGGGGCAGCGGCCGGCCGCCGTTCGCGTCGCCCCTGCCCCCGCCCCCGACCGAGCCGGACGGCGGGCCGAAGATGTACATCCACCTCGTCCGCCCGAAGACCGACCTCGACGCCCGGCTGGCCGCGATCCACGCCGCCGCCCACCGCGAGAAAACGGACCTCGCCCTCCAGACCCAGGCCCAGCAGGCCGACCTCCGGGTGTGGCTCGCCGTCATCGGCGGGGCCGCGTTCGTCGGCACCCTCGTCGGCGGGTCGGTCCTCATCGGCCGCGGGCTGACCCCCATCCGCCACCTGTCCCACGCGGTCAGCCAGGTGTCCGAAAAGGACTTCCGCCTGCCGGTCGAGCCGGCCGACCTGTCGTGGGAACTGCTGCCCATTCACGCCCGGCTGACGCACACCCTCGACGAACTCCGCCGGGCGTTCGTCCGGGAAAAGCAGGCCGTCGCGGACATTTCCCACGAACTCCGCACCCCGGTCGCGTCCCTGCTCGCGACGCTGGACGTCGCGCTGCGGAAGCCCCGGTCGGCGGACCAGTACCGGGCCACGCTCGAAGACTGCCGGGGGATCGGGAAGGCGCTCGGGGTGCTCGTCGAACGGGTGATGACGCTGGCCCGCCTGGACGCGGACGCGGACCAGATCGCCCCGGAACCGACGGACGCCGCCGGCCTCGCCGCCGGGTGCGCCGCGATCATCAAGCCGCTCGCGGAGTCCCAGGGGCTGACCCTGTCCGCGGACGTGTCGCCGGCCGAGGTCGTCACCGACCCGCACAAGCTCCGGGAGGTGCTGATGAACCTGCTGCACAACGCCGTCGAGTACAACCGCCCCGGCGGGACCGTGAAGCTGACCGTCCGCACGCCCCCCGCCGGCGGGGCCGAGATCGAGGTCCGCGACACCGGCATCGGCATGACCGCGGAAACCCGGGAGCGCATCTTCGAGCGGTTCTACCGGGCCGACGCCTCCCGCCACGCCGCCGGCGTCCACGCCGGGCTCGGCCTCGCCATCGTGAAGGGCTACCTCGACCGCCTCGGCGGGTCCGTCGCCGTGGACAGCACGCCGGGGGAAGGCACCACGTTCCGCGTGACGCTCCCGGCGACCGCGGTCGGGGCGTAGGGGGAGGGACGCGACCCGATTCCGCGACTGCCGCAGAGGTACGATCAGTCGCGAACGACCGGCAAGGGGAAGCCCCGCGAGCGCCATTCGTCCGGCCACTCGCTGGCGTCGCCGCCCTTCTTGCTCTTGAACCGCATCGCCCGCGCCAGCCGCTCGCCGGTCTGCTTGAAGAACAGCGGCACACCCGCTGCCTCGCACGCCGTGCGAATCTCCGCGACCCACTCGATCGCCATCGGTCGGCACCCCGGCCCCGACTCGCCGCCGACGATGACCCAGTCGATCCCCGTCAAATCCAGGTCCGGGATCGGCCCCAGCAGCGGCTCGATCGACAGGAACTTGACGGCCGCGCCGGTGCGGCGAAGGTGGTCGATCCGGAACGTATAATCCGCGTTCTCGACGCTCACGCCCTGCCAGATGTTCGGAGCCCAGGGCAGCCGGGGCGACAGGTCTTCGAGCCGGTCGGCCCGCTTGGTGAGCACCTGGAACTGGTGCCAGTTCGCCCGTTCCATCGTGTCGAACACGCGGCGAATGAACGCTTCCGGCACCTTCTTGTGGAAGAGATCCGACATCGAGTTCACGAAGATCCGCTGCGGCGTCTTCCACCGCAACGGCGTCTCGATGGCGTGTTCGTGCAGCGTGAGTTCAAACCCGTTCCGGTAGTTGTGCTGCCCCATGAGCCGCAATCGGCGACTCATCCGCTCGGCGTAGCAGTTCTTGCAGCCGGGGCTGATCTTCGTGCAGCCGGTGAGCGGGTTCCAGGTGGACTCCGTCCACTCGATCGAGGTGCCGGCACCCATGATTCGCCCTCAGACTTCTGACCGAACTCAGCCAATCGGCGGAATCGAAACGCGAAACACCGTTGTTCCCTCCCGTCGTTCCCACGTCAGCGTGCCGCCGTGCGCATCCGCCGCTTGCTTCGCCACGGCGAGGCCGAGGCCGATGCCTTGCTCCTTGCCGGTGACGAACGGGTCGAACAATCGCGCGGCGATCTCCGCAGGCGGGCCGGGGCCGGTGTCGGCCACTTCGACGTGGACGGCGTCGGGTTCGCGGCGAAGGGTGAGCGTGACCGTTCCGCCGGGGCCGGCGGCTTCGACGGCGTTGCCGAGGACGTTCGAGAAGAGGTGCCCGAGCTGGACCGGGTCGCACGGGATGACGACGGGTTCGGTCGGCGGCGTCCAGCGGAGTTCCGTTCCCGCGTGGCGGCACTGCGGGCCGAGTAACTGGACCGCCTGCGTCAGCAGTTTCCCCAGGTCGCACGGTTCCCGCTTCCGTGTCTCCGGGCGGCCCAGGTCGAGGAACTGGCGGATCATCATCTCGACGCGGGCGAGTTGCCGGAGGGCCACGTCGAGGGGTTCGCGGTCGTCGGCGGGGCAGTCCGCGGCGTGCAGTTGCACCGCGAGCTTCGCCCCGGCGACGGCGTTCCGGAGTTGGTGCGCGAGCCCGCCGGAGAACTGCCCGAGCACGCGGACCCGCTCCGTCAGCGTCAGCGCGTCGCGGAACTCGGCGAGCCGGCGAGCCATCTCGTTGACGGACTCGCCCAGGTCGCGGAGTTCGTCGTTCGCGCTCGGCAGCGGCATCGGCCGGAAGTCGCCGGCGGAAATGACGCGGGTTTGCCGCTCGATGTCGCGAATCCGGTGGACCAGCCGGTTGGCGGCCGCCGTCATCAACACGAGGGCCACCAGCCCGCCGACCCCGCCGAGCAGCAACAGCGGGCGGACGGCATCCGCGACCGCCCGCTGCCGCAGCGTTTCCGGGTAGAAGATGTACAGCGTGCCCCCCTCGTTCGGGTGGTTTTGCAGCGCGAGACGTAACGACCGGTACTCGCCGCCGGCGATGTGAACCGGCGGGCCGAGGTCCGGGTTCGGCGAGGTCAAATCCGCGAATTCCACTCCGGCGGGCGGAGTCGTGGTCGCGTCGTCGAAGGTGCTTTCCACGGTGCCGTTGGCGCGAACGAGCAGGAACTCCGCGCCGCTGAGGCCCTTCATCTGGTCGAGCACGCGGGCCGTCAGCGGGAACGCCCGGCCGTCGGTCAAGGTGCGGGCGATGGCGTGGAGTTGCCCGGCGATCTGCTGCTCCGCGTCGCGGGCGGCGGCGGCGGCGGCCCACGCGGTGGCGGCAACGTCCCCGACCAACAGCAGGGCGAGCGGCGCGAGGAGCCGGAAACGGATGCCGAGTCGCATGGGCGAATCTTAGCAGGAACCGGCGGACGCGCGGGGGAATCCGCCCGCCGACCCGCCTACCCTCGCCGGCGGAACCGTGGTACTCTGCCGACAGGTGCCCCCCCGCGCCCCGGAGATTCCGACATGACCACGGCCGTCGCCGAACCGAAGCCCCACGGCCCCGCCGCCCCGAAGATCGCCAACGTCCCCGGCCGGCTCGGCTCGCCGTTCGGGGTCCGGTCGCAGTCCCTCGTCGGGATGCCCTGGTCCCGCCGGCTGGCGAGCGCGGCCCTGCTCCTCCCCAAGATCCGGCACTACGAAGCGGAATACCTGACGCTCAACGACGAGGACATGCGGAAGACGAGCCTGCTCCTGCGCGGCCGGGCCCGGGGCGGGGCGAACCTCGACTCGCTGATCCCGGAGGCGTTCGGCCTCGCGTGTGCCGCCATCCGCCGCGTCCACGGCTACCAGCCGTTCGACGTGCAGCTCGCGGCCGGCATCATCATGCACTACGGCGGCCTCGTCGAACTCGCCACCGGGGAAGGGAAGACGCTCTGCGCCGTGTCCCCGACCTACCTCAACGCGCTGCCCGGCAAGGGCGTCCACGTCACGACGGTCAACGACTACCTGTCGAAGCGGGACGCCGAGGAGATGGGGCCGGTCTACCGGCAACTCGGGCTGACGGTCGGGTGCATCCAGCAGAAGATGGAGGACGCCCCGCGGGCCGAGGCGTACAAGGCGGACATCACCTACGGCACCGCGTCCGAGTTCGGGTTCGACTTCCTCCGCGACCGGTTGAAGGTCCGCGGCGGGCAGACCGCGGCCGCCCCGTTCTGGGCCGGCTGGACCGGCGGGCAGGCGAAGGCCGACCCCCGCGTCCAGCGCGACCTCTACTACGCCATCGTGGACGAGGCCGACAGCATCTTCGTGGACGAGGCCCGGACGCCGCTCATCATCGCCAACCCGACCCGCCCGGCGACGCCCGAGGAACAACTCGTCTACCAGTGGGCGGACGGCCTCGCGCGGGAGATGGTCCGCGAGGAGCACTTCCGGATCGACCTGAAGAAAGACAAGATCGAACTCCTCGACCCGGGCCGGACGCTGCTGCGGTACTCGAAGCCGCCGTCCGGCCCCGCGGCCCAGGCGATGGACAAGCTGACCGAGGCCGTCGAGAAGGCGCTGCACGCCTACCACCGGTTCACCCGCGACCACCACTACATGATCGGGCCGGACAAGAAGATCATCATCATCGACGAGGGGACCGGCCGGCCGATGCCCGACCGGAACTGGCGGGACGGGCTCCACCAGGCCGTGGAGGCGAAGGAAGGCGTACCGATCAACATGCAGTCCGACCACGCGGCGCAGGTCACCTACCAGAACTTCTACCGGCTGTACGCCAAGCTCGCGGGCATGTCCGGGACGCTGATGCCGAACTTCTGGGAGATGCGAAAGGTCTACAAGCGGTGGGTCACGAAGGTGCCGACGAACCGGCCGGTGAAGCGGGTCCAGTACCCCGACGCCGTGTTCCCCACGGAGCAGGCGAAGTTCGAGGCGATCGTCGAGCAGGTGAAGGGGATGATTTCCAAGGGCCGGCCGGTGCTGATCGGGACGCGGTCCGTCGAAAAGTCCGAGCGGCTGTCGCGGATGCTGACCGAGGCGATGATCGCCCACGAGGTGCTCAACGCCCGGCAGGACCAGCGGGAAGCCGAGATCGTCTCGGAGGCGGGCCAGCGGAGCCGGGTCACGGTGGCGACGAACATGGCCGGCCGGGGGACGGACATCAAGCTCGGCGTCGGCGTCGCGGAGGCCGGCGGGCTCCACGTCATCGGCACCGAACGTCACGAGGCGGAGCGGGTCGACCGCCAGCTTGCCGGCCGGGCCGGCCGGCAGGGTGACCCCGGCAGCGCCCAGTTCTTCGTCTGCCTGGAAGACACCCTCCTCGAAGGGCTCGGCCACGCCCGCCAGGAGGCGCTCTTGAAACTCGGGCAGGCCGGCGGCAACCGGAACTGGGACGCCTACCGCCCCCTCTTCCGCAAGGCCCAGCGCCGCATCGAGGCGAAGCACTACCGCCAGCGGTTGGACCTCATGAACTACGACAAGCAGCGGCAGGAGATGCTCCAGGACCTCGGGGCGGACGCCTACGTCGATTGAGGCGACGCGACCCGGTCCCCCGGCCCGCACGTCGGTGCGGGTCAGGACAGGATCATCTTCAACCCCGCGATCACCAGCACGAGCGCGAGCAGCCGCCGGAGTGTCCGGTTGCCGAGCCGCTTGCTGCCGAACTCGGACCCGATCAGCCCGCCGGCGGTGACCGCGACCAACCAGACCGGGAGTTCCGAAGGGAGCGTCGCACCTTTCGACAGCAACCCGATCAACCCGGAAACCGAGTTCGCCAGGATGAAGGCGACCGCGACCCCGGCGGTCTGCCTGGTGTCCGCCCACCGCATGAACAGCAGGATCGGCGAGAGGAAGATCCCGCCGCCGGTGCCGGTCAGCCCGGAGAGCAGGCCGATTCCCGCACCGCACGCGAGGGCGGCGGGCACCGGCACCGGCCGGGGTTCCCCGTCGAACTTCGGATAGTCGAGGACCAGCCGGACCGACGACAGCAGCAGAATCCCCCCGACGATCGGGCGGTACACGTCGGTCGGCAGGGTCAGCCGGCCGCCGAGCAGCGAACACGGCACGGACGCGACCGCGAAGAGCGCCACGAGCCGCCACCGGACGCACCCGGCCCGCGCGAACCGGACCGTCCCGATCGTCGCGACGACGATGTTCAGCACCAGCGCGGCCGGCCGCATCTCGGCGGGGGCGAGGCCGCACAACGCCATCGCCGCCAGATACCCCGACGCCCCGGCGTGGCCGACCGACGAGTACAACAGCGCGGCCAGGAAGATCAGGCCCGGCAGGAGCACGGCTTCGTTCATGCTCCCCGTTTTACCGACGGGCTCCCCTCCGAGGCCGCTTCTGGCCGGAAACCCCGGTGCGGCGTAAGCCGTTCCTCTGGGACCCTTCCCGTCGCGGAGCATCGACCATGTCCGAAGTCGTCCGGTTCTCCGTGTCCCTGGAAGCCGACCTGCTCGACGCCTTCGACGGGTACGTGCAGGAGGGCAAGTTCCCCACCCGCAGCGACGCCATCCGGCACCTGCTCCGGGCCAGCCTGACCCGGGAAGCCTGGGACGCCGACGCCGCCGAGGTGATGGCGGCCCTCACCCTGGTCTACGACCACCACAAGCCGCACCTCGTCGAGAAGCTCATCGAGCTCCAGCACAGCCACGGGGAACGGGTGGTCGCGTCGATGCATGTCCACCTGGACGCGGACCACTGCATGGAGGTGATCGTCCTCCGCGGGAAGGGGAGCAAGCTCCGCGAACTCGCCGCCGAACTCCGCGGGCTGAAGGGCGTCCACAAGGGGGAACTGACCCTCGCCGGCGCAGCCGAGGGGCACGGCCACGACCACGGGCACCACCACCACTGAGCCCGGACATCACGCCTGGCACTTGCGGCTGTGGCTGCGGCTGTGGTTTTCGTACTTCGCCCGCTTGCTGAACGCCCGGACGTTGCCCGCGTCGATGTACCCCTCGATTCGGGCGAGGGCCACTTGCTCGGCCGCGATTTCCGCGGTCGCCGGCGCTGCCGCGAGCAGGGCTTTGGCCTGGTCGATCAACTTCCGGGCTCCCTCAGTGTCCCCCTGATCGGCGAGTTTCGTGGCCGCCTTCTTCAACTTCGCGACTTGCAAGAGAGCGGCCTGTTCCTGCACTTCGACACTCTCCGCGAGCCCTTCCCAGACCGCGGTTGGGACGCCGGGGAGTGTCAAATTCGCCGATTCGGACTGGCGGGTCGACTCTTTGGGCGGGGTCCATTCCAGGCGAAGCCCGCAGAGGGGCCGTTCCCCCGAGCCGGCCCCGACATTCAACCGGATGACAATGCGGACCGGCGATCCGGCGACGAGCGTGGGCAGTTTCCACGACCCGTCCGGGGTCTGGTCCAGGTCGTTGAGCACCTCGGCGATCGTCACACCCGCGGCCGGTTCCAGGGCCAGGGTTACGTTGACGCCGCTGGTTGCGGACAGGCCGTGGAGTTCCGCCTCGAAGATCGTCGGCAGCTGGGCGGGGCTCTCGACGTAGTAGTAGCTCCCGTCGCCGGAACGCGCCATGGCTTCGAGAAGGTCTTCGTTGTACTCGTCGCCGACGCCGATCGTTGTCGTGCCGACGCCCGAGCCAGCCGCCTTGTGAACGTCGGTCGCGATCACGTCCGGCCGGGATTCCCCGACATTCGCGAGGCCGTCCGAGAGGAGGACGACGCGGTTGACCCCGCCGGGGGCCGGGTTCGCCGCCGCCTGTCGGACGCCCTCTTGCCAGCCGCCGTAAAGGGCGGTGCTTCCGCGCGGGCCAATTTCCGCGATGAGCCGGGCGACCGCGTCCTTGTCGGTTACGGTCGAATTCGGGAAGGGAACTTCGACGCGGTCGTCGAAGGCGATCACACTGAGCCGGTCAGTCGGAACAAGCTCGCGGACGGCGAACGTCGCGGCCGCGCGGGCAAACGTCATCTTGTTCCGCTCGCCCATCGAACCGGAGCGGTCGAGCACCAGCGCGAGGTTGAGCGGCGGCCGTGCGGAACGCGGTTCGGGCACGGGCGGGGTAATCGTGACGAGAACGTCCAGGGTGACGGGAAACTCGGCCCGAACCGCCGGGCGTGCGGGGGTGAGGGAAATCATGGGCTGACGCATGGGTCACCTCGGGGGAGAAAAGAATTCGGGAGTTGAGCAAAAGGAGGACACCCCTGCCCTACCGCGAGTTCGCGACCGGCACCGATTGGGCGAAGTGCTATCTCAATGGGACCGATTGGCCGACGAATTGTGACGCCGAGTTTACCATGTCCTGCCGGCGGAATCGAACATGCGATTCGTAGAATTTCGGAACCTGTTCCTCCTCCCGGTGGTGTCGTGAAGATCGACCAGTTGACGATCGTCGGCGTCGGGCTCATCGGCGGGTCGGTCGGGCTCGCGGCGAAGGCGCGGGGCCTGGCGAAGCGGGTCGTCGGCGTGGGGCGAGACGAGCGGACGCTGTCCCGTGCCGCGGCCGGCGGGGTGATCGACACCTTCGCCACGACGATCGCAGAAGGCGTGGCGGCCGCGGATGTCGTGGTGGTTTGCACGCCGGTGGACCGCGTCGCCGCCGACGTGTTGACGGCGGTTCGGGGCTCGCCGCCGCGGGCCGTCGTGACGGACGCCGGGAGCACGAAGGGGAACATCGTCCGCGAACTGGCGGGGCAGATGCCGGCCGGCGGCGCGCACTTCGTCGGCAGCCACCCGCTCGCGGGGTCGGAGAAAAAAGGGGCCGCGTTCGCGAAGGCGGACCTGTTTCAGGACCGCGTCGTGGTCGTCACGCCGACCGCGGACACCGACCCGGAAGCGGTTTCGGTCGTCGACCTGTTCTGGCTGAGCCTCGGGGCGCGGGTCGTGCGGATGGACCCGTTCGAGCACGATTCCGCCCTCGCGTTCACCAGCCACCTCCCGCACGCGGCCGCGTCCGGGTTGGCCGGCGTCACCCCGCCCGGCTGGCTGAACTTGACGGCCGGCGGGTTCCGCGACACGACCCGCATCGCGGCCGGCGACCCCGACCTCTGGGCCGCCATCTTCGAGGCGAACCGCGACGCGACCCTGGCCGCACTCGATGCGTTCACCGGGCGCATGGCCGAGTTCCGGGCGGCATTGGTCCAGGGCGACCGCGACAAACTGGTCAAGTGGCTCGCCGACGGCAAGCGGGTACGGGACACGCTGGGGTAGCGTGACAGCGGGTCGGGCGTGTGCGATAATTGTTCTACCCCGACACGAGGTCTGCCATGAGCGCCGAAGACGCCGAACGACGGATTCAAGAGTTGGAGGCACAGCTTCGCCGCAAGGAAGTCGAAGCGGAGATGTACAAGGACTCGACCAATTATCTGATGAAACGGTACTTGATCGGGAACGAGATTCCCGACGACCCGCCAACTGAAGCGGAGATGGAAGCCCTGATGCGCAACACGGGCGGACGTCCCATCCTCGACATCATCGCCGAACTCGAGCGGTCCGAATCATGAGTGAGGACTCACTCTACCGAGTCGACCATTCCGCCGAGGTTGCGGAGCAGTTTCTGAAACTCTCCGAGCAAGCCCAGGCGTCGGGCCGACGGACAGCCTTTCTCCGCGCCGCCCGGTGGATCATGGAAGAGCTTGCGAGTACGCCACACGAGTTCGGCGAATCACGGGAGCGGTATGAGGCCCTCCGTCTGACCCGTCGCTGTGGCATCGTTCGACCGCTTTTCGTGGATTATGCAATCCACGACGAACACCGAATTGTCTTCATCCGCCGATTTGCTCTGTTGAAGTGACCCCTTCCGAGTATGCCAACATCTCAGGCAATGATTGGCTGATTCGTGGAGCACTTCATGTTGTGGGAAGTCGAGATCCGCCCCCTGGGTCGGGACGGGGAACGCGACCGCGTGGCGGCCGAGTTCGACCTGCTGACGCACTCGGCCCGCGGTGCGGACGCGGTGAACGCCTCGGCCCGCGGGTTCCTGCTCGAAGGCGAACTTTCCGAGCAGCAAGCCGCACGGCTGGCGGCGGACTTGCTCGTCGATCCGCTGGTCGAAACGGAGACGCTGCGGCCCATCGGTGCCCCGGCCAGCGAGGTCGTCTACACCGTCGTGCTCAAGCCCGGCGTGATGGACCCGGTGTCCGAGAGCGTCCTCAAGGCGGCCCGCGACCTGGGCGTGCCCGTCGAGCAGGTCCGCACGTTCCGCCGGTACTTCGGCAGCGCCGAGACGACCGCCGCCGACCGCGAGTTGCTGTTCCGCAAGGTGCTGGCGAACGACGCGATCGAGCAGGTCGTCGTCGGCCCGTTGACGGCGTCACACCTCGCGGTCGGCAAGCCCTACGAGTTCCGGCTGGTGACGGTCCCTTTGCGGGAACTCGACGACGCGGGGTTGATGCGCGTCAGCAAGCAGGGCGTGCTCGCCCTCTCAATCGAAGAGATGAAGACGATCCAGGCCCACTTCCGCGAGGTGGGCCGCGACCCGACGGACGTCGAGCTCGAATCGCTGGCGCAAACGTGGTCCGAGCACTGCTCGCACAAGACGCTGAAGGGGACGATCGACTACACGCAAACGATTAACGGGGAACGGCGAACGAAGCGGTACAAGAACCTCCTCAAGGAGACGGTGTTCGCCGCCACGCAGGAGATTCGCGCGAAACACGGGGCCGACGACTGGTGCGTCAGCGTCTTCTCGGACAACGCGGGCGTGGTGAAGTTCGACGAGCAGTTCCACGTCTGCTTCAAGGTGGAAACCCACAACCGCCCGAGCGCGATCGAGCCCTACGGCGGCGCGAACACCGGCCTCGGCGGCGTCATCCGCGACGTGCTCGGCACCGGGCTCGGCGGCAAGCCGGTCTGCAACACGGACGTGTTCTGTTTCGCCCGCCCGGACTTCGCCCCGGAAGAGTTGCCGCCCGGCGTGTTGCACCCGCGCCGGGTCATTCACGGCGTCGTCGCCGGCGTGCGCGACTACGGCAACCGCATGGGGATTCCCACGGTCAACGGCAGCGTGATCTTCGACGACCGCTACCTCGCGAACCCGCTCGTGTTCTGCGGCACCGTCGGGCTCATCCCGGTCGGCCTGGAATCGAAGAAGGTCAGCGCCGGCGACCTGATCGTCGCGGTCGGCGGCCGCACCGGGCGGGACGGCATCCACGGCGCGACGTTCTCTTCGGAAGAACTCACGGACCAGTCCGAGAAGGTCAGCGGCGGGGCGGTGCAGATCGGCAACGCCATCGCCGAGAAGAAAGTCCTCGACGTGATCCTGCAAGCCCGCGACCGGCGGCTCTTCACCGCGATTACCGACTGCGGGGCGGGCGGGTTCTCCTCCGCCGTGGGTGAGATGGCCGCCGACCTCGGGGCGGACGTGACACTCGACGCGGCCCCGCTGAAGTACGACGGCCTGAGCTACACCGAGATCTGGATTTCGGAATCCCAGGAACGGATGGTACTCTCCGTCCCGCCCGAGAAATGGCCCGCGTTGCAGGCGCTGTGCGAGTCCGAAGACGTGGAAGCGGCGGTCCTGGGCGAGTTCCAGGCATCGGGCCGGTTGAAGCTGTCGTACCGCGGGCACCCGGTCGCCGATCTGGACATGCACTTCCTGCACGACGGCCGACCTGCCGTAATTCTGAACGCGGAATTCGGAACGCGGAATTCCGAACCCCAGTCTTCTTCTCATTCCGCATTCCCCGATCCGCATTCCGCATTGCTCGCGATTTTGGCGAGCTACAGTGTGTGCTCCAAAGAATGGATCGTCCGCCAGTACGATCACGAAGTGCAGGGCGGCAGCGTCGTCAAACCCTTCACCGGCGTCGCGAACGACGGCCCGTCGGACGCCGCGGTCGTCGCCCCGGTGCTGGGGTCGTGGACCGGCATCGCCATCGGGAACGGGCTGAACCCGCGGTACGCCGACCTCGACCCCTACGCGATGGCCGCGGCCGCGATCGACGAGGCGGTGCGGAACGTCGTCGCCGTCGGGGCCGACCCGAGCCGGGTCGCGATCCTCGACAACTTCTGCTGGGGCAACGTCAACGACGCGGAGAACCTCGGCGCGATCGTCCGCACCGCGGAAGCGTGCCGGGACGTGGCCGTCGCCTTCGGCACGCCGTTCATTTCGGGGAAAGACTCGCTCAACAACGAGTACCGCTCGCCGACGAAGCGCATCACGATCCCGCACACGCTGCTCGTGTCCGCGCTCGGCCACGTCCCGGACGTGCGGACGTGCGTCACGATGGACCTGAAGGCACCTGGCCACGACCTGTATCTCGTCGGCGTCACCCGCGACGAACTCGGCGGGTCGCACCTGCACCTCGTGTCCGGCCGCACGGGTGGGGAACCGCCGCGCGTCGATGTCGCGCTCGCACCGAAGATTTTCGCGGCGGTCCACCGGGCGATTGTCGGCGGACTCGTGCGGGCGTGTCACGACCTCTCGGAAGGCGGGTTCGCCGTCGCCGTCGCGGAGATGGCCTTCGCCGGCGGCATCGGGGCGGACGTGACTCACCTCCCCGGCGACGGACTCTCGGACGAAGTGAAGCTGTTCAGCGAATCGACGACCCGATTCCTGATCGAAGCGACGCCCGAGAACGCGGCCGCGCTCAAGGAGGCGTTCGCCGGGCTGCCGTTCGCGAAGGTCGGCGTCACCGTGGCCGAACCGCGGCTCCGGATCGCGGGGGCGAACGGGGAATGGCTGATCTGGGCGAAACTCGCGGAGTTGAAAGAAGCGTGGCAGAAGCCGCTGCGGTGGTGATGCCTTCTGAGCCGCGAATGCGAATGAGCGGCTCGCTTCCTGCCCGGTGACGCTCCGTCCCGAGTCGTGAAGCGAGCCGCTCATTCGCATTCGCGGCTCCGGAAGACGTTACTCACGCCGGCAACAAGTCCTTCACGGCGTCCTGTTCTTCGAGCAGTTCCGTCAGCGTCGCCTGGAACTTGGCCTTGCCGAAGGCGTCGAGTTCGAGCCCCTCGACGACCTTCCAGGTGCCGCTGCCGTCGGACGTGCAGGGGTAGCCGAAGACGAGCCCGGCGGGGACGCCGTACTCGCCGTTCGACACGGTGGCTGCACTCGTCCAGTCGTTGGCGGCGGTGCCGCGGATGAGCGTCTTGACGTGGTCGAGGGCTCCGTTCGCGGCGGACACGGCGCTGGACAGGCCGCGCATCTTGATGACGGCCGCGCCCCGGGTCTGGCACTGCGGCACGAACGTGTCTTCGAGCCACTTCCGGTCGGTGACGACCTCGGTCGCCGGCTTGCCGTTGACCTTCGCGTTCGTGAAGTCCGGGTACTGCGTGCTGGAGTGGTTCCCCCAGATCGTCATCTTGGTGACGTCCTCGTTCGGCACGCCGGCCTTCTTCGCCAGGGCCGCGACCGCGCGGTTGTGGTCGAGCCGGGTCATCGCGCTCCAGCGGTCGGCGGGGATGTCCTTGCCGTTGCGGTAGGCCACCAGGCAGTTCGTGTTGCACGGGTTGCCGACGATCAGGATCCGCACGTCCGACGCCGCGTTCTTCGCCAGCGCCGCCCCCTGGCCGACGAAGATCTTGCCGTTCATGCCGAGCAAGTCCTTGCGCTCCATCCCCTGCTTCCGCGGGGCGGCCCCGACGAGCAGCGCGTAGTTGACCCCGGCGAACGCCTTGTTCGCGTCGTCCGTGAAGATCACCTCTTTGAGCGTCGGGAACCCGCAGTCTTCGAGTTCCATCACGACGCCTTCGAGCGACGTGAGGGCGGGGGTGATTTCCAGCAGTTGCAGGATGACCTTGGTGTCCGGTCCGAACACTTCGCCGGACGCGAGGCGGGCGAGCATGGAATACGCGACCTGCCCGGCCGCCCCGGTGACTGCCACGCGGACTGTCTTCGACATGGTTCAACATCTCCGACGGGAACCGGCGAGATCGCCGAAAGGGTGCGGGGTTGGCTTATGCCGGGGCCGGAACAGGTGCAAGGGTGCATCCGCAGAGCAACGACCGGCGAGCAGCGACACGGCGAGCAGCGACACGGCGAGCAGCGACACGGCGAGCAGCGACACGGCGAGCAG
>CAYUHJ010000056.1:0-4172 GCA_964444365.1 uncultured Alcaligenaceae bacterium | reverse complement strand
CGACACGGCGAGCGTCACCCGTGAGGGTGACGAGTTCCCCACCGGTGAAGACTCGTCACCCTCACGGGTGACGCTCGCCAAAAACCGCGGCGGGGGTTTCCGCTTTCGAGCGAGAAAGGAATTTGCGACGGAGCCCCCTGGTGAACCAACTTGCAGGTAAATGGAAGAACCGCCCGGATTCGTAGGGTTTATTTACCTGCAAGTTCCCCCACCACTCTAGAGTGGGGGGGATTTTGCAACGTTGACCGTCAGGGCGTAGACGTAAGGGCCACCCTTCCCGCCCTTCCCCTTCCGCACCCAGAGCTTTCCATTCTCGCCCGGAAGGATCGCCTGGAACCGGACCTTGTTGACGCGAATGTCGTCCGGCAGCCGCTCCCAGATTTCGTCCGCCGTGAGATCACTTTCTCGCCCGAGGATGAGTTGAATCGCCGTCCGGAGTTCGCAGATGCGTTCCTCCTCGCGCTCGTCGTTGGCTTTCGCCCGTGTAAGGAGCCGTTCGTTGCCGGGCGGCGCGAAGGTGGGTAGACTATCTCGGTCGGCGACGCGGGAGTTGAGAAAATTCCGTGAAGCCGACCCAATTTCGATTCGCGTCGGTCGGCTGCCTCGATAGGCTAGTGACATCCGTTTTCCGGCGACCATCTCCGGTCGCCGGGTGCCGCCGAGCGAGCTCTCCGATGGCCCCGTGGAACACGCTGCTCGAACGGATTCGCCCCAAGTCTTACGGCCGCCGGCAGCAGGTCGTCCTCATCAACGGGCTCGCGGAGCAGGCGGAATCGTGGTTCCGCAACCGCCGGTTCTGGGGCCGGTTCTTCGAGGTCCACGCGCCGAACATCCTCGTCTACGAGGGCGAGGCGATCCAGACCCGCATCGCGAACAAGGAACCGATCACCGTCGACTACCTCGTGCAGGAACTGCACACCTACCTGACGCGGTTCGTCCAGACGCCGCCGTACCACCTCGTCGCGAGCAGCCTCGGCGGGAAGGTCGCGGTCGAGTTCGCCGTGCGGTACCCGGAACTGGTCAACCGGGTCGTCCTGCTCTGCCCGTCCGGCATGGGGGACGAGGAGCAACTCCCGGTGATGGAAGGGGTGATGCGGGGGAACATGCACTCCGTGGTGAAGAGCGTGTTCCACAAGCCGCGGTTCGTCGACCGGGACATCGTCCGGTACTACCAGACGCAGCTCAACAGCCGGAAGTGGAAGACGGGCCTGTTGCGGACGATCCGCGGCACGCTGGAGTACACCGTCCGGGAACAGTTGAAGCAAGTTGCCGCCCCGACGCTGCTCGTGACCGGCGAACAGGACCGCGTGTGCGACCCGAAGACCGCCGAGGAAGCGGCCAAGAACCTGAAGGTCGGCCACTTCCTCTCGATCCCGAAGTGCGGGCACGCGCCGCAGATCGAGAAGGCGTGGCTCATCAACCGGTTGGTCGTACACTTTCTGACATCCTCGAAGCCGACCGCGACGCCGAAGTGGACTCAGTTACTCCTCGCCAAACCTACCCGAGTGACGAAATGAGCCTCAGCCCCGATTCCTCGCCCTCTGCCCGCACGGCCGCCGATCCGGCCGCCGGGCCGCCCGCCCCGGCGGCCCCCGGCGACCGCGTCGTGCCCCACGCCGGGCACACGAAGCCGGGCTCGCCGGACTGGCTGCTGATGTGCCAGAAGTTCCTGAAAAAGGGCACGTCGATCGCCACCGTCGCCCCGAGCAGCCGGTTCCTGGCCCGCCGGATGCTCAAGGGCATCGAGTGGGACAAGATCGAGTGCCTGGTCGAACTCGGGGCCGGCACCGGCCCGGTGACGAAGGAAATCCTGAAGCGGATCCAGCCGCACACGAAGCTCATCATCGTCGAGATCGACCCGGACTTCTGCCAGCGGCTCCGGACCCGGTTCCCGCAAGCGGACATCGTCGAGGGGGACGCCAGCCAGCTGGACGAACTCCTCGCGGATCGCGGCATCACGAAGGTGGACGAGATCATTTCCGGCCTGCCCCTGCCGAGCTTCCCCGACGGGCTGCGGGACGCGATCCTGGCCAGCTGCGCGAGGTGCCTCGGCGACTCGGGCATGTTCCGCCAACTCACGATCATGCCCTACGTGTTCATGCGGCTGTACAAGCGGTACTTCTCGGACGTGAAGTTCGCCCTCGTCCCGCTGAACGTCCCGCCGGCCGGCGTGTACGTGTGCAAGGGCTACCGCGTGAAGAAGGCCGCGGTGGCCGCCGTGTGACTGGCCCGCCAGACGCGCCTTCGGCAGGCTCCTGAAACGTCTCGACCCGCCCGCGACGCGCGGGTCGAGATCGCCGGAAAAGCTGGACCGGGTTGACCGTCCGGATCGCCCTCCGGTCAACCCACCTCACTTCGCCAGTTGCCCGCCCGCCGGCGGCTCGCCGGACGTGTGATAGAATACCCGCAAGTCGCCCCGCGCACCTCTTCAGCGGGATCCGCTCACTTGCCGAACTCCAGCATGGCCACCGTCGGCATCGACCTCGGCACCACGTTCTCCGCCGTCGCCGCCCTCGACGACCGCGGCCGACCCGTCATGATCCCCAACCGCACGGGCGAGATCCTGACTCCGTCGGCCGTGTACTTCGACGGCCTCGGCGGGGCGGTGGTCGGGCAGGAAGCCCTCGACATGGCGCTGGAACAGCCCGCCAACGTCGCCCAACTCGTCAAGCGTCGGATGGGCTACCCGGACATCGGGACCGAGGTGGCCGGCCGCTCGTTCCGGCCGGAAACCGTCTCCGCGATCATCCTGCGGAAGCTCGTCGCCGACGCCGAGCAGCACATCGGCGCGATCGACAAGGCCGTCATCACCGTCCCCGCGTACTTCGACGACACCCGCCGCAAGGCGACGATGGACGCCGGCCGGATCGCCGGGCTGGACGTCCTCGACATCCTCGACGAGCCGTCCGCGGCGGCGCTGGCCTACACGTTTCAGGCGGCCCCCGGCGCGACCCTCCCGGCGGACCTGCTGCGAACCGTCCTCGTCTACGACCTCGGCGGCGGCACCTTCGACGTGACCCTCGTCAAGCTCGGCAAGAAGCGGTTCCAGGTCCTCGGCATCGAGGGGGACGTCCGGCTCGGCGGCAAGGACTGGGACGACCGGCTCGTCACCCACGTCGCGGAGCAGTACAAGGCCCGGTTCTACGGCGACCCGCGGGACGACCCCCAATCCCTGGCGATGCTCGCCGCCGCCGCCGAGCGGGCGAAGCGGGCGCTCAGCATCCTGCCGACGGCCCGCGTCACCTGCACGCACAACGGCCAGAAGATCACGGTCCCGATCACCCGCACCGAGTTCGAGGGGCTGACGAAGGATCTGCTCCTCCGCACCCGCTTGACGACCCAGCAGGTGCTGAACCAGGCCGGCCTGACCTGGGAGTTCGTCGACAAGGTGCTGATGGTCGGCGGGTCGACGCACATGCCGATGACGGGGCGGATGCTGGCCGAACTCACGGGGCGGGAACCCGACCGGTCCCTCGCCGTGAGCGAGGTCGTCGCCCGCGGCGCGGCCGTCCACGCGGGCATCATGCTCGCCCGCCAGGCCCGCGAGGCCGAGTCCCGCGGCGGCGACAGCGTCCTCGCGGACGTCCTCTCCGGGGTGTTCACCGACGTCGTCGAGATCAACGTCAACGCCCACAGCCTCGGCGTCGAGGTCCGCAAGGGGGACGAGCGGATCAACAACAAGCTCATCGTCAAGAACACGCAACTCCCCGCGTCCGTCGGCCGGGTCTACTACACCGCCGCGGAGGGCCAGACCCGCGTCCGGGTGCGCATCCTGCAAGGCGAGGCCCAGCAAGCGGAAGCGTGCATCCCCGTCGGCGAGTGCTGGATCGAGGGACTTCCCGACGGCCTGCCGAAGGGTTCACCGGTGGAAGTGACCTGTGGCGTCACGGCGAACGGCCGCATCGAGGTGACAGCCATCGACAAAACCTCCGGCCGGGAAGCGCGAGCCGAGATTCACCGCCAGGGGGGACTCACAGACGAGGACATCCAAAACGAAGCCGCGTGGGTGCAGGAACTGCACATTCAGTAAACAGGCGAACAAGGCCGTCACCTAAAGCACTCGCTACTCGACGCTTGCGTCATTCCTTCTTGCTCTTTTCTCGGACCCGTTGACAGTCGGCGGGGAGGCCCTATGATTCGGGTGTCGTCGCTTCGGCGGCGGCACCGCGACC
>CAYUHJ010000055.1:0-30504 GCA_964444365.1 uncultured Alcaligenaceae bacterium | reverse complement strand
GGGGTGGGGGTCGCTTGGGTGGTGAGCCTTCTACCCCCCACCCTCACCCTCCCCCACAAGGGGGGAGGGGACCAGAAGGGTCTGCAGTATAAAATGCCCGCACGACTCCGGAGAAGCGAATGCCGACCGAACCGCCCGCCGTCCGACCTGTGACCGTCCCCGAGTTCCGGGCCGCGAAGGGCCGGGCCGACAAGCTCGCCGTCGTGACGGCCTACGACTTCCCGTCCGCGAAGGTCGCCGACGCGGCCGGGGCGGACGCGATCCTCGTCGGGGATTCGCTCGGCACCGTCGTGCAGGGGCTGCCGAACACGCTCGCCGTCACGCTGCGGCAGATGGTCTATCACACGGAGATGGTGGCCCGCGCGGCGAAGCGGCCGCTGGTCATCGCGGACCTGCCGTTCGGCAGTTATCACGAGTCCCCGCGGCAGGCGGTTCGCAGCGCGGTGAAGCTCATCCGGGCGGGTGCGGCGGCGGTCAAGCTCGAAGGCGGCGAACGCATGGCGGGAACGATTGCGGCCCTCGCGGCGGCCGACATCCCCGTGTGCGGGCACGTCGGGCTGACGCCGCAGTCGGTCCACCGCATGGGCGGGTTCCGCGTGCAGCGGGACGGCGAACACATCCTCGCGGATGCCAAGGCGGTCGAAGCGGCCGGGGCGTTCGCGCTCGTCGTCGAAGGCGTGCCGTCCGCGGTCGGGGCGGCGGTGACGGAAGCGGTCGGCGTCCCGACGATCGGCATCGGGGCGGGGCCGGGGTGCGACGGGCAGGTCCTCGTCTGGCACGACTTGCTCGGCCTGTTCGACGGGTTCCGCCCGAAGTTCGTGAAGCGCTACGCGGAACTCGGGGACGCCAGCCTCGCGGCGGTGCGGGCGTACTGCGACGACGTGCGGTCCGGCCGGTTCCCGACGGCGGAGCACGGGTTCAAGTGACGCCGCCGTTCACGCGGACGGTCTGCCCCGTGAGGAACCGCGCCTCCGGCGAGGCCAGCCACACCGCGGCGGCGGCCACGTCTTCGGGCAAGCCCCACACGCCGAGCGGCGTCTCCCGGCGGACCCGCTCTTGCCACACGGGGGACGCGGTTTCCCCCCAGGCGGTGCGAATCCAGCCGGGGGCGAGGCAGTTCACCCGCACCTCCGGGGCCAGCGACTTCGCCAGGCTGCGGGTGAAGCACGTGACGGCCCCCTTCACCGCGGCGAACAGTTGCCCGGAATCGCCTTCCATCCCCGTCTCGGCCTGGTCCCACCCGACCGTGAGAATGACCCCGCGGCCGCGGGCTTTCATCCGTGCCCCGACGGTCCGGGCGAGCCGCATCGTGCCTTTCAGGTCCACGTTCAGCAGCGCGTCGAGTTTCCGGTCGAAGTCCCACTTCGCGGCGTCGCCGGTGAGGGTGTCCGCCCCGGCGTTGCAGACGAGGATGTCGAGCCCGTCGCCCCACGATTCATCGGCGAGCTGATCGCATTCGGACGGAACGGACAGATCCGCGGTGAGCCGCGAGGCGACGCCGAGCGCGGCCCCCCCAACCCGGCGACCGTGTGTGACGACCGAAGCGCCCGCATCTGCAAACGCCTCCGCCATCGCGAACCCGATCCCGCTCGTCGAACCCGTGACGAGCGCCCGCAGCCCCGTGAGCGAACCGGCGGGAGCCGGCCGTTCCGCACGCAGCACTCCCGCCCGGTCCGCGGCCGACAACCGGTTCAACTGCTCGGCCACGAGCGGCGCGGCGATGTCTGACAGCGGCACGAGCACGAACGCCCGTTCGTGCATCCGCGGGTGCGGGACCGTCAGGTCCGGCGTCTCGATGACGAGGTCGTCGTACAGCAGGATGTCGAGGTCCAGGGTCCGCGGGCCGTCCTTCACAGTGCGAACGCGGCCGAAGGCGTGCTCGATCGACTGGAGGAACCGCAGTAAATCGTGCGGGGATTTGTCCGTCTCGATCGCGGCCGCGGCGTTGAGGTACGCCGGCTGACCGGGCGGCCCGCCGACCGGGTCCGTCTCGTAGAACGCGGACGCCGCGAGCAGCCGGGTGCCCGGCTCGGCCCGCAGTCGCCGCAGCGCGGCGCGGAGCGTCCCCCAGCGGTCGCCGAGGTTCGCCCCGAGCCCGAGGTACGCGGTCGCCACGGCTTACTTCTTTTTCTTCTTGTCGTCCTTCGCGTCCGCCTCGCCCTCGGCCTCCTTCTTCGCCTTCTTCTTCAGCATCACCTTGGTGACGCGGGTCTTCGGCAGGCCGTAGGGGCTGCGGCCGTCGGTCCACTTGCCGTCTTCGAGCATCTTCGCGATGCGCTCGGTCCGCTTCAGCACGCACCGGTTGCCGGCCGTGCCGGCTTTTCGCTTCAGGCTCTTGTCGATCGACATGGTTCTCTCTCCGGTCAGACGTAAGCTGTGATAGTATTGCCTTCGCGAAAATCCGCAAGCTCTCCGGGTCGACGGACCCGGCTGCGGCTCGTCGCAGAACGGAACTCGTCCCACGGTGGGCCCAGTGCGACCGACAGAATTCACACCCGTGCAAACGGCGGATGCCGACGCTCGCATCGTACTGCCCGAGGCGTTCGCCAACACAGTCGTCGTCGTCGAACAGATCAGCGAGTCCGAACTGCGAATCCGAGTTTCGGGACCAGCGGAAGCAACCCGCAGTGCTCCGGTGTTCATCGAGGAGTTCCGCACGCCCCTTTCCGACCGAGACCGCGACTTGTTTCTGGACCTGCTTGCGAACCCACCTGCTCCGACCGACGCCCTCAGAAAAGCGGCCGCCCGCCGTGCCGCCGGAGATCCCGCATGAACATCACGCTCGATTACGGCAAGACCGGCCTGCCCGTCACGCTGCCGGACGAACACCTGATCGCCCCGCCGCTGTCCATCAAGGACGCGCCGCCGCTCGGCGACCCGGCCGCGGCCCTGGCGGACGCGCTGGCGAATCCCATCGGCTCCCGGCCGCTCGCGGAACTCGCGAAGGGGAAGAAGACCGCGTGCGTCGTCATCTGCGACATCACCCGCCCGGTGCCGAACGAGTTCCTGCTCGGCCCGGTGCTGGAGACGATCGAGGCCGCCGGCGTGCCGCGGGACGGCATCACCATCCTGATCGCGACCGGGCTGCACCGCCCGAACGTCGGGGACGAACTCGTCGAACTCGTCGGCCAGCCGATCGCCACGACCTACCGCTGCGAGAACCACGACGGCAAGGCCGCGGGCGAGCACACGTACCTCGGCACGACGGAAAAGGGCGTCCCCGCGTGGATCGACACGCGGTACGTCTCCGCGGACCTGAAGGTCACGATCGGCCTGATCGAGCCGCACCTGATGGCCGGGTACAGCGGCGGCCGGAAGCTCATCTGCCCCGGCATCGCGAGCCTGGAAACCGTCAGCCGGTGGCACGCGCCGCAGTTCCTCGAACACCCGAAGGCCGACTACGGCATCGTCGAGGGGAACCCCGTCCACGAGGAGAACACGAAGATCGCGAAGATGGCCGGGTGCGACTTCATCGTGAACGTGTGCATCGACGGCAAGCGCCGCATCACCTGGCTCGGGGCCGGCGACATGATCGCCGCCTGGGAAGAGGGGGTGCGGTTCTGCCGGGAGGTCGTGAAGGCGGAAGTCCCCGCCGCGTGCGACGTCGTCGTCACGACGTGTGCCGGCTACCCGCTCGACACGACGTGGTACCAGGCGGTGAAGGGCCTGACCGGGGTGCTGTCCATCGTGAAGCCCGGCGGCACGATCGTCCTCGCCGCGAGCCTGACGGAAGGGCTCGGCAGCCCGGAATTCCAGGCACTTCTGAAGGAGTACCGCGCGAGCGGCCGGTACACACGCCCCGGCCCGAAGACGGCCAACGGCGTCGGCCGGTCGATCCACCCGGACTTCTGCGAGATGGACGAGTGGCAGCTGGTGATGCTGCAAAAGGTCGTCGGCCACTGCCGGGTGAAGGTCGTCGCCCACGGGCTCCCCGCCGAGGTCCTCCGCGACTGCAACGTGGAGGCGTCCCCGTCCGTGGAAGTGGCCGTCGCCGAGGCGCTCGCCGAGTACGGCCCGCGGGCGACCCTCGCGGTCGTCCCGAAGGGGCCGTACGTGATGCCGGTGCTGGCGTAGAGCCAACGAGAGCCGCGACCGCGAGGGAGCTGCCGCCCCAGCAGGGAAACCGCGTCACTTGTAGTCCGTGTCGCCGACTGCCCACACTGGTCTTCGCCTGTTGGGGCGGCCGCTCCCTCGCGGTCGCGGCTCTCAAACCGCGAACTCATCGAGATCCGACCGATGTTCTGGGACAGCTGGTTCCGACCGATTCCCGACGAGCTTCCCACCCGGGATCTGGGTCGGGAAGCCTGCTGGGTTCTCAACGCGGGGATCGAGCGTGCGGAACAGCCGTTGCCGTCGGACGTCGTGATCGGGGCCGGGTTCATGCCGGGTTTCGCGGTGGATTTGACCTCGTGGCGCATCTTTCTGACGGAGTCGGGATGCGTCCGGACCGACGTCAGACGCCACTGGACTGATCCACCGGTTCAGCGAGAGGTATCGCAGTGCGATCCAGGCGAAGTGTCGCTGATTCTCAGGACGGCTGCCCGCGAAGGATTTCCCGAGATGCCCGTACTGGTGGGTTCCGACATCGACGACGCTGCGATGATCGCCGTCGCGATTCGGAATCCGGACGGCGTCAAACTTTCCCACGCGACGGCTGACTGCTGGCCGGGCGAAGAGGCGACACCAGAAACGGAGGCGCTCCGCCGGATCTGGTTCGCCATCCAGCGAACCTCGCCGTGGGCACGATCGCGGCTGACTCGTCGCTCACGGTCGTCTGAACTGAAAACCTGACGGTGGCCCCCGTGAACTTCCTCGCCCTCGAAACGTCCTGCGACGAGACCGCGGCGGCCGTGTTCACGGACGACCTGCGGGTGCTCTCCAGCGTCGTCGCGTCGCAGACGGACCTGCACGCGCGGTTCGGCGGGGTGGTGCCGGAGATCGCGTCGCGGGCGCACCAGCGGAACCTGCTGCCGGTCGTCGACGAAGCCCTGGCGCGGGCGGGCGTGACCCTGTCCGACATCGGGTGCGTCGCGGTTCACAACACGCCGGGGCTGGTCGGGGCGCTGCTCGTGGGGGTCAGCGCGGCGAAGGCGCTGGCCCTCGGGCTCGGGGTGCCGCTGGTGGCGGTGAACCACGTCGCGAGCCACATCTTCGCGTGCCGGCTCGCCGCCGGGCGGGACATCTTCCCGTGCGTCGGGCTCGTCGTCAGCGGCGGGCACACGGCCCTCTTCCGCTGTGACACCGCGCTGTCACGCACCCTGCTCGGCACCACCCGCGACGACGCGGCCGGCGAGGCGTTCGACAAGGTCGCGGCGATCCTCGGCCTCGGCTTCCCCGGCGGCCCGGCCGTCGAGCGGGAGGCCGCCGCCGGGAACCCGACGGCGTTCGCCTTCCCCCGCGCGTTCGCCGACGACGCCCGGCTGGAGTTCAGCTTCAGCGGGCTGAAGACGGCGGTGCTGTACGCGTGCCACGGGCAGAACGTCGCGAAGGCCTCGCCCCCGGAACCGGGGCAGAAGCGGGCCGACCTCGCGGCGAGCTTTCAGGAAGCGGTCGTCGACGCGGTCGCGCTCAAGTGCAAGCAAGCCCTCCGCAAGACGGGCCTGACCCGGCTCGCGGTGGGCGGCGGCGTGTCCGCGAACCAGCGGCTGCGGCACCGACTCGCCGACGTGTGCGACAGAGAAGGGGCCGAACTGATCATCCCGCCGATGAACCTCTGCACGGACAACGCCGCGATGGCCGCCCTCGCCGTGGAGAAGTGGCAGGCCGGCGAGTTCGCCCCCGCCGACCTGGACGCGGAACCGAACTACCTGTGACGGCCCGCCGGTAATGAACCGGAAACGCGCCTCGCGGATCATTCCACAAGAAACCGGGGCCGGCGGCGGAGGGTGTACCGATGCGGACAGCGGCTGCGATCATTGTCGTCGCGGTCGGACTGGCCGGGATGGTTTCGCTGCTGATGCGCGATGGCACCCAATTCTGGCAGGTGTGTGCGGTCGGCGGGGCGGCCGGAGCGCTGGCCGGCGGCATCCGATGGGGTCGCCGCGGGGTACTGATCGGCGGGTCGGTCGGCGTCGCGTTGGGTCTGGCCGCCCCGTTCCTGTACATTCCATTCTGGGTGGTGTTCACGCTCCCGCCGCACCCCGAGTTCGATCTGTAGCGCTGCAGTCCAGAGGCCGCCCCCGCTTGGCATAGTCGTGGTCGGTCTTACGCTTGAGATGCTGGAACTTCCACGACTCCGCGGCCGCGTTGGCCACCTTGACCGTGTGCCCGACGGCGACGGCGAGGTCGTGAACCCAGCCGGCGTTGGCACACGCCTCAATGACGACAAGCGAGACGGGATGTCGGGGACTTGTGTTCGCGACGGTGTCGACCGTAAATGCTCGCGACGCTCTTGTAGCGCCCGAGGTCGATGGCCAAAATGGTTTCCGTCGCCGTCGTCATCGCAAGCCTCCAAGACGGGAAAGGCGATCACCTTCATGGTAACGCATGGATTCTTTCGGCGGCAGAGGGTGCATCGATGGCTGAGCAACCCCGGAAAGAGTTCACCCCCCAGCAGAAGAGGACGGGGCTGATGATTCTCTGTGGGTTGCTGCTGCTGTTCAGCGGCCCCTGCGTCATCGCCCCATTCGGCGAGTTGAAGGGGCACCGGGTCGGCCCGAGCCACTCGCAGGCCCATGATCGGTTCCGCCAGGGCGAGCGGCTTTCCGAGTCTGAAGTCGCCGCCCTCGCCGGCGACGAGTGGAACGTCAGCCCGGCCGAGGAGCGGGCCGCGGCGTGGAAGTTCTTCTGGGCCGGCGTCGTGGTGTTCCTTCTGCCTGCCGTGCTGATCGCGGTTCACCTGTACCGCACCCGTGAGATCACTCAAGGAGAGCGACCATGGCGACCTATGTCGTGACTGCGGACGCCAACACCGATTGGGACGACGAGCATCAGTTCAAGTACCGCTTCACCAGCCAGAATGGCTCGGCTGTCGCACAAGATGAGGTTGATCGCCGGAGGGCGGCTGGCAAGCCGGTGGCCCTGTGGCGTTGGGAGCGTGGAGAGGCGACTCTGGTGGAGCATTACAACGCCGCTTCAGGAACTTCCTTAAGTGGCGGTGGGGGATGATCGCCCGCTTCCTTGGGCTTCGCCCCTCGGGATGACGACCGGCGCGAACCTTCGGCATGCTCGCGTTCGGGAACGCGAGCGGCGGGGCTCAGTGTGGGGATCGCCCGACCGTCAGCCGGGAGTAGGCCGCTGCCGTACTCCGAGGCGAGCGTCACCCGCGCGGGTGACGAGTTCTCCCACCGGGAAGCACTCGTCACCCGCACGGGTGACGCTCGCCAAACATTGCCACTTCTGGGCCTTACCCCACGAACAGGCCGCCGGTGTAGGTTTGCATGAAGCCGGGGAACTCGCGGATGGCTTCGCCGTTGTTCGGGTTGAAGATCTTGACCGTCGGGAAGTAGTCCGGCCCGGTGGCGGCGAGGATCTCGGCCGTGCCGTTCCTGTCGATGTCCTCGACGGCGACCCGGCCGCCGGTGCCGCGGCCGTTGCCCCACACGGTGAACGTGTTGAGGAGGGTCGTGTCGCGGAACGACTGGACCCGGGTCGGCCCCGTGTTGTTGGCGGTCACGAGTTCGGCCTTGCCGTCGCCGTCCAGGTCGCCGGCCGCCACCAGGACGCCGCCGGTGTACGCCGCGTCGTAGGCGAAGAAGCTGAAGAACACCTCCCCGGTGTGGCCGCTGAACACCTTGACGTGCGGCCCGCCGGTCACGCCGGCCCCGGTGACGACGTCCGCGTGCCCGTCGCCGTCGGTGTCCCCGGCGGCGACGAACACGCCGCCGGTGAAGCCGGGGTTGTAGGCGAAGTAGCTCTGGGCCGGCAGCTGGAACGCGGCCACGCTCGCGCCGGGCGTGGGGAACAGGGCCTTGCCGTTGAACACCTGGACGTGCGGGCCGCCGCCGGCCCCGGCCCCCGTGACGATGTCCGCCCGGCCGTCGCCGTCCACGTCCCCGACCGCGACGAGCGCCCCGCCGCTGAAGCCGGGGTTGTAGGCGAGGAACGCCCCGAGGTCGGCGAACGTCTTGCCGTCGTAGATCCGGACCCACGCCCCGCCGCCGGGGCCGGCCCCGATGATCACGTCCTCGATCCCGTCCCCGGTCACGTCGCCGGTGGCGACCCGCGCCCCGCCGGTGAACCCCGCGCCGAACGGCTGGAACGTCGTCAGGAGCGACCCGGTCGGGCCGTCGTAGTAGTTCACTTGCGTGGGCTGGCCCGCGTCGGAGCCGACCGCGTACCGGGGCCGGGGCTGGGTCCGCAGCGGCTGGGCCGCCGGGTTCGGGCTCTCGGCGGCCGGGCCGTTCGTGGTCGGCGGGGCCGGCGGGATCGGCGTCGTCGGCGTGATTACCGTGTCGACCGGCGGCGCGCCGGGGCTGCCGGTCACGGTCGGGGTGTTGGTCGATTCCGGCGGCGGTTGAACCGGCGTCGGCGCGGTCGGCGTCGGCGGCTCGGGCGCGGGCGGGAGGGGCGGCGGGGGCGTTTCCACCACCGGCGGCGGGGTCGGCGTCTCCACGACCGGCGGCGGCGTTTCCACGACCGGCGGGGCCGGCGGGGGTTCGCTCGTCGTCGTCTCGGAGGTGGGCGCGGGCGGCGCGGTCTCCGCCGGCGGCGGCTCGACCGGCGGCGGGACCGGCTCTTCCGTGCCCGTGCTCGGGACCGTCCGCGCTTCCAGGATTTCGACCCGCAGAATGCGGCGGACCGGGGCGGCGTTATGGGCAGACCACTGGCGTACCATCGGACCCCTCCGAACTCGCGTCCTTGCGTCGGACCGGCGGTCTCGCCGGCCCGTTCGGGGCGGAATCTCGTGCTCCGCTCGACTGTCGAGCTATAACGTAGAATCGGCCCGCGCTTGCACGAAATCGACGCGGATCGGGTCGAAAAATCCCGGCCGGCTGGTATCTTCACAGGATTCCGCCCCGACGGCGCAAACCGTCCCGGACGGGGTAAGTCACACCGGAGGCCGACAATGGGCAACCCAGCGGGAGTGCAGAAGAAGAAGCGCGAAAAGCGGCGGCTGAAGTACGAGGCGCGCCTCGGGCCGGCGGCGTACCTCCCGAAAGACATCCGCGAGCACGTCAACGCGGAAATTGCGAAGGAAGAGGCGGCCGCGAAGAAGAAGTAAGGACCGCCCCACGAGCCGCGAACGGGAGTGAGCGGCTGACTTCCCGGGACGAGTCGCAGTCACCCACTCGGGGAGTCAGCCGCTCACTCCCGTTCGCGGCTCTTAGAAGAATCCCGATGGCGAAGCCACACCTACCGAATGTCGTCGGATGTGCGGTGGGGTTTTCCGCGGCCGCGTGCGGGATCGGCTCGCTGGTCGGCACGGCCGTCTGGCCGGTGGTGCGACCGACCCCGCCGGTCGGTCAGGCCACAGCGAACGAACAGATTCTGACCCAGTACGGGGGCACCTTGCTCGGCATCCTGATCGGCCTCGGGCTTGGGGCAATCGCCGGCGTGGTGTATGCGGTCCTCGTGCGGCGTTCGCGGCTCGTGTTACGACTCGGTCCGGCCGGCCCGGTCGAACACCGCCTTCAGCGACACGCGGAACCCCGGCAGCACAGTCCCGCCGTCCAGTTCCCCGTCGGTCGCAACCGGTGTGGCCCGGTCGACGGCCGTGTACACCATCGCCGACCGGGTGTCCGGTTCCACTTCCCACACCACCCGGACCCCCGCCGCGAAGTATTCCGTCCGCTTGCGGGCCATCTCCCGGGGCGTGTTCGAGTGGCTCAGCACCTCGATCACGAGGTCCGGCACCACGCTCGGCACCCGGTCGGATCGCGGCGGCGGCTTGCCGCCGGGCAGGCTCGACCACGCGACGAACGCCACGTCCGGGGCGCGGCCGACCTTCGGCAAGATGCGAAGCACCGCCGCCTCGCTGTAAGCCATCCCGACATCGTGGTCGCGGAGGTAGATGTAGAGTTCGCCACCCAGGATGAAGCCGACCCAGGATTCGTAGGCTCCCACGGCTTTCTCCACGAGGGTGCCATCGACCCATTCGCAGACGCGCGTGTCCGGGCGTTCGTTGTGCGCGATCAGGTCGTCGAGCGTGGCCGTCCCCGGCGACGGGAACAGCCGCACGCGGGCCGGGGAGACGTCCCCCAGGCGGTGGAGGAGGTCTTCCAGGGTGTCGGTCTGCGGGTCGAGAAGGGTTGCCATGCCGGAATTATCCGTGATACCGCCGGAGAACGCAACCGGTCACGGGGTCGGCGCGAAGAAGTCCGGGCCGGTGCGGGGGCGGGTGTCTTCGCCGGGGCGGGTGCCGGGCGGGGTGTCGCGCCACGGGCCGGGGCGGTTCGCGTTCTCGAACCCGAGCCGGTAGAGCTTCCGCATCTCGGCGCGGTCGAACCCCATCGCGTCTTCCGGGGCGGGGTACTCCTGCGGCACCGCCGTCATCCGAAAGTCCATGCCCCCGAGCACGCACAGCGTGTAGATGCGGTACAGCTCGCCGCGGGTCTGCGAGTACAGCAGCGACTGCAGCCCGCTCTCGCCGATCTTCACCACCCGCCGGGGCGTCAGGCTGGGGTCCGAGTAGAGCTTCCCGGCCACGATGACGTACGCCTCCGAGCCGGCCAGCGGCTTGTCGGCGTCCCGGTTCTCGGCGGTCGCCGTGCGGAGGAACAGGCCCGCGGTCGCGCCGCCGTCGGCGTGCAGTTCCGTGTACCGCCGGCCGTTCACCGTCACCTCGATCGGGACCGGCGGGAAGAACCCCGGCGGCGACGCGGACGCCAGCAGAATCTTCCGGAACAACTCCAGCGCGTCCGGCCGGCCGCTCGTCGCGATCGCCCCCATGTCCCACACGACGAGCCGCCGGGAGTCCAGGTTCGTCGTCCCGATGTACAGCCGCCGGCCGGTGCGGTGGGCCTGCCCGACCGCCTCCAGAAACGCCGCGTCCACCCGGGCCGCGATCATCTTCTCCAGCGGCGCGGAGTCGGCGGCGGACTCCGACCACAGCACCGCGACCGGCCGCCGCTTCCGGTACACGTCGCGGTCCGTGATGTTCGTGTAGGCGTCGATCATCGCCGGGTCGTAGTCCGGGCCGAGGAAGGCGTAGCACGCGATGAGCGCCCCGGTGCTGACGCCCGTGACGACGTCGAACGTCGGCCGGTCCCCCTTCGCCGACCACCCGGCGAGGAACCCCGCGGAGTACGCCCCGTACATCCCGCCCCCGGACAGGGCCAGGTACTTTTTCCCGCACCCTTGCGCCGGCGAGTGCGACGTCCGGGCCTGCTCCGCTTGCTTCTTCAGAACGTCCGCTTCCGTGACGTGCGGCGTCGTGTCGGTCGGCCCGAGTTGGACGAAGTCTTGCGGCCGGCTGAGGGCGGGCGGGTACGCGCACTTCTGGCGGGTGGCGCAGGCGGAGCCCGCGACCAGCATCAGCACCGGAAAGAAGACGCGCAGGGCGAACATGGCGGTCCGGCCGGGGGTGCGGTTCGTCCCCCTCGTGACGGAGACGAGGGCCGAACCCACTGTACCGGCGACGCCGCCCGCGAACGTCAGCTGAACGCGGCCGATCCGGCAAGCCGCCGCGCGTCCGGCCGGCGCAACCGCTACGACTTGCCCGGCTTCTGGTGCGATTGGGAAGGATTCACACACGGTGTCGTGTTCTGGCAATCGGGCGGTGAGGATTCTCTTGTGGCACCGGCCTCTGCCCGGTGTAGTCTCGCACCGGCCAGAGGCCGGTGCCACAAGACAACTCATCCACCGACGAGACACGAGGTTGTCGGTGAACGGTTTCTCACCGCGCCGCGCCGAGGAACGTGACCTTCCCGAATTGCTCGAAATAGTACTGGAACTTCGCCTCCCGCAGCGTCTTCGGCACCCCGACGCGGAACCGCAGCCGCTGCGGCCCGGCGAACTTCGACTGCTCGGGCCGAACCGCGACGCCGTCCTCGATCACTTCCAGGTCGTGGAGCGACAGTTCGTTCTCCTCGTCGGCTTCGTCCTGGTCCTTCCAGCTGAGCGGCTTCGCGTCCGTCGGGACGAGCCGCAGGTCATCGACGTCCCAGTGCGTCATCGGCGACCGCCCGCCGTCCGCGGGGAAGATCGTCACCTCCACCTCGAACCACTTCGCGTCCCGGACGAGCGCCCGCACCCGCTCCGCGTCGGCGCGGGTTTCTTCGTCCGGGTCGTCGCCGTCCGCCGGGGGAAGGGCCGTCAACTGCTCCGCGACGGAGGCCGGCACCTCGACGGGGTGAACCGAGTGAACCTGCACCGTCGCCCCGCGCAGAACGGCGCTCTTCGTCTCGAACAGCACCTTCGCGAGGTTCCCGAACTTGCCGACCGCCGTCAGGAACAACGCCCGGGCCACGGCGATTTCAAACAGGAAGGTGAACCCCGAGACGAGCAGCGCCTGCCACCAGTCGAGGTACACGAACGCCGCCACCGTGACGACGACGAACGTGAAGAAGCCGAACAGCAGCAGTCCGAGGATGCGTCGGCACACGTCGGCACTCGGGGGCTCGGGGTCGGGACGGGGACCGCTTCCCCGCAGACATGATAGCGACGTGTGGTACGCTGGAGGCATGGCCGCTTACTCCTTCGCGACCCCGGAACTCCTCGGGCTGACGCCGCTCGCGGCGGTCGTCGGGTGGTGGTTCGCGCGCCGCCGGCGGCCGGCGTTGCGGTTCGCGGACGTGTCGCTCGTCGAGGGGCTTCCCGGAAGTCGCGGCCGGCGGGCGAAGTGGGGCGGGGCGGTCCTGCGGGGGCTCGTCACGTTCCTCGTCGTCGTCGCGGCGGCGGGGCCACGCCGGCCGGACGAGCGGACGCCGTTGCCGGTGGAAGGCATCGCCATCGTGTTCGTGCTCGACACCAGCGGCAGCATGTTCACCCCGGACTTCGGCCCGGCGACCGGCAAGAAGATGTCCCGCATCGACGCGGCCCGGCAAGCGCTGCGGCTGTTCGTGGCCGGCGGCGACGCCCCCGACGGCACCCACTTCCCCGGCCGGCCGTCGGACCAGATCGGCCTCGTCACCTTCTCCGGAACGGCCGACGCCCCGTGCCCGCTGACGCTCGAACACGCCGCGCCGTTGAAGTTGTTGGACGAGTTGCAACCGCCGAGCGCCCTCGACGGCGGCTCGAACGTCGGCGACGGCATCGCGGAAGCCGTCATCCGCCTCGACGCGGCGGGGGCGAAGCGGCGAAAGGTGATCGTGCTGCTCAGCGACGGCGAGCACAACGTCGACAAGGCTGCGAAGGACGGCCCGCTGACGCCGGCGCAGGCGGCACAACTGGCGGCGAACCTCAAAATCCCGATCTACGCGATCGACCCCGGCGGCGAGCCCGACGCCGCCCCGCCGGACCAGCGGCAACAGCGGGCGGACGGCCGAAAGGTACTGGAATCGGTGGCATCCGCGACGGGCGGGCGGTTCTTCGCGGCGAACGACGCGGCCGAGTTGCAGGCGACGCTCCGCGACATCGACGGCCTGGAACCCGACCCCATTCAGGGCACCCGCTACCGCCGCTACCACGACTACGGCCCGTGGGTCGCTGCGACCGCGGTCGTGTTACTCGGCGTGCTGGGCTTACTGGAACGAACCGCGTGGCGACGGGTGCCGTGAACCCGACATCGGCCACGATTTCTCACCCCAAGAGCCGCGAACGGCAGTGAGCGGCTGGCTTTGTCCCCGGGCGAGCAGTTGTCCCACCCAGGAAGCCAGCCGCTCACTGCCGTTCGCGGCTCTTGAAATGCCTGACACGGGTTCGAGCAGGCCGTGCGCGTCGGCCCCGTTCACCCGCCCGGTTTCGTCGCGGGTTTGAGCCGGAACTTCACCGTGTTCGGCGTCTCGTCCGGCGGCATCTCGTAGGGGAGCGACTTGAGGAACTGCACCAAATCCGCCCGCTCGGTCGCAGTCAGGTGGCTGGTCTTCCCGTGCCGGTCGCCGGCGTTGTACTTCGTCAGCACCTCGTCGAGGGTCTTCGCCCGGCCGTCGTGGAGGTAGGTGTTCACGCGGTACACGCTCAGCAGCGTGGGCGTGTCGTACTTCCCGCCGATCTTCTCGTCCTTCCCGCCGCCGGTGCCGACGTCGTGCAGGTTGAAGGGCCTTTCCAGCTTGCTGTCCGTGAAGTACGGCCCGCTGTGGCACGTCGCGCACTTCGTCTCGGCGGCGAAGAACAGCGCCTTGCCGCGCTCCGCCTCCGGGGTGAGCTTGCCCGGCCCGGCCGCGTGCGGAGAGAGGCGAAAGCCGAAGGAGTTCGTGTAGACCGCGAGCGCGTCCAGGTCGGCGGACTTGCCGGCGGTCTTCTCGTCGAGGGCGGCGAAGTCCGTGAAGCCGGTCGGCTGCTTCAACCGCCCGGTGGCGAGGCCGCGGCCCTGCATCAGCTTGCCGCGGACGGTGTACTCGAAGTCCTGCACCTCGTCGCGGTCGGCGGACCAGTGGAGCGGGTGCGTGTGCGCGAGGCCGAACAGGTTCGGGGACTTCCGGTGCCCTTCCGGGTTCTGCCACGTGCGGCCGTCGTGCAGGCCGTCCGGGTGGCAACTGGAACAGGAAATCCAGCGGGCCGAGCCCATCGGCTGCTTGGCCGTCTCGAAGAGTTCCTTGCCGCGCCGCCATTCCGCGGTGTGCGCCGGCTTCGCCACCGGGATTTTCCCGAGCGGCTTCAGGCCCGCGTCGAACACCCGCACCTCGTTGTCGAGCGTGGCGTAGACGTACACCTCGGTCCCGCTCGGCGACACCCGCACCGCCCGCGGCACCTTGCCGGTCGGCACCATGTACCCGATCCGCTCCACTTCGACGAAGTCGTCGTCGAGCGTCTTCGACACGTTCATGTCGTCCGTGCCGCTGTAGACGGTGTAGATCCGCGACCCGTCCGGGGACACCGCCGCTTCCCAGGGGTTGGTCACGACGTTCTGGCCGACCCCGCCGTTGAACGTGTCCAGGGCCAGCGACCGGCGGCGCTTCAGGTCCGGCTTCGCGGGGACGAGGTCGCAGAACGACAGGTGCGGGAAGATCGACCCGCGGGCGTCGAACCCCGTCACCCGGCTGCGGATGTGCGACAGGTACGCCTTGCCGCGCTTCGGGTGCAGTTCGACGTGCCGGCAGAGGTTGTCCGGCGTGTTGCCCTCCCAGCGGTCCGTCGGCTTGCCGGTCTCGACGCTCACCGCGACGAGGTGGGCGGTGAAGAACTCGGTGGCGTACAGCGTCTTTTCGTCGCCGGACAGGGCGAGGCCGCGGACCCCTTCGCCGACCTTGAAGGTGCGGGTGACCTTCTTCGCGGCCACGTCGATTTCGGAGACCGTGCCGGGGTAGTCGTGCGTGACGTAGGCGAACTTGCCGTCCTTGGTGGCGACCACGCCGTAGGGCTCGTCCGCGACGGGGAGGCGGTGCGTGACGGCGTTCTTGTCGGCGTCGAAGAACAGGACCGCGTCGTCCCCGTAGACGGTGACGAGGGCCAGCGGCCCGCCGGCGACCCACGCCACGCCTTCCGGGTGGTCGCCGACCGCGACCTCGGCGGCGGCCTTGCGGGCCTTCAGGTCGACGACGGTGACGGTGCCCTGGTCGGCGTTCGCGACGAGCAACCGGGTGCCGTCCGGGGAGACGTCGAGGAGGCTGTTCGAGGAGCCCGCGACGGCCGGGGCGGCGAGTGCGAGCAAGGCGAGGAGGGTGCGCATGGGAGGTGCTCGGGTGGGACGTGTAGCCGCGACGCGATAGCGGAGCGCGGGAGCGCTCCGCTATCGCGTCGCGGCTACACGGGGAGAATCACTTCTTCTCGTCCGCCTTCTTCTTCACGTCCTCGGTGATCGTCCACAGGTGGATGAGGTACTCTTCGCCGTCCTCGCCCTTGTAGGTGACCGTCTTTTCGGGCTTCCAGTCGCCCATCGTGAACCGGTGGGACACGACGCGGGAACCCACTTTCAGTTGCTTCCACAGGTTCGGCCGGATCAGGGCGTCGAACTCGTCGCCCATGTACAGGAACACGACGCTGGCGTCGCCGAGGTCCTTGATGTCGAGGGCGTCGCCGAGGCGGATGTCGATCTTGTCGCCGAGGCTCTGGGCCTTCACGTTGGCGGTGGACTCCTTGACCCGCTCCTTGTCGAGGTCGATGCCGACGCCCTTCTTCGCGCCGGCCTTGACGGCGGCGATCGTGATCCGGGCGTCGCCGCAGCCGGGCTCGAACACCACGTCGTCCTTCTTGATGTCGGCCAGCTTGATCATCTGGGCGACGACGTCGTCCGGCGTCGGGACGTACCGGATGACGGCCTTGTCCTTGGGGTCGTCCTTCGCCATGTCGACGTCGAGGTTGTCGCCGGCCTTGAACTGGACGTTCTTCGTGCGGGTGATGACGGTGTAGTTGTTCGGCCGCCACGTGGCCTTGAACTGGTACTCGTACATCTTGCCGGCTTCGAGGTTGGGCGTCTCGAACTCGCGGACCTTGCCGACGGCCTTGGTCGGCTTGTCCTCGATCAGCAGTTCGGTGTTGTCCTGGGGGACCGTGACCTTGAGCTTGGACTTGACGCCGGCCGGCTGGGCCGACGCGGTCGACGCGGCGACCAACCCGGCGGCGAGAACCGCCCACATACCGATCCGCACGACGGTCCGCATCTTTCCGGCTCCTGGGGTGGTGAACGGCTGCGCGTTCGGGGGACTCGTATTCTCGCACAGACCGCCGCCGGCGGCAACTTGAGTCACCCCGGCGACGGGCCGACGGCCGCCTCCGTCAACTCCGGGACGGCCAGCGGCGGCGGGGTGACGGCCGGCTCCTCGGGCAGGTCGAACGCGAACGACGGGTCGTCCTTCAACCGGGCCGAGACGCGGACGGTAAAGGTGCTCCCGCACCCGAGGTCGCTCCGCAGGCTCACGTCCCCGCCGAGGAGCTTGGCGAGTTCCCGCACGATGGACAGGCCCAGGCCGGTGCCGCCCTGCTCCCGGGTGAGCGGGTTCGCGGACTGGCGGAACTTCTCGAACACGAGGTCCTGCTCCTCCGGGGCGATGCCGACCCCGGTGTCCGCGACGGTGAAGACGAGGTCGTCCCCGGCGACGGCGGCCTTCAGCGTGACGGTGCCCCCCTCGGGCGTGAACTTCACCGCGTTCGAGAGCAAATTCCCGAGGATTTGCCGCAGCTTCCCCGCGTCCTGCCGGACCTCGGGGAAGTCCGCCGGGCACTGCAGCCGGAGCACGACGTTCTTCTTCTCCGCCTGCTGGCGGAACATCCCGAGCGCCTGCTCGCACAGGTCGGGGACCGGGACCGCGCCGGGGTGGATCCGCATCTTGCCGGACTCGATCTTCGCCACGTCGAGCACGTCGTTGATGAGCGACAGCAGCAGTTGCCCGCTGGTCATGATGTTCCCGGCCCAGCGGTGCTGCTTCTCCGTCAGGTTGTCCGCGTTGAGCAGCACCTCCGAGAACCCGATGATGCTGTTGAGCGGCGTCCGCAGTTCGTGGCTCATCGTGGACAGGAACTCGCCCTTGAGCCGGTTCGAGTCGTACAGGGCCATGTTCACCCGCGCGAGTTCGTCCACCTTGCGGTCGAGGTCCGCGATCAGCCCGCGGTTGCGGTCCTGCATGCTCGTCAGGTTCCGCAGCATCCGGTTGAAGGCGTGCGACAGGTCTTCGAACTCGTCGCCGGTTTGAATCTCCGACCGCACGTTGAGCTGCCCGGCGGCGATGGCGTCCGACACGGACTTCAGGTGCTTCAGCGGCTTCACGATCACGTACCGGATGATGACGTAGCTGCCCGCGAGGATGAGCAGCGTCGTGCCGATGGCGAACGCGATGAGCAGCGCCCGGTTCTGGTGGAACCCGCTCTCGATGGACTCCGTGCCGAGCCGGACGCCGACGACGGCCATCAGGTCGCCGGGCTGGAGCTTCTCGTTCAGCAGCCCGCTGGCGACGGCGTCCGTCTTGGGCACGCCCAGGAACCCGGCCATCTTGTCCGGGTCGCGGTGGCACGCGACGCACGACTGCCCGGCCCGGACCGCGCCGTAGTACAGGTACGCCTTCTCCGCGGGCTTCCGCCGGGTCTGCTCGTTCAGGTCCCGGTTCTGGATGAAGTCCCACAGGATCGCGATGTCGTCCGGCTGCGCCTGCCGTTCCGGGAGCTTGGACCCCGGCGTGATGAGCCGGTACTTGTACCCCTTGAGCTTGTCCGGCCAGGTGTGCTCGGTGAGCTTCTGGAACTCGTCCATGCCGTCCCGCAGTTCGCCGCGGACGTGAATCCGCGCCACGATCGGCGACACGAGCGCCCGGCCGGTGTGGGTGAGCTGGTCGTAGGCGAGGTCTTCCGTCTGCCGGGCGTAGAAGTAGAAGCTGGCGGACATGAGGACGAGCACGCCCGTCCCGAGCAGCCACCGGCACTTCCGTTCCAGGCTGGTTTCGCCGAGCAGTCGCTTGAACGCACGGTACGACATCGCGGAACCCGAGGGGACGGGAAGCGGGTGTAGTGTACCGCACGCACCGCGTCGGGGGACAGGCGAGATGAGACATAGTTCCCGCCAGAACGACGCTGCGTCCACGAATTCTCGTTGGTGCCTATTCTGTTTGTGTGTTGTATTTTCAGATAACGGCCTGATGAGTGATTCCCTTAACTGCTTATCTGGTAATCATCTCTTTGCCGAGGAAGACTGCTGATGATGTACGACGGCTGGGGTCAGGTGCTGGAACAGCGGTTCCCGCCGCGTGACCCGGTCACCGAGCAACGGGACTGGCACACTTTGCGTCAGTGCTTTTCCGTCGGGGATATGGTCCGCGGGGTCGTGATCGCACGTGCCGCCTTCGGCGCGTGGTTGGACATCGGGGCCGGGTTCCCTGCCCTCCTTCTACTGCCAGACGTTGCGGGGATCACTCCGGAGGGTTACGCGGCAGGGGAGTGGTGCGCTGAGGGTTCAACTCTGGATGTGCAAGTGGTCCTTTTCAACGACCGAGACCGCAAGATTCGCGTCTCACAAGGAGTACCTCACGAGCATCGTGCTCGGGAAGCGATTCCGCCGGATCGTAAAGTGTCGTGATTGGCTGGCGAGTGTCATTCGTGAGACTGACGAGTTTTGGCAGACACGTTCCCCTCGTCACTCTGACGAGTGACGCTCGCCAGGATCAACAGCACCGGCGGCACCCACACCCAGTGGAACTCGTCGAACCCGTTCGCGATCATCACCCGGTAGTAGACGACCATCCCCACCCACGCCGCGACGACGAGCAGCGCCGCCGGGCCGGGTCGGCGGCTCGCCCGTGCGGCGAGGGCGATGACGGCGAACAGGAACACGAGGTGGTCGTAGGCCCACCCGTAGGGGGACGCCAGGAAGCTGACGACCGCCAGCACGGGCATCCGCTCGGCCCAGTCCCAGGTCACGCGGTGGCGGGCGTACCACCACACGCCCCACGCCACGCCGAACGGGAGCGGGACGAACGTCAGCCAGAACTGGTCCCACCCGAACGCGAGCCGCAAGAGCGTGCCGGGCAGCGGCGGGCGGAACACGTCCGGCGGACGGGCCGCCCGCAGGGACTCGACGTATTCCCCGAAGATCGCCGGGTTCGCGAAGCCGACGAGGAGGGACAGCACGCCGACGCCGAGGCCCGCCCCGAGCAGGATTCGCCACTCGCGCCGGTCGAGAACCCAGAGCCCGACCGCGACGGCGACGACCACCTGCGTCTGGGGCTTCACCAGCAGGAACGCGAGCCCGCAGCCCGCGAGCACCGGCCGGCCGGCCTTCTCGGCCGCCACGAACAGCACCAGCCCGGCCAGCGTGAACGCGCTGAACTGCCCGAGCCCGAGGGCCTGAATCGCGGGGTAGCCGGCGACGGCCAGCAGCGGCCCGAACGCCGCCTTGCTCGGGTCGCCGTCGAAGAGCGTCCACAGCGCGCCGCCGCACGCCGTCAGGAGGGCGAGGTTCAGGAAGAACCACGCGACGCGGGCCGGCTCGTACTCGAACGGGGCGAGCGGCACCAGCGTGGCGAGCGCCCACGGCGGGCTCATCGCGGGGAGCGGGTCGTTGTCCGGGTCGACCTCCGCTTCCGCCTCGGCCAGCCGCGGGAAGTCGTAGGGGTTTGTGCCGTCCGCCGCGAGCCGGGCCGCCGGGAAGTAGACGCCGAAGTCCGGGACGACCCGGGCCACGGTCCCCCGGAACGCCCCCGGCCGCACCGCGTCGACGGCCGGTGCCCCGACCGCGATTGCGAAGAGCCCCGCCGCGGCGACCGCCGTGAGCCGGTTCATGCGTCCCTCCCGGAGAACGGACCTCCGCCCAGCATAGGAAAAATTCCGGGGAAAGTTCGCGCCGGCCGGCGTAGATGGGGTAGGTTCCTGTTTCCCTGTTCGCCCGGATGCGGCCATGCGAGTGACGCGAACCGTTGGGATGATCGCCGGCGTGATCGGGGCGGTGGTGCAGTCCGGCGGCCCGGCGGCGGGGCAAGAGCCGGCACTGGCCCCGCTCTCGCAGGTGGCGGCGTTCGCCCGGACCCACTGCGTCTCCTGCCACGACGCCAAGAAGGCCGAGGGCGGGTTCGACGCGGAGGACCTGCTGCAAGGCCGCGACGTGGCCCAGAACCCGCAGGCGTGGCACGCGGTGCTCGAACGGATCGCGTCGCGGGACATGCCGCCGAAGAAGGCGAAAGCCCGGCCGACGGAGGCCGAGTACCGCACCGCCGAGGAGTGGGTCCGCGGGCAACTCCAGACCCACGAGGCGATCGCCGCCGCGAAACGCCCGCGGCCGCTGCGGCGGCTCAACCGCGACGAGTACAACCGCACCGTCCAGCAGGTCTTCGGCCTGCCCGAAATCCGACCCGCGGACGACTTCCCGCCGGACGACGCCGTCGACGGGTTCACCAACGTCGGCGAGGGGCAGAACCTCTCGGCCGTGCTCGTCGACCAGTACCTCGCGGCGGGGGAACGGGTCGCGAAACTGGCCCTCGTGGACGGCACGAAGCCGGAATCGAAGGTGCGGCAGTTCGCACTCGGCAGTAAGGACTGGGGGGCCACGTTCCGCGGGCACGACCCCGGCGGGGCGGTCTCCCAGGGCAAGTGGGTCGGCGATCACCTCTACGTCGTGTTCCAGGCCCCCGCGGGGTTCTACCGCGTGCGGCTCACGGGGGACTTGAAGAACCTCGAATCGCGGCCGGGGTACGTCCCGAACTTCCAGTACCGGGCGAATTCCCGGCTCGTGTTCCAAGCGGACGCCGCCCCCAAAGGGGAGGCGGTGAGTCAGGAGTTCACCCTCGCCGTGCCCACGGCCGGGGAAATGAACCTCGACTTCCGCTGGGTCAACGGCTTCCCGGACAACAACAGCCTGCGGGGGAAGGGCCTGCACCTGCCGGAGTGGAGCGCGAAGGAAGGGCACTCCCGGCGGGGCGTGTGGGACTACCTGCACCACGTCTACGAGCCGGCAAAGAAGAAGGACCCGAACACCCCGTACCCGTTCCCGTTCATCGAGAACGCGAAGCTCGAGGTCGAGGGGCCGCTCTTCCCGGACGGCTGGCCGATGTCGCGGTTCCAGCGGGAAACCGCGGCCGCGATCGCGAAGAAGGACGCCAGGGCGGTCGGGGCGTGGCTGCTGCCGAAGCTCTACCGCCGGCCCGCGAAGGCGGAGGAACTCGCCGACTTCGCCGCGTTCGTGACGCGGTCCGAGTCCACCACCAAGAGCTTCCCGGAGGCGGTGCGGCTCGCGGTCCAGCGGGCGCTCGTCTCGCCGCACTTCCTGTTTCTCGTCGAACCCGGACCCGTCGGCCGGAAGCTCACCGACCGCGAACTCGCCGCCCGGCTGTCGTACTTCCTCTGGTCCGCCCCGCCGGACGACGAACTCGCCCGCCTCGCGGACGAGGGGAAGCTGCGGGCGAACCTCCCGGCGCAGGTGAAGCGGATGCTGGCGGATTCTCGGTCGAAAGCGTTCGTCGAGCGGTTCACCGGCGAATGGCTGGGGCTCGACAAGCTCGCGACGATCATGCCGGAACCGGAACTCTACCCGCGGTTCGACGCCCAGGGCCTTCTGCGGCAAGACCTCGCGACCGAGCCCCGGGCGATGGTCGCCCACCTGCTCGCGGAGAACGGCTCGCTGTTCGACCTGCTCGACGCGGACTACACGTTCCTGAACGACCGCCTCGCGGACCACTACCACCTGCCGTCGCTGTGGTCGATGTTCCCGCTGAAGAAGGACGGGTTCCCGCCGATTTCGGGCGGCGACTTCCGCAAGGTGAAGCTCCCCGACGGCCGCCGCGGCGGACTCGTGACGACGGGCGCGTTCCTGGCGATGACGAGCGAGAACAGCCGCACGTCCCCGGTCCGGCGCGGGGTGTGGGTGCTGGAGAAGCTGTACAACCGGACGCCGCCGCCCCCGCCGCCGAACGTCGCCGGGGTGCTGCCGGACACGAACGCGGGGACGACGGCCGCCGAGAAGCTCAAGCTCCACCGCACCGCCGCGAACTGTGCCGGGTGCCACCAGCGGATCGACCCGTTCGGCGTGGCCCTGGAAAACTACGACGCCATCGGCGAGTGGCGGGACCGCGAGCCCCCGCACGTCGACCCGGCGAGCCCGGCGACGAACCTCGCCGCGGTGCGGGCGAAGCTCAAGCTCGGGCAGTACGACCCGCTGCCGACGTCCCCCATCGACGCGACGTTTTCGATGGCCGGCACCGAGGGACAGGGCGTCGCGGCGGTGAAGAAGTACCTCCTCGCGAACAAGGACAAGTTCGCCCGCGGCTTCACCGAGAAGCTCGCCACCTACGCCCTCGGCCGCAAGCACCTGGTCACCGACGAGCCGGACCTCGCCCGCATTCGGGATACGGCGGCGAAGGACGGCTTCCGGTTCCAGACGCTGATCGTCGCGCTGGTTGAGAGCCCGCTGTTTCAGACGCGCTAGCGGCGAGCGGCGGGGCGTGAGCCCGCCGCGGTTCGCCGGTCCTACACGGCGGGCTCACGCCCCGCCGCTCGCCGGATGTCCGTTCCCAGGAGTGTCCCATGAAGACTCGCATCACCCGCCGACACGTTCTCCGGGGCATGGGCACGGTCGTGTCGCTGCCGTTTTTGGAGTGCATGGTGCCGGCCACCGCCCGGGCCGCCGCCGCGAAGCCGCCGGTCCGGCTCGTCTGGATGTACGCGGGCAGCGGCATGTTCATGCCGGCCTACAAGCCGGCCGTCGTGGGGAAGAACTGGACGGACTCGAAAGAGTTCGCCCCCGGCACGGCCCTGTCGAACAACGTGAAGTTCGCCCCGGAAATCAAGCCCCTCGCCACACTCGAACCGCTGCTGCCGTTCAAGGACGACGTGAGCATCCTCAGCGGCCTGCTCCACCAGGGGGCGTTCACCCGCGGCACGGTCGTCCGCCACGGGCAAGACCCGATGTGCCACCTCACCGGCGTGGACCTGTTCCGCGTCCCCGGCGTCGCCTCCCGCAACGGCGTGTCGGTCGATCAGGTCGCCGCCCGGCACCTCGGCCAGCAGACCCGCATCCCGTCGCTGGCACTCAGCCACGACCGCGGGATGACGATCAACTACACCGAGACCGGCTCCCCGATCCCGTGCGACTGGAACCCGTCCGACGTGTTCCAGCGTCTCTTCACGGGGCCGAGCGCCGCCGAGAAAGCCCAGGCCGAGACGCGGTACCGCCAGAAGAAGAGCGTGCTCGATTCGGTCGTCACCGAGGCGAAGGCGCTGCACGGCACCCTGGGGGCCGGCGACCGCGACCGGCTCGACGAGTACCTCACCCAACTCCGCGAGATCGAGCAGCGGGCCGAGCAGAGCCGGAAGTGGGACTCGGTCCCGCTCCCCGCGGTCCCGGCGGGGGCCAAGGCACCGGGCAAGGTCAACGGCGTCGGGCAGACGCTCGACCTCGGCAACCCGCAGGCCGCGGCCGGCAACTTCGGGCCGCGCATCCGGCTGATGCTCGACGTGCTGGTGCTCGCGCTGCAGACGGACCAGACCCGCGTCGCCACGGCCGTCCTCGGGCACATGGGGGACGTCTACAAGGAAGAGAAACTCAACGAGGCGTACCACGGCTACACGCACCGGATCAGCGAGCCCGGCGGGCAGATCGGCATGGCCGCCGTCGACCGCTTCCGCATCGGCCACGTCGCCTACCTGCTCGGCAAGATGAAGGCGGTGAAGGAAGCCGACGGGTCGACACTGCTGGACAACTCGCTCGTCCACTTCGGGGCCGGGATGGGCACCTGGCACGAGTCGACCGACCTCGCGAACCTCGTCGCCGGGCACGGCGGCGGCCGGTTCAAGCTCGGGGAGCACGTCGACTACAAGAAGGCCCCGCTCGCGAACCTGTACCTGGCGATGCTGCACGCCGCCGGCGTGCCCGCGAAACGGTTCGCGGACGGCACGGAGCCGCTGCCCCTGGGGTGAACCTCCGTTCGGCCGCGGAATCGAAACCCGCCCTTGCCGGGGCGGGTAGAATTCCTGCGTCCGAACCCCCCGGAGGTTGTCGCCGTCATGACGATCCCGCCGTCCGTGCTCGCCGTCCTCGTGTCCGCCGGGTTGCCGGTCGCCGCCCCGTCGAAACCCGCGCCGCCGTCCCCCGACATCCTCGTCAAAAACGACGTCCCTTACGCCACCGTCGACGGCGTCAAACTCGAACTGGACTTCGCCGCCCCGAAGGCCGGCGGGCCGCACCCGTGCGTCGTGCTGCTCCACGGCGGGGCGTGGAAGATGGGCAGCCGGAAGGAACTGTCCCGCCGGCCGCCGGCCGACCTCGACTTCGGGACGGACGGCAAAAGCCTGACGGAAATCCTCGCCGAGCGCGGGTACGCCGCCGCCAGCGTGTCGTACCGGCTCGCGCCGAAGGGCAAGTTCCCGGCCCAGATCCAGGACGTGAAGACCGCCGTGCGGTACCTCCGGGCGAACGCGAAGGACCTGAACATCGACCCGGACCGCATCGCCGCCTACGGGTTCTCCGCCGGCGGCCACCTCGCCGCCCTCCTCGGCACCACCGCGGGGCTGAAGGAGTTCGAAGGGGACCTGTACCCCGAGCAGTCCAGCACGGTCTGCTGCGTCGTGAACTTCTTCGGCCCCGCGGACCTGTCGCTGTACTGCGAGACCCCCGGCATCGAGAAGGCGTTCTTCAAGGACTTCCTCGTCTGCACGCCGGCGACGAAGGCGGACGTGTTCGCCAAGGCGTCGCCGATCACCCACGCCTCGAAGGCGTCCGTCCCGTTCATCCACATCCACGGCACCGCGGACGTCGTCGTCCCGGTGGTCCACTCGGAGGCGTTCCACAAGAAGCTCGTCGAGGTCGGCGCGAAGTCGACGCTCGTCGAGGTCAAGGGCAAGGGCCACGGCTGGTTCGGGCGGGACTTCGCGGACTCGTCCGAGACGGCGTTCCGGTTCCTCGGCGAGCACCTGAAGGGGACGAAGTGACGACGTTCTCAAGAGCCGCGAACGCCCGTGAGCGGCTGACTTCCTGGGTAGCAACACAACCTTTCCCGGGCGGAAGCAAGCCGCTCACTGGCGTTCGCGGCTCCTGGAGTGTCTGCCACACTCTGGTGTTCGCCCTCCTGCTCGCGTTCGTCGTCGCCCACGGGTGCCACGGCCCGGACGAGGACCACGAGCCGAGTACCCGCGCCGAAATCTCATCGGAATAACCCCTCCCATCGGCCTACTCGGTCAGGTAAGCTGGCTCTCACCCCCTCCCGTGTGAGAGCCTGCCCATGCGCCCTCCCGTCGCGCTGTTACTGCTCGCGGCCGCCGTCGCGGCGATCCCCGCCCGGCCCGTCGTCGGGTGTGCCGTCGCCCTCAGGCCGGACGTGCCCGGCTCGGCCGTGGAAGTCGCCGCCGAGACCGCCCTGATCGTGTGGGACGAGGCGACGAAGACCGAACACTTCGTCCGGGCCGCGTCGTTCGCCAGCACGTCCGCCGACTTCGGGTTCCTGGTCCCGACGCCGACCCGGCCGACCGTCGAAGAGGCCGACCCCGCGGTCTTCCGCACGCTGACCTCGACGACGGCCCCGCGGACGCAGACGATCGTGAAGACGGTCCGCCCGGAACTGTCGTGCGGGTCGCTCCGGACCGAGACGTTCTCGGCGGGCGGCGCGGTGCGGTCCCAGCCGGGCGGGGTCGAGGTGCTGGAAAAGAAGAAGGTCGGCGACTACGACGTGGCGGTGCTGAAGGCCGACGACGCGGGCCCGCTCCGCGAGTGGCTGGACAAGAACGGGTACGACGCCCGCCCGCAACTGGCCGAGTGGCTGAAGGTCTACGTCCAGAACAAGTGGGTGCTGACCGCGTTCAAGATCTCGACCGACCGCCCGGCGAAAGCGGCCGCCGGGCCGCCGAGTACCGGGAAGTCGAACCCCGCCGGGGCGGTGCCGCCGTCGCCGAACGCGCACCCGGTGCCGGTCCGGATGTCGTTCCAGACGGACCGCCCGTTCTACCCGTACCGCGAGCCGGCGGACCAGCGGCTCGTCTCGCCGGACGCCCCGCCGCCGTCGCGGCTGCTGCGGGTGTTCGTCGCCGCGGACGCCCGGGTCGCCGGCACCCTGGGGGACAAGGGAACGTTCCCCGGCCAGACCGTGTGGGCGAACGCCCTCGACGCCGCGACCGTCGCGAACCTCTCGAAAGGGGCGAGCCTCCCGGCGGACCTCGCCGGCCGGTCCTGGTTCCTGACCGAGTTCGAGGACACGTCGTCCCCCCGGCCGGGGACGGACGAGGTCTACTTCGCGAAGGCGGCCGACCAGACCACGGTCGAACGCCCGCCGGTGACGGTCTACGAGTACCGCGAGTCCCCCACGCCGGGGACGGTCCTGGGGATCCTGGCGGCGGTTCCCGTGGTGTTGCTGATTGCTGGGCTGCTCGTGCGGCGGCGGCTGAAGCGGACCCCGGCGGGCGGCGGGGCGTGAAGCCCGCCGCGGGTGCCGCTCGGGATGATGGCGAGCCGCCCACGCCAGTGGGCGGGTTGACGACTCCGACCCGCCCACCGGCGTGGGCGGGTCGCCGAAGTGCCGCAATCCGGAGGCACACCCACGGCGGGCTGACGCCCCGCCGCTCGCCGGGGACGTGATACAATTCCCGCTGATGTCCGTGCCTCACCGGGAACCGTCATGGCCGAGCCGTACAAGATCGTCGTCGGGCTGGAAGTTCACGTTCAGCTGCTCACGAAGACCAAGCTGTTCTGCGGGTGCCTGAACAAGTTCGGGCTGCCGCCGAACTCCGCGACGTGCCCGGTGTGCCTGGGCCTGCCGGGGACGCTGCCGGTCATGAACCGCACGGCGTTCCGGCTCGCGGTGCGGGCGGCGCTGGCGCTGAACTGCCAGATCGCGCCGTTCACGAAGTGGGACCGCAAGAACTACTACTACCCGGACCTGCCGAAGAACTACCAGATTTCCCAGTACGACCTGCCGTTCAGCCACGACGGGTTCGTCGAGATCAACACCCACCCGGACCCGAAGAAGGGGTACACGCCGAAGAAGGTCGGCATCATCCGCGCCCACCTGGAAGAAGACGCCGGCAAGAACTCGCACGACGAGTCCGGCCGCGGCGGCGACTCGAAGGTGGACCTCAACCGCACCGGCACACCGCTGCTGGAAATCGTGTCGCACCCGGAAATCCACTCGCCGGACGAGGCGATCGCGTACCTGGAAGAATTGCGGCTGATGCTCCGCGAACTCGGCGTGTCCGACTGCGAAATGCAGGAAGGCAGCCTGCGGTGCGACGCGAACGTGAACATCCACATCCCGGACGCGAACGAGCCGAAGGGCTACGCCGCCACGCCGCTGGTGGAAGTCAAGAACCTGAACAGCTTCCGCAGCGTCGGCCGGGCGATCGCGTTCGAGGCGAAGCGGCACTACGAGGAGTTCCAGAAGAACCCCGCCGGCTTCCGCTTCGGCAAGCTACTCAAGACGACCGCCGGGTGGGACGACACCTGGACGAACCCCGTTACGAAGGAAAAGTCCGGCCGCACGGAGGTGCAACGCCACAAGGAAGAAGCCGCCGACTACCGCTACTTCCCGGAGCCGGACCTCGTGCCGGTGACGGTGACGGAAGCCCAGATCGCGGAAGTCCGGGCCGAGATGGGCGAGCTCCCGCAACAGCAGCGCAGCCGGCTGCAGACTCAGTACGGCCTGTCCCCCTACGACGCGGAAGTGTTCGTCGCGAAGGGGCGGCCGATGGTCGCCTACTTCGAGGCGGTGGCGGCCGTCGCGGGTGACGGGAAAGCGGCGGCGAACCGGATCAGCGACTTGGTCTTCCCGGCGTTGACGGAGCGCCGCGAAGACATCGGCGAGTTCCCGCTGAAGCCGGCGGACTTTGCGGGGTTCGTGCGAGAGACCGCAACCCTGCCGAAGCAAACGCGGACGGACCTGTTCAAACTCGTGCTCGACGGCAAGCCGCTGGCGGACGCGAAGACCGAACTCGGCGTCAAGGAAGTGGACGAGTCCGCGTTGAAGGCGGCCGTCGCGGAGGCGATCGCGAAGAACCCGAAGGCGGTGGCCGACTTCAAGGCCGGCAAGGACGCCGCGAAGATGTCGCTCGTCGGCGCGGTGATGAAGGCGAACAAGGGAGCCCCGAACGACGTGGTCCGCCGACTGGTGGACGAGGCCCTGGCGGCGGGGTGAATCCGTTCTTTGGAGACGACCAATGGACGCGGCACAAATCGAACAGCGCGTGGAGCGGGTCGAACGTGCGGTCGCTCGGCTCGAAAAGCTCGCGGGACTGAACCAAGAACCGGTCGGATTTCAGGCGGTCGTCGGCTCGATGGGAGCGTTTCCCGAGTTCGACGAGGTCATGGACCTCGTCCGAAAGCGGCGCGAAGCCGAGTTCGCCGCCGAGGGGAACCTCACCGTCGTGACGCGGAACGTGTCGGACTTCGTCCGCGTCCCCGGCCTCCGCACCGAGGACTGGTCGAAGTAGCCGGCGGGCAAGGCCCTGCCGACCCTCTGGATCGAATGGAGGCCCGAGATGAGCCTGGCACTGGAAGAGCGGGTGGCGAAGCTCGAAGCGCTGGTCGCGGACTTACAGCAGATGCTGGCCGGGCCGGTGCCGACCGCCCCGGCGAAGCGGTGGTACGAATTGCCCTCACCCCCGATGACCGATGCCGACTTTCAGGCACATTGGGAAATGGACGAGTTCGGGAAATACTTCCGCAAAACGGGCCGGGAAGCTCCCTCCGGTTGGAAGCCCGGTGACCCGATTCCCGATCCGGAGTGGTGGGGAGACGAACCGACTCCGGACGGGGGTACGCCGTCGTGACGTACCTCCTCGACACGGACACGCTTTCGATCTGGGAAGCGGGCCGCGGGCCGGAGTACGCGATCTTCAGCCTGAACCTCTCCGCGCACCCCGCAAGTGAAATCGGCGCGTCTGTCGTGAGCTTCCAGGAACAGGCACTCGGGTGCCACAAGTACCTCAACAACGCGAAATCGGCCGCGGACCTGGTTAAGGGCTACGCACGCTGGATTCGCGTGATCGAGGTCTTTCGCATGTGCCCGGCCGTCCCGTTCGACGCGGCCGCCGCCGCGGAACTCGCACGGCTGCGGCAAGCGAGAATCCGAATCGGTGAGATGGACCTCCGCATCGCCGCGACCGCCCTGGCGGGCAACCTCACCCTCGTGACGCGGAACGTGTCGGACTTCGTCCGCGTCCCCGGCCTCCGCACTGAGGACTGGTCGAAGTAGCCGGCGGTCGGCGGTTCGATGGTCACACCTGCCGCACGGGAATGCCGCGGGCCGCGAGGTAGGCTTTCGTTTCGGGGATGGTGTACTCGCCGTAGTGGAAGATGCTCGCGGCGAGGGCGGCGTCCGCGCCGGCGGCGAACGCGGCCCGCAGGTGCTCCGGGCTGCCCGCCCCGCCGCTCGCGACCACGGGGATGCTCACCGCCCGCGCGATCGCCTCCAGCATCGGGATGTCGTACCCGTTCTTCGTGCCGTCGGCGTCCATCGACGTGAGGACGATCTCCCCGGCCCCGAGCCGCTCGACTTCCTTCGCCCACGCCAGCGCCTCCAGCCCCGTCGGGGTCCGGCCGCCGTTGATGTGGACCTCCCAGACCTCGTCAGTGGGCAGTGGGTAGTGGGCAGTGGACGGTGAAGAAGGTTCTGACTGCCCACTGCTCACTGCCCACTTCCCAGTCCGTGGAACCCGCCGCGGGTCGACGTTCACGACCGTCGCGCACCGGCCGAACTTCCGCGACACGTCCGTGATGAGTTCCGGCGTCTTGACGGCGGCCGAGTTCAGCGACACCTTCTCCGCCCCGGCTTGAATCAACCGCGTGGCGTCGTCCAGGGTGCGGATGCCGCCGCCGACGGTGAACGGCATGAAGATCTGCTCCGCGACCCGGCGGACGATGTCGGCCATGATCGCGCGGCCCTCGTGGCTCGCGGAGATGTCGAGGAAGACGAGTTCGTCCGCCCCCTGCTGCTCGTACCGGCGGGCGACCTCGACCGGGTCGCCGGCGTCGCGGAGGCCGACGAAGTTCGTCCCCTTCACGACCCGCCCGCGGTCCACGTCGAGGCACGGGATGATTCGCTTGGTCAGCATGTCAAGTCCGGAAGGCGTTGTGCGTGGATTCCTGAACCTTCGCCCCTCTCCCCGCTGGGGAGAGGGGTTGGGGGTGAG
>CAYUHJ010000054.1:0-31239 GCA_964444365.1 uncultured Alcaligenaceae bacterium | reverse complement strand
GCGCCCCGCCCACGAACGCCGGGTCTTGGATCCCGAAGAAGCGAGCCCGTTCCAACAAACTCCCTGCGGCGGCCGACCGGCCGTCGAACACCGCGACCACCGGGCCGCCCCCCTGGTCCGGGGTGACGACCACGTCCGCGAAGCCATCGTCCGTCACGTCACCGAGAGCCACGAACACGCCGCCGCGGTAAGTCGCCTCGAAGGCGTCGAAGGACAGGAGCAGCCGCCCGGTCGCCCCGTCGAAGAGGTCGACCCGGGGGGACCCGCCCGGCCCGGCCCCGGCCAGCAGGTCGGGGATGCCGTCCCCGGTCACGTCCCCGGCCGCGACGCGAACCCCGCCCGTGAATCCGGGGAACGCCTCGACGGTGACCGAGACCGAGCCATCGGGTGCCAGGAGAACCGCCCGACCCGCATCCGCCCCGACGCCGGCCCCCGGCCCGACGGCCACCGCCCGCGGGGAGGCCGCCGCGGTGAGCGGGCTGGGGGCTTCAAACGCCCCGATGTCCACGCGGCCGATGCCCCTGGGAAACCCGGCCCCCCGTTGGTCGGTCGCCAAACCCGCGGCGAAGGCGGAACTCCCCGCCCCGATCGCGGGGCTTCCCGAAAGCAGGGCGTGGGTGAGCGTCGGGCCCCCGTTGTCGGCCAGCGGGCCGAGCCGCGGTTCGAGGCCGAGGAGGGTGTCGGTCACCACGCCGTTGAGGTCGGTTCCCGGGTTCTGAATCAGGCTGAACGCGGCGTCGATCCGCCCCTCCGGGGGAAACGTCCCCCCGAAGGGCGGTGCGACGCGACGGGCCAGGTCCGTGCCGCCGGAGCTGTTGGCGACGATCGTGTTCTGAAGTGTCACCCATCCCGTCGACCCCATCGGCTGGTTGCGGACGAACACCCCGCCTCCGGGCCCGCCGGCGACCGCGTTCCCCAGGACCGTCGTGTTGACGAACGTGACCGACCCCGAGACCGACACCCCGCCGCCGCCGTACCTGGTCGCGTAGGGGCTCGCGACGGAAGCGGTATTGCCGCTGATCGTCGTGTTCTCGATCCGGAACCCGTCACCGTACAGCCACAGCCCCCCGCCGCCCTGGCGGGTGCCCGCGCCGCCGGTCGCGGTGTTGCCGGAGATCGTGCTGCCGCGAACCGTGCCGGTCGACCGACGAGTCGCGTACACCCCGCCTCCATTCCGGGCCTGGTTCCCTGAGACGGTCGAATCGATCAGGGTCAGCGTGGCCCCGGCGTCGACGGAGATGCCGCCGCCCGGGCCCGTTGCCGCGTTCCCGGTCAGGACGCTGGAGGAAATGCGGACGACCCCACCACCAAATACGGCCCCACCGTTGGGGGCGCTGTTGTTGGTGAACCGGCTCCGGTCGATGGCCAACTCGCCGCCGCCGACGAAGACGGCCCCGCCCTTGCGGTTGGTCGGCCCGGTCGCGTTCCCCTCGAAGGTCGAGCCCGATATCGACACCCGTCCGCCGACGGCCCCGATCGCCCCGCCGTCGTCGATCGCGCTCGCGTTGTTTCGGAACACGCAGTTCGTCACAGTCAGGTCGAACCGGTTGAGGGAGATCGCCCCGCCGAAGTTGCCCGCCTGGTTGTCGGTGAAGACGCAGTCGGAGACGACGAGGGAGGCGTTGGAACTCCGGATCGCGCCCCCGGCACCGATCGCCCGGCCGCCCGTGAACGTCAGGCCCGAGAACTGGACCGTCGAGCCGGTGTACTGCGGGAGCAGGCCGACCGAGAACAGGCTGTTCGTCGGCGACCCGGCCGGGGTGCTGATGGCGATCGCCCCGGCCCCCGGACCGACGATTGCGACGGGTGCCAGCACGTTGATGGCGTTGCCGCCGAGGGTGATCGTCCCGGCCAGGCCCGTGGCGAAGGTCACGCGGTCGTCGGTCTCGAACGACCCGACGGCGCTCACGTCGGCGTTGACCGGTGCGGCGGCGTTGACCGACTGCACCGCCTCGCGGAGCGTGACCCGACCATCGACGCCGACCGCGTCCCCGAGGTCGGTCACGACGATGGTGGCCGGAACCTCTCGATGTTCCAGGGCCTCGACCCGGAGCGTTCGGCGGAACGGGGCGGGCAACCGGCGGAAGGAAGTGCGCATGGGGACCGTTCGGGATGGCACTCGATCAAGCAGAGGCAATCGCCTCTCAGAATACCCAGGCTGCGTGGATTGTCACGAGACAAGGTGGGGAAATGTCCTGCCCTCAGCTGCGGCGGGATGTTGTTTCGATTTCTCGCGGACTCGCCGAGAAATTCGGCACAATCATGGCGGCCGGATCATCCTGCGGGCGGTGCTGCTCGAATCGGGGGCCAGAACTTTGAAGCCCCCGACGCGGGCGTGCGGACGGCTTCCTCGGGAGACTGTCACAGCACGTCCTCGCGGGCCTCGCCGCCGAAAGCGGCGCGGTCCCGGTCCAGCGCCTTCACCTGCTGCTCCGACTCGCAGAGTTGCACTTACAGTTCCACCATTTCCCGCACCTTCCTCCCGATCTCGAGGATGGCCCGTGCGGCCCTGACCCGCGAGTGACGTCGCGGGTTGCGGGGATGGAACGTTCGTGGGGTGACAAAGTCGTTCATAGCAGCATGGTCGCGGTCAATATGACTGCGACAAGATCCTCATCGCGGTTTGAACCGAAGGCGTTGCGTGGTCTCAGTCAGTCCGCGACCTCGACTTTGCATGTCGCGAGCGCGGACCGAAACCCGCCGACAGCATCGAATCTGGACAGCGCGTGTGCCACACCCGACCGATCATCCCACGAACACGCCGGCGAAGTCGAACGTCTCCTCCGTGAATGACGGCGGGGTGCCGGTCGGGGTCAGGTCCTTGCCGAGGAACGTCCGCACCACCGACGCGGTCAGACCCGTCGGGACCCCGACCACCAGATCCGCGAGGGCGTCGCCGTCGAGGTCCTTGGCCACTACCCGCGCCCCGTCGATCAGCCGCGGGTCGGCCGCGAGGAATTTCGCACGTTGGGTCCGCGTTCCCCCGTCGGTCGCCAGGAAGTCGGCCGCGTCCCACACCAGCACCCGGGGGCCGCCGCCCGGGCTGCCGGACAGGATCAGGTCGGCCGTCCCGTCACCGGTCACGTCGCCGAGGGTGACGTACGCCCCGTTCCGGAGGGTCGACTCGAACGCGAAGAAATCGTCGGCGAGCCGGACCGGGGTGACCCCGGGGCGGAGGGTGGCCCCGTTGAACAGGGCAACGCGGGGGCCGCCGCCGAACCCGGCCGCGACGGCGAGGTCGGCCAACCCGTCGCCGTCGACGTCCCCCAGGGCGACCCGGACGCCGCCACGGAAGGCGGGGTCGTCGATCCCGAAGAAGTCGGCGAGGACCGCCCCGGTCGCGCCGTCGAACACGGTCACCCCGGCGAGAAGGTGAGTCTCGCGTGTACGACGTACCAGCGCGGCGGGCTGATCTTCCTCGGACGGCGGCCGGATGGCGGGCTCGGCTTGTGGGCCAGCAACTTCGACCGAGCCATGGGGCTGTGTGCCTCCGGAGACGGCCTGTGGCTCGGGACGGCCTTTCCCCTGTGGCGGCTGGAAAACAGCCTGGCACCCGGGACAGTGTACGACAGTTTCGATTGCATCTACGTTCCCCGCCGGGCACACATGACTGGGGATCTGGACCTGCACGATCTCGGGGTCGGCCCCGGGGGGGAGCCGTTCTTCATCAACACGCTCTTCAACTGCGTGGCCACAGTCGACCCCCGGTGCAGCTTCCGCCCACTGTGGCGTCCGCCGTTCATCACCGCGTTGGTCCCTGAAGACCGCTGCCCCCTCAACGGTCTGGCCGTCGAGGGGGAGCGGCCGAAGTACGTCACCCTGGTGGCCTGCAGCGACGTGGCGGACGGCTGGCGCGACTTCCGCGACCGCGGCGGGCTCGTCATGGACGTGACGACCAACACCGTCATTGCGGAAGGGCTCTCGATGCCGCACTCCCCCCCGGCTACACCAGGGCGGCCTGTGGCTGCTCGAGTCGGGCACAGGTCATCTCGGCCACGTCGACCCCCGCAGCGGTCGTTTCGAGCGGGTGGCGTTCCTGCCCGGATTACGCGCGAGGTTTGTCCTTCGTCGGCAACTACGCGATCGTCGGCCTGTCCCGCCCGCGCCGCGAGCATTCCTTCCAGGGGCTAGCCCTCGACCGCAACTTGGCCGAGAAGGGGGCGGCGGCCCGCTGTGCCATCCAGGTCATCGAACTGCAGCGGGGCGTGACCGTTCACTGGACTCGAATCGAGGAAGGCATCGAGGAACTCTACGACGTGGTCGCTCTCCCTGGGGTGTCGCGGCCGAAGGCCCTCGGCTTTACCACGGAGGCGATCGGTCATCGGTTCTGCTGCGTGGATGAGGGTCGGTGACAGAATTAGACCGTCGAGCCGGGGCCGGCCGATGCAACATCGCCCCCGGCCGGACCGCGACCCGGTCCGGCGATGCCCGTCGAGGCAATGCTGAAGCAGGCGGCCGACCTGACAGAGAGTTATCGGCTCGAACGTGCGGCGGAAATCTACCGGCACCTGCTCGCCCAGAAGCCCGACCTCGTCGACGGGCTGGTCGGTCTGGCCGCCACCCTGGCCAGGCAAAGCGACCTGCACGGGGCCTTCGAACTCTACCGGCAGGCCCTGCGGCTCCATCCGCAGTCCGCGGTGATCTCTCATCGGCTCGCGGTCGCGTGCGAGTTGGCGGGCCTGTTCGACGAAGCCCTGGCCGGCAACCGTCGGGTGGTCAAGTTGAATCCCGGGCTTCTGCGGGCCAGGTGTCGATTGGCCACCCTCCGCGAGAGAATCTGCGACTGGGACCGGCGCGACGAGGAGAAGCAAGCGATCGCCGACACCCTCAAGCGTCACTTCCTCGGCAGTTCGCCCGGTAAGAGCAGACCGATTGAACCGTGGTCGTTGCTCACGCTGCCCCTGTCTCCGGCTGAAGTCCTGGCACTGGCCCGTTCCTACTCGGTCGTCGAACTCGAATCCTTGCACCCGCTCCGCGCCCGCCTGCCGGCCTACACCGTCCGCAGGGCCGGTTGCGGATCGGGTATCTGTCCCACGACTTTCGCCACGCCGCGCCGGCACACTTGATGGCCGGCGTCTTCGCGGCCCACGATCGAGCGCGATTCGAGATCTTCGGGTTCTCGGACACTCCGGACGACCGGAGCGAACGACTCGCCGTCGAGGCCGGCTGCGACCACTTCCGAACGCTCCGATCTCTGGACGCGGTCGCGGCCGCCGAACGGATTGCTACAGACGAACTCGACATACTCGTCGTACTCGACGCGCTGGCCGCCGAGGCGCGACCCGAAATCGCGTTCCTCCGGCCGGCTCCGATCCAGGTCAGCTATCGGTCGTCTGCCACCTCGGGTGCCGATCATTTCGATTACTTTCTCACCGACGCCATCGCCTCGCCGCCCGGCAGCGAGGCTCACTTCTCCGAACGGTTGCTCTATCTGCCCGAGTGCTTCCTTGTCGCAGACATTTCGCTGCCGACCCCGACTCGGACGCCGACCCGGGCGGAGTGCGGCCTCCCCGGGGAGGGGTTCGTGTTTTGCTCCTTCAGCCGCCCGCACGAGATCGATCCGACCATTTTCGACGTCTGGATGCGGTTGATCGCCGCGGTGCCCGGCAGCGTGCTCTGGCTGGCCGGCAAGTACCCCGAGGTGCGGAAAAACCTGGTCCGCGAGGCCGAGGCGAGGGGCGTTTCCGCGGAGCGACTGGTGTTCGCCGACCAACAACCGCACGCGGCGCATTTGGCCCGCTTAGGGCAGGCAGACCTCGTCCTGGACACGCCCCTCGTCAACGCGATCGCGGCCGCGGTCGACGCTCTTGGGGCGGGCGTACCGTTCTTGACGTTACCCGGCGTATAGTTCACCCAACGTGCCTCTGCGCGTGAATCGATATAATCTAAGGCAATAATTTCTAAACAGACAAATGGACGTAATTAAGCACAAACTACTATTCATTTATGTTAGCGCAGTGCATTGCTGAGACAATGTTGTGAGGAATGTGGCGACGGCATAAGTCGGGTTGCGATATTCGACTCTCGGGGTGCAACCAGTACACGAACCTCCCCGAGAGCAACAGTTTTCGTAACAAATCTCTCGCCCTGATACGAACGCCGCGAAGCTGCCTGGCACTACAAAACTCTATAAAACATGGCCGATTCGGCGATTCGCCGAATGATTTAAACGGGTTGCTTCTCCGCCAGTTCCGCAAAGTGTTCTCCGATGCCGATCGGGACGATGCCGGCCCCGCGGCAGAGCGGACACTCCCGGTGAAGTTCGGACAGGATCGCACGCCGAATGAACTCACTGCGGTTCGGCACGCGTTCGAGGAACGCGGCCAGACTCGCTTCGACCATGAACGCGATGGTTCGGGATTACCGGGGTTCGTTCGGCACGGCCGGCCTCTACCACTAGCCCACGAAGATTCCTCCCAGCACGTCCCCGAGCGGGTCGAACTCGGCGGTCGGGTTCGTGCCGTTGAACGTCTTCAGGTCGAACACCGCCATTGTCGGTCGTGTGGCCGAGCCCGCCACCACGTCGGCCTGACCGTCGCCGGTTGCGTCCAGTGCGGCGACCCGGACCCCTTCGCGGTCAGAGTCGGGGCCAGCGAAGAAGCTCGCGACCTGACCCACGAGGAGGTCGTCGAGCGATGTCAGCACATTCGCGACGAGCATCACTTGCAAGCCGTCGATGACCCGGACGCGGGGGCCGCCGCCGGGGCCGCCGCCGAAGATCAGGTCGGCCCTTCCGTCACCCGTCACGTCGCCGATCGCGACGAACGCCCCGTTGCGTAGAGTGTCTTCAAAGGCGAAGAAGTTCGCGATCGGGTCCGTGGGCTTCACCCCGGCTGCGATGGCAGTGCCATCCCAGATACTGATGCGAGGCCCGCCGAGGAACCCGGCCGACACCACGATGTCCGGGATGCCGTCCCCGGTCACGTCGCCGACGGCGACCCGTGCCCCGCCGCGGAAGTTGTCGTCCTGGATGCCGAGGAACCGCACGACTTCGGACGACGACCCGCCGGCAACGCGGAACACGGCCACGACCGGCCCGCCCCCCTGGTCGGCGGACACGACGATTTCCGAGAATCCGTCCCGGTCGAAGTCTCCACCCGCGACATAGATTCCGCCGGTGAATTCGGATTCAAAGGCGTCGAACCGGGCGATTTCAGCCCCGGTCACGCCGTCGAACACGACGACCGTCGGCGACCCGCCCGGACCCGCGCCGGCGATCAGGTCCAACACGCCGTCCCCGGTCACGTCGGCGGAGGCGACCCGGACGCCGCCGGTGAAACCGGCCCCGAACGGGGTGACGGACAACGTGGTGTCACCGCCAAGAGTCTGGACGGCAGCGGTGCCCCCAGCCCCGGCACCGACGGCGAAGCGGTCGCGGACAACGACCTGGTCAACGGTGATGGCAAGGGTGAGCGAACCCGTCCGGGCGTTCTCTGCCCCGACGAGGAACCCGGGGTCGGTCACCGCGATCGTGACCGATGCAGCACCGGCGAAGCCAGCGGTCGGGGTGAACGAAAGCCCGGCCAGCGCTGCGTTCACTGCGGCCAACGTTCCGGTGATTGTGACGGACACGTCCGCCGCGCCGGAACCTGACAGGGACACCACGCCGTTCGTCGCGGTGACGACGGCGGTGAACTCGCCGGCCGACGACTCGGGGTCGGTCACGGTGATCGCGTTCGCACCGGTGAAGGCGAGCGTCCCGTTCTTGTTGACCTTGGCGGCAGCCGGGCCGCTCACGACGGGCACCGCGTTCTGCGGGTCGACCGCGAAGTAGACGGTGAACTCCTCGCTCACAAGCGGGTCGCCGCCGGTCGTCGTGGTGAACGCCTGGAGGGTGACGGCGTACAACCCGCGGGCGGTGAACCCGAAGTTCAGGTGCGAGTGCCCGAGCAGGGAGACGAACTCGTCCCCGGCGGTGACGCCGTCGGCCGTCGAGAAGAACGCGGTCGGGACGCCGAGCCCGTCGACTTCCCAGACCGAGAACGCGCCCGGCCCGTCGACCGCCTTCAGCCGGAACCGGACCTCGTCGGGTTCCACGTCGGCCGCGGCGATGTCCTCGGACGCGAGGGCGAGGTACAGCAAGCCGGGCACCTCGTTCTGCGGCACGACCCAGATTGCTTGTCCTGCCGGCACCCCGATGAAGTCGAACGCGGCCCCGGCCGGGCGGGTCGTCGCGGTCCCCGGCCGGGCGTGCAGCAGGGCGGTGTCCGCGGGCTCGTACTCCACGTCGTTGACCACGTCGTGGACGACCCCTTCGAGTTCCCCCGCGATGATTTCGGCCTCGATGTCGACTTCGCCTTCGGAGATCACCCCGACGAACGTCGGCTCGGCCGGCCGGCCGGTGATCGTCACCGTCGCGGTCGCCGCCCCGTCGATCCCGACCGCCCGGTAGGTGAACGTGTCCGACCCGGCGAACGTCGCGCCGGGGGTGTAGGCGAACGAGCCGTCGGCGTTCAGGATCACCGCCCCCTTGGACGGCGCGGCCAGCAGGGCGGCCGTCAGCCCGCCGCCGACGCTCGGGTTCGCGGCGTCGTTGAACAGCACGTTCCCGCGGAGCACGTTGCCGGGCGTCACCCCGTAAGCGTCGTTCTCGGCCGAGGGCAGGTCCGCGACCGAGTTGACCGTGACGACGAACGACTCGGACACCGACTTCCCGCCGCCGTCGGTGACGGTGATCGTGATGGTGGTCGTGCCGAACTGGTTGGCGGCCGGGGTGACGGTTACGGTGCGGTTCTCACCCGAACCGCCGAGCACCACATTCGCGAGCGGAACGAGGGTCGTGTTCGACGAACTCCGGGTCACGGTCAGGCCGCCCACCCCGTCGTCGTCACCGATCTCGAAGCCGATCGCCCCGCTGGCCGTGTCCTCGTCGAGTGAAAAGTCTTCGATCGGCGTAATCGTCGGCCGGTCGGCGTCCTCGTCGTCCTGGATGGTCAGGAAGCCGTCGGACAGGAGCAGACTCCCGCCCGGCAACCCCGTCGTGAACCCGGCGATGGAGGAGGGGCCGGGGCTACTGAGGGTCAGCGTCACCGTCTCGTCGTCGGCGTCTCCGTCCTGATTCGTGCTGACGAGAAACGTCTTGGAGGTTTCGCCATCCTCGAAGATGAGTGTGCCGGATGCGGCGTCGTAGTCGCCCGTCTCCGCCGTCCCGTTGGATGTCGCGTAGTTGACCGTCACGCGGCCGTCGCTGCCGCCGGTGCGGGTGACGGTGATCGTCGCGTCTCCTCCCTCGACGACGGACGGCGAGCTCGGGGTGATCGAGAAGCGGCCGACGCTCTCGACGGAGAACACCACGGTGAACTCCTCCGTCGCGGTCGGGGCTCCGGGGGTGGCGTCGTTGCCGTTCTCCTGGAACGCGGACGCGCGGACCGTGACCTCGTACCGGCCGGCGGCGGAGAACCCGAGGTTGTAGTGGGTGTGCCCGCCGGCGATCAGCCAGATCGAGTCGGCGGCGGTCAGCCCGTCGGAGGTGGCGGCGAACACGACCGGCGTCGAAACGGGCACCTGCCAGACGGAAAAATCCCCGTCCCCGGCGGTGCCGTCCGGCTTCGTGTGGACGACGTTCGCGAAGGTGACCCGGACCCACCGGGCCTGTCCGGTGACCCGGCCGCCGGACTCCGTGCCCGCGTCGTACCGGTCGACCGCCGTCGCCCCGACATCCTCCGCCGCGAACCCGAGGTACAGCTTGTTCGCCTCCTGGCTGCTCGGCAGGAACCAGAATTTCTCGGTGTCGGACACCCCGATGAAGTCGAACTCGCTGCCGTCCGGCCGGTCCGTGAACGAGTTCTCGCCGACGTAGAGGATCGCGTCACCGGGGTCGGTCGACACGCTCGGGATCACATCGTTGTTCACGACTTCGAGCGTCCAGTCGCCGGCCGTGAACCCGAGGTTCAGGTCGACGTGCTGGTCGGTGTAGAAGGTCGAGAACGTGGACGGGTTGTCCCGGTCTTCGAGCAACAGGGCGGCCGGGCGGACCCGGTTCACGGCAGTCGCGGGCATGGGTGCGGTCTCGTGGTGATGAACAAGGAGTTTGTGTGCATCAATCCTGTGGCGGAATGGCGAAGTTGAACCCTTCGTCCGCCCACTGCTTGATCTGGGTCGCCGGGATCGTCTCGACGTGGCCGTCCGCGAACAGGTAGTTTGCGACGCCCGTGATCCGCTGGTCGGCGGGGGCCTGGCCGGGGTCGCTGCCGCCCTTCCAAGCCCGCCCGGCGAACCGGCTCACCTGGACATCGCCTACGATGCGAACCCACCGCACGGCCGGATCGGACGGGAGGAACCAGCCGCGCGAGTGGGTGTGGTCGTCGTTGATCGTTGCGGTCATGTCGTCGGACGCGGTGAACACGACCATCGTCCGGTGGGTGGACCGCGTCCGGTCGAGGAAGAGCGCCGCGCCGGTGCCGGGGACGCAGACGTACTCGTTGAGGACGTAGCTGGTCCCGTCGTTCGCCAGCCGCGCGTCCGCCTGGGGGTCGACCGGGCAGATGCGGATGCGGTTCACGTTTTCCATGTAGGGCGCGAGGGTGAACACCCACGACTGAGAGATCGGCCCCGCGTGGGCCGACCCCGGGAACCGGCCGCCGTGGTCGTTCGCGTACATGTGGGTCGCCAGCCCGATCTGCTTCAGGTTGTTCGAGCACTTCGCCCGCGCCGCCGCCTCCCGGACCTTCTGCACGGCGGGGAGCAACAGGCCGATCAGGATCGCGATGATGGCGATCACCACCAGCAGTTCGATGAGCGTAAACGCCGGACGGGAGCGCTCTGGCACGGGAGGTACTCTCGACGAAAAACAGGGGGCAACTGCCGCCACTAGAGAGTTTACCATAATGGTCCATTGCCTTGCATACTGCATATGGTATAACGAAGTATCGTGGTGGTCAACTGCCCGAGCATCGTGAACGACGGAATTCGCGATCAGGTGAATCGATGAACTCGGCGTGGATGCACTCGCTTGATGTGGCTCCGCGGTTCAGTCGGCGTGTCCGGTCGGCCGTCCGGCACCCGCTCGGCGTGTTGGCGCTCGCCGCTGCTATCGCAGGGGTCTGCGGGCTGGCGATTCACCCCCGAGTCTTTGCACTGTCGGCGGGCCTCACGGTGGTGGGTATTCTTGGTGTCTGGTGGCCGTGGTTGACCCTCCGCGGATTGCGGGGTCGGGTCAGGTTCGAGCGGGATCGAACGACCGAGGGGGAATCCGTCGCTGCAACGGTCACGGTTTCAAACGCGTTCCCGTGGCCGGCCTGGGGACTGGCGGTTGGCGGCGGCTACGGTTCCTCGGCTGACGCGAGACTCGATTCGGTTGCCGGGCGGCATCGCGTCACGTCGAGGTGGTCGTTCTCACCGCCTCTTCGCGGAGAATACCCGATTGCGACGCCCCGAATCACGACGGCGTTTCCCTTCGGGCTGTGGGCATCGTCCCTGCCCGTTGAAGTCGAGAGCCGTCTCATCGTCTGGCCGCAGACGTTCCCAGTCGGCCCGGTTCCGACGACGGAAGGGGAAGCCACAGTGGAGGGAACCGTGGCCCGCAGTCGGATCGGGTCGACGGGCGATGTCGTCGGCGTCCGGCCTTATCGTCGGGGGGATTCGCCCCGGCGGGTCCACTGGGCCCAATCCGCAAAACACGACCGGCTGGTGGTCTGCGAGCTCGAAGCGGCGACCCGGCCGGTCGTCCTTCTCGTTCTCGATGCGGATCCGGCGGTTCACACGCCCGGTGCGGATGGCACGCGTGAGTGGGCAATCCGCGTGGTGGCGAGTTTCGCGAAAGGGTGGTTGACGGCAGGGGTTCCCGTTGGGGCAGTATGGGGGGACATGGTTTTCCCGCCTGCCGCTGGAGGCGGCCAATTGCTGCGGATTCTGGACGGACTCGCCCGCGTCCCCGACACGTCGCTAGCCCTGGAGGAGGTGCTCGCAACCCCTGCGGTGCGGGCCACCGGCGGTGCGATTCGGGTCGTTGTCACGTCGGACGCCGGGGTCCGATCCCAGCGGCACGGTGACGGATTGCGGTGGGTGGTTCTCGAACGCTCTGGGTTCCCAGGCCACGAACCGATTCGCCGGAATCGATGCGACGAGGGAGTTGATCGGCGGGGGACAAAGCCGTGGCTCACGATTCCTGACCCGGACGCGGTTCCCGGCCGATTACGACACGGCTGGGCGGAGGCCCGACATGGCTCCTGACGGGGATCGACCGGCCCGCTGGGCCACGTTCGCACTCATGGCCGTGGCCTATGGATCGTGCGAGGTCGCCGCTCACCCCGACGGGATCCCCCGCCCGTTCGGGATCGCGTTCGGGGTGTTCCTGTTCTCGGTCGCGGCGGTCGCCAGTCGCCTCGTGCCGGAGCCCGTTCCGGGCCAGGCACTCCCACGAAAACTCGTGCTAGTGTTCGTCCTCGCACTGGGGTTTCCGGTCCTGGTCGAACCACTGGTTCGGGAAGTGACCGGGAATGGGTTGCCGCTGGAACTGCAACTCGTCAACGGCCTGCGGAACGTCGGACTCGTCCTTACAGCGTTGGCGGCGTGGCCGCGGGTCCGGCACCTGGCGGGCGTCGTCGCGCTCTTCCTCGCCCTGTTCGCGTCGGCGATGGGGGACCAACCGGCGATCCCGTATCTGCTCATCACGTTCGCAATCATCGGTGGTGTCTGGCTCGTTATGAACCACCAGGCGGACCTGACCGGCAGCGCGGTCGGCACCGTCGCCATCGTGTCCGACCGCGTTCGCCTGCGGGTTCCGGGCTGGGAGTTCGGAGTCCTCGGGGTGTTGCTCGCGATCACGGCAGGGGTCTTGATGGTTGGCCCGCGAGCGATCTCGATTCGGCTCGGGGAACTGGTCCCGACTTCAGGAGGCACCGGCGAGTACGACCCCTTCAGTCGCGGCGGCGTCAACGACGGCCCGGAGGAGACCGCCGGGGACGACCCGAGCACGGCGGGTATGGTCGACACGGACAAGATGATCGAGAGTCAGCAGGATAGCCTCATCGACGCCGTCAGCGACATGTATGGAGCCCCACACAAACCGCGAAAAACCCAGGAGCGGATGGTCGCGGCCGGGTTCGCCGAGGTGAAGCAATCTCACAACACGCCCGAGAACAAACGGCCGAGCCGGGACTTCGACACGTCCCGGAAGGGGCCGCCGAATGTGCGGAAGGCTGAGGGACAGGACGCCCGCGCGATCTTCGAGGTCGAGGGCCGGACCCCGCTCCACGTCCGGGTGGTGGCCTACGACCGTTACAACTTCGCCGGACGGCACTGGCAGGAGGCGGCGAAGCCGAGTGCGCGCCTGATCGAACCTGACCCGGCCGGCGGCGACTGGATGGACGTTCGCGGCGGCCGCAACCTGGGTCGGTGGTACGCGACAGATGACAGACACGTGCTGAAGGTGGCCGACGCCCGGGAGAACCTGGTGCCCACGCCGGCGCTGTGTATCCGCGTGCGGATCCGCCGGGTCGACAAGCCGGACTACTACGAGTGGGATTACGACGGCGTTTTGGCTCTCGCCGGCCGGAAGCGGACGCCGTCCGGGACCGTAGTCCACACCGATTCCCGGACGCTCGATCCGGCCGACATCCCGACTGACGGGTTCGCCAGAATCGCCGGGAAGTACCCAACACTCGACGTTCCCCCGGAACTCGCGGCGGAACTGGCCCGTCTGGCCCAGGAGTGGGCCGCTGACCACCCACGGGGGTGGCCCCAGGTTGCCGCGGTCCTCGATCGCCTGAGGACGGAGTACCAACTCGACGGGACAACAAGGCTCCCGCCGGATCACCCTGCACCGGTTCTCTGGTTCCTGACCGAGTCCCGCCGGGGGCCGGATTACCTGTTTGCCACGTCAGCGGCCCTGTTACTCCGCACGCTCGGCTATCCGACCCGGTGTTGCGTCGGGTTCTACGCCCGGCCGGACGCGTTCGACCCGTTGAGTCAGCACACGCCGGTGAGGGCGACCGACCTGCACTCCTGGGCCGAAGTCCTTCTCGCCGACAACAACTGGCTCGTCGTGGAACCGACACCGGGATACGCGACCCTCCCGCCGCTCGCCCCGTGGGGCGAACGGATGTGGTCCAGAGCCGCCGAGTTCGCCGCACGCATCGAGCGGAATGCCGTCCCGCTCGGGCTCGGTGTCATCGCAGTGTCACTGATTGTCCTGTACCGACGACGGTTGTGGGACGCGGCCCTCACCCTCCGGTGGCGGCTCGCGCCGGGTCGAACGTGGGACCGGGTCGCCCTCCGAGCCGCGAAACTCCTCGAACGCCGGGCCGCCCTGGCCGGCCGCTATCGGTCCCCCACCGAGACACTGTCCGGGTGGGCGAATCTCGTGCGGGCCGACGAGTCCCTCGTCGCGGCAATCCGGCTTGCCGAGTGGGCCGCCTACGCGCCGGGCCAACCGGCACCCGTCCCCGACCCCGCCGAAGTCTGCCGGGCGGCGGTCGATTCGTGGACCCTGACCCGATTCCGTTCGACCTCGGGAGTGATCTGATGCCCGTGTTGGCGGCCGAGACGAAATCCTCCGAGATCGACGGACTGCGATCCGCCTTGAACCGGACGCTCCGCGGTAAGCCCGAGGTCGTGGAGCGGGTACTCGCATGCCTGCTTGCCCGCGGCCACCTGCTCCTCGAAGACAAGCCGGGGCTCGGAAAAACCACGCTCGCCAAGGGCCTCGCCGCCGCTGTCGGGGGGACGTTCTCGCGCGTCCAGTGTACCCCGGACCTGCTCCCCGGCGACATCACCGGTTTCTCGGTGTTCAACCAGCAAAGCCGTGCGTTCGACTTCCAACCCGGCCCCGTGTTCGCAGACGTGCTACTCGCCGACGAGGTGAACCGCACGACGCCGCGGACCCAGTCCGCGTTGCTCGAAGCGATGGCCGAGCGGCAGGTCACGGTCGACAACGTCCGCCACCGACTGAGCGACACCTTCTTCGTGATCGCGACCCAGAACCCGATCGAGCACCACGGCACCTACCCACTGCCCGAGGCGCAACTCGACCGGTTCGCGATGAAGTTGAGCATCGGCTACCCGGGGAAGTCCGACGAGCGGGAGATGCTGGCCGCCGCGATCGGAATCTGCGAACACGAACCGGTCGCTGCGGCATCGGTCCTCGGCCCCGGAGAGTTGTCGGTCCTTCAGGACCAAGTCGCGGCCGTCGCCGTCTCCCCCGCGGTCCAGACCTACCTCGTCGAACTTGGGACGACGACGCGGGCGCACCCGCGGGTCACGCTCGGGCTCAGCCCTCGCGGGTTGCTCATCTGGCAGCGGGTCGCCCAGGCCTGGGCGTTCCTCTCCGGCCGGCCGTTCGTCTCGCCGGATGACATCAAGGCGGTCGCCGGTCCCGTCCTCGGCATCCGCCTCGGGACCGACGGCGACCCGTCGGCCCTCGTCCGCGAACTCTTGGGAGCGGTCCCCGTCCCGGTGTATCCCGACTGATCCTTCTCGGAGCTTCCGATGGCCACGGTCGTAATGGGGTTCTGGGTCCGGTTCGCCCAGGCCGGGATCGAGGCGTCGCTGACGCTGGTGATCGGCGTCGTCGTGGCCGGCGTCCTCCGGCGGATGGTCGGGCCCGCCGGCACGCGCCGGTTGTTCGGGTCCGGGTGGAAAGGGCTCGCCCGCGGCTGGCTCGCCGGCATGCTGCTGCCGGTCTGCTCACTCGGGGTGATCCCGGTCGCCCGGGAGATGCGGCGGTCCGGCGTGCCGGGCGGGACCGTCCTCGCGTTCGTCCTCGCCGCCCCACTGTTGAACCCGATCTCGTTCCTGTACGGGTTGACGCTCGCGGAACCGACCGTGATTCTCTGCTTCGCCACGGCGTCACTCGCGCTCTCGACGCTGGCCGGGTTCCTGTGGGACCGGGCGTTTGCCGGCGAATCGGCCGCTCAAGAAGATGCCACACTCGCCGCCGCGGCAGACGCCGAGCCGACCCCCGCGGCCGGCGCGAAGCGGATTCTGGCGGTGTTCGCGACGGCCGCTCGCGAACTCGTCGGCCGAGACGTGGTGTTTTACCTAATCGGGTTGACCGGGTCGGCGGCGCTGGCCGCCGCGATCCCGTCCGGAGCCCTGCAGCACACGATGAAGCACAGCGACCCGACCTCCCCGGTCCTCATGACGGCGGTCGCCGTGCCGCTGTTCACCAGCCCCCTGCCGGGGATGATGAAGATCGGGCTGATGTTCGAGCACGGGAACTCCATCGCCGCCGCGTTCGTGTTGTTCGCCCTCGGGATTGGGACGAGCCTGGGCACCCTCGCCTGGCTCGGCACCGACTTCGGCTGGCGGCGGGTCCTCCCCTGGTTCGTGGTCTATGTCGGGGTTGTGCTGGCGCTGGGATACGCGGCCGAGCCCTTACTCTACGACACCCGCAAGGCCGAGGCCGATCACACCCACGCCTTCGACGACTACTCCTCTCCGTTCCCCGCTTCCACCGGATGGGCCGAGGCTTCGGGATTCGGAGCGGGCAAACTCGCGGAGAGGTTCGGGCCACTGGAGCGGCCGGCGGTGTACGCGCTGCTCGGGTTGCTCGTGGTCGGTGGGCTGTTGCGACGCGACCGACGGAGCGGCGTCGAGTCTTGGCTGACTGCTCCCCCCGTTCCGACGGCCGCACGTCGCGGCTGGGACATCGCCGTGCCGGGTCCGGTCCTGGGGGCTATCTCTCTCGTCGGGTTGGTCGTGTTCAGCGTGGCCGGCGCGTACCTCTACTACCCGGACCGCGAGCAGTGCGTGACCCAGATGGAAGCCGTGCGGGCGGACGCGTTCGTGGCCGTGAACTCGGGTCGGGCCGACGAGGCCATCCGCCACCTCGAACTGTGGGATTTGCTGGTTCGGAAACTCGAGGTGGGCCAGTATCTCCGGCAGTTTGCTGTGACGGCCGAGCAGTCGAAGGCCTGTGAAGACTTGCGGGAAGCCTTGGAGGAGGTCCGCGATCACCTGCTGGCCGACGACCGGGCCGCGGCGAAAGCCACCTTCGCCAAGGAAGTGGCGACGGCCTATCGGGCGTGCAAGGCCGTTTACACCTGCGTAGGTCCATAATTATTGGGCAGTCGCTGTCGAACGACATTTGCAATGTGTGCGAGAAACTGCTTACACAGTAGTATTGATTAGTACACTGAGTATGGCTGGCAGTACTCATCCAGCCTTGGCTCCGTTCGCTCCATTCGGAACGCGAAGATGATTGTGAAGGTGGCCGTCGACCAGGTAGTCGGTGTGTTCGCCGTGGGGGACCGCCTCGTGCCCGCAACACGCTCCATGGACGTGCCCTGCGGGATGACCGTCGCTAGGAACAACGTCCGCGCCTCGTCAGGCCCTCACGCCCACGATTGCACATCGGCTTCGAACCGCCGCCCGACCCGTCGACCGAGAATTCGAACGGGTTTCCTCACGTGTCGCCGATTTGGAGTTCGTCGGCGTGTTTGCTGGGTGTGAGGATCTCGAATGGTAGTTTGGGTCTCGTACTTGGAATGGGTGCCATGATTTCAGCCGCACACGCGGCCCAGGTGCGAACCGCCCGTGCGGCCGAAATCATGGCCGGTAAGTCGAAAATCGACCGGTGAAGGTGTTGCAGTAAACCGGCTTCATAGCAGCTCGTTTTCCCGTGCGATTGTTCATATCTTCCCACGTGTTCTGGGCCCACAGCCATGGATTAACAGGCGTGAGACGGGCGTTCGGCGGGAGCGTCGCCCGCCGAACCCCGCCCTCATCTTCCGCAATTTCTCCGCCGCGAAGCCGGGGGCGGTCGCCCCCAGGTCTTTGTGGCTGCGATTCGCTTTTCACCCCGGAATGAGCCCTCGGGGACTCGCGGTGCGGGGAACGTCACCTCCGCGGCTTGGCGACGGGGGCGGTCCACGTCTGGGAGGTCCACGACCCGGTCTCCCAGGCGTCCGCCGTCTGGTATTCCCGGACGACCAGGCCGTCGTCGCGGATCTCGAAATAGAAGAACGCCTGCTGGTCGCCCGCGAAGTGGCTGCTGTTGTCCACGTTGAACGTCGGGATGCCCTCCCGCGCGGCCTTCGCCGTGCCGTCCCACCGGAACACGTTCCGGGCGTGCGTGTGCCCGTACAGGATGGCCGCCACGTTGAAGCCCCGGGTCGCGTCGTAAAACCCCTTCACGTCGGCCGGGTCCCACTCCATCCCCGCCGCCTTCTTGTCCTCGACCGGCAGCGGCTGCGCGTACCGGAGCACGTCCACGTGGTGGGTGATGACCACCGGCCGGCCGGACTCGCCCACCTTCTCCTTCAGGTCGCTCACTAGGAATTCCAGGCTGCCGAGCGGGTCGTACCGCCGCCTGCGGGCCACGCCCTCGACCTGCCCCACCACGATCCCGAGGTTGACGAAGTGGACCCCGCCCCAGTCCCAGGAGTAATGCACGCCGTTGCGGGAAGCGTTGGTGACACCGGGCCGGGCCTTGTTGCGGGCGACGATCTTCCGCACCGCGAGGCCGTCCCCGCGGGGGCTGTCGTGGTTCCCGTGGACCTCGTACACCGGCACCTTCAACTTGCCGTCTTTCCCGGTGAGGCCGTAGGCGTCGGCGAACGCGGACCACTCGGTCTCCTGCGTCTTGGCGTTCGCCTTGTCGCCGGAGTCGATGCAGTCCCCGGCGTGGATGACTCCGCGCGGGGGAAGGACGGTCCCGCCGCCGGCCGCCTGGGGGATCTCGGTCCCCGGCAGTTTGTTCAGGACGTCGACGAGCCGAGCGGTGACGGCGGCGGAGCGGCCGTCGAGCTTCGCGGTATTGTCGCGGTCGGCGAGGAAGTGGGTGTCCCCGACCAGGAAGAACGCGACGGGCTCGTCCGGGCGACGGGGCGCGTCGGCCGACGCGAACGCGGGGGCGGCGAGTCCGGCGGTCGCGGCAGCGACGAACTGGCGGCGGGTCAGTGGGCACGGCATGGTTATGGTCCTCGGGACGTCGGGGTGGGATCGGCGAAGGGAAGTCAGGGTGGGATTCGCCCGGCAGGCCCCATCATGGCCTGGCCGCGGCCGAGTTGACACACGATTTTCCCCGCGATGTCGTAGTCCGAGAAGTCCCGGCCGGCCCTCCCGGCGGATACGTTGTGGAACGACTTGTTGCCACCCCGGGCGGCTGGGTGAACGTCGGCTGTGCCTGGTTCGGCGGCGGTCCGGACGAGTACCAAGTGGCCCAACTCGTCTTCTGTATCGACGCCGAAATGGCACGGGTCCTAAAGATCAAAGTCGCCACGGGTGGACTAAACACCGACCTGCTGGGTGGCCGCAACTGCCACATCTGGCCCTACCCGGCTCTCGCCGAGGCGTTGGGGCCGTGCGTCGCCGTTGCCCGGGACAGGATCATGAGCTACCATCCAGATCTGCCGCCTTTCCGAGCCCTCGACATGATCCACGCGGTCGTGAGCGGGGAGGGCTTCGATCAGTTCGAGAGCGAGGGAGCCGAAGAGTAACACACGACGGAATATTCGGAAACAATTCGGCGCGTCGATCGTCTTGAACGTACTGGGTCAGACTGCCCTGGTCGTTCGCCCCCCGGAGAGTACCCCATGCCCGTCGCATTTCGTGCCGCCCTTCTGGCCGCTCTCGTCGCCGCGGTTCCGGCCGTTGCCGCCGATCCTGCGAAGCCCGCCGCCAAGGCCAAGTCTTTGCAGATGGCGGTGTTCGACAAGCTCCTGGTGAAGTACCAGGACTCCACCTACGAACAGCTTCACACGGCACTCGCGGCGGATCGGAAGCACGTCGACAAGCTCTCGTTCGACCCGACGAAGGCCAAGTACTTCGACCTGATCGACAAGGAACTGAAACTCACCGACGCGGAACGGCAACTCTACAAGAAGAGCGGGCTCGTCTCGATCGAGTCATCGCACCGGTTCACGTTCGCGGAAGCGTACCGCAGGATCTACACGCTCGACCTGCCGGTACTGGTCACGTCGGACTCGATCCTTCACGCGATGCACAAGTCTTACGATGATGTCCTGAAGGAACTCGAAGAGTACCTCTTCGCGCGAGCCATGCGAAGTGCCCTCGCGAATGCCCACGATTCGCTCGTCGGACGGGCGATGAAGAAGGTCGAGCGGTCGCCGGACGAACTAGCGGCAATGTACGACGCCGACCTGTACCTGACCGTCGCTCGGAACCTGTTCGCGGGTGCCGCCTGCCCGGCCGGGGAGAAGAGCTACAACGCGAAGGGCGAGCAAGTCGAACGTTGGGACGGCAAGACGCTCCCGGTTCCGTCCGTGATGGGGCAAGACGACCTCGTCGTCGAGATCCTCACGAAGATCCGCGAACTCAAGCTCCTGACCCCTGACACCGGCCCGCCGTTCAAGATCTACGGTGGCGAACGCTACATCGACTTCTCGCAGTTCAAGCCGCGCGGGCACTACACCGACTCGGACGGGCTCAGGGGCTACTTCCGCGCGATGATGTGGCTCGGCCGCGTCGATTGCGGCTGGAATGTGCTGCCGACCGATCCGAAGACCGGTGTGACTTCCGACAGCGACCGCGAACTCCGTGCCGCTGCGCTGACCGTGACTCTGCTGCACAACACCGGCGGAACCAAGTCGTTGAAGGCTGTCGACGACATGATCGGCTTCCTCGTCGGCCGCAGCGACAACCTCACGGTCTTCTCGCTACTCAAGCTCATGGAACAGACGAAAGTCTCGGATTTCCTCGCGGAAGCCGAACTTGCCAAGCTCCGAGACACGATCAAAACCAGCGGCGAAGCGGGCCAGATGATCCGCTCGCAAGTCCTCATCTCCGACCCGAACGACCCGTTCTCCAAGGCCCCGCCGCCGAGCGTGTTCCAGATCTTCGGCCAGCGGTTCATCCTCGATTCGTTCGTGCTGTCGCAAGTCGTGTTCGACAGCATCGTCTACAAGAACCAGAAACAGGAACGCTACGCCCCGACGGGGCTCGACGTGATGGCCGCGTTCGGGAACAAGGACGCGATCCCACTGCTCGAACCGGAATTGCGGAAGTGGAATTACTCCGCGAACCTGCTGGCTGCGAAGGAATTCGTCGACCTGCACGAACCCGCGTTCTGGAAGGCGAACCTCTACAACCTCTGGCTCGACTGTTTTCGGAGCCTGAACGCGGAGCCGGCGGGGGCGAACACCTTCCCCGAAACGATGCGGACCAAGGCATGGCGGACAAAGCAATTGCAAACGCAGCTCGGCTCGTGGGCTGAACTGCGACACGACACGATCCTGTACGCGAAGCAATCGTTCACATCGGGCGTGCTCTGCGAGTACCCGGCGGGGTACGTCGAACCGTACCCGGACTTCTACGCGAAGGTGAAGTTCTTCGCGACGGAAGCTGCGCGGCTCGTCGATGCCGCCGACTACGAAGCGTTCGGCACCGAGGCGACTAGCGGTGTCGTGCCGAAGGAGTTGAAGAAGAACCACAGCGAGTTCTTCAAGAAGTTCGCGGCGACCGTCGGAACGCTCGAATCGCTCGCACAAAAGGAACTCGCTGGCGAGGCGTTCACGGCTGAGGACAAGAAATTCCTGAAGAAAACCGTCGAAATCGGCGGCGGCATCTGTGGTCGGCCGAACTACGACGGCTGGTACTGCGACATGTTCTACAAGCGCCGCGAGTGCGATAAATGGGACCCACCCATTGCTGACATCCACACCGACCCGAACACACGGACGGTCCTTGAAGTCGGCGTCGGCGATGCGAACTTCGTTGTAATGGCCATCGACAACGGGCCGGACAAGATGTGCTTCGTTGGGCCGGTCTACAGCTACTACGAGTTCTGGCACCCCGCCGACAAGCGACTCACCGACACGGACTGGCAGCAGATGCTAGTGAAAGAAACCGCCCCGAAGCGCCCCGCGTGGACGAGCGAATTCCAGGCACCAGCCCGCGACAAGAAGTTTCCATTCGGAAACGAGCATGGCGGCGGAAAGCGCGGCAAGGCGGAACAGGGACGAGACCGCGAGTAGTCATGCGAAGATGTCGCTGGTGCGGGGGACGCGAGGCGTGGATGTCGGTTCGGGGGCCGCCCGCCTTATCGTTGCCCGTCAGGCGAATCGGAACCTGGCACAAGCGGGAGACCGCGATGCGAACTCCGCCACAGGGAGCGGTTCTGGTCACCGGGGCCTCGTCTGGCATCGGCCGGGCTTGCGCCTTGCACCTCGACAAGGCCGGGTATCGGGTGTTTGCGACCGTCCGCCAAGAGAAGGACGCCGAGTCGTTGAGACAGGGCGCGCCCGATCGCTTCACGACGGTGATGATGGACGTCACCGAGGACGGCTCCGTCGCCCGCGCGGCGGCCGCGGTGGCCGAGGCGGTCGGTGGAGCGGGGTTGGCCGGGCTGGTGAACAACGCGGGCGTCGGCCTGCCCGGCCCGATCGAACTGATCCCGCCGCACGACCTCCGCCGACAGTTCGACATCAACGTACTCGGGCCGGTCCGTGTCACACAGGCCTTCCTGCCCATCATTCGGCGGGCCAGGGGGCGGATCGTCAACATCGGCTCGGTCGGCGGCCAGATCACGATCCCCTTTGGGGGTGCCTTGTGCGCCTCGAAGTATGCCATGGAAGCCATCAACGACGCGATGCGGATGGAGCTATACTCGTGGGGGATTCACGTCATCTTGGTGGCACCGGCCGGCATCTCGACCCCGGCCGTCGATCGCTTGCTCCGGGACGGCGAGGCCGCCATCGGGAGGTTCTCGCCGGAAGGGCGTCGGCGATACGAACACCCCTTCCGGACGTTCCTGACCACTGCCGTCGCCCGTGAGAAGAAAGGCAGTCCGCCCGAGGTCGTAGCCCGTGTGGTGCAGACGGCCCTGACGGCCCGCACGCCGCGGACGCGTTACCCGGTCGGCGCCGACGCCACTGCTCTGACCTGGCTGCCCCGCTTGCTGCCGACCCGGTGGCTCGACCAGGTGCGGTTCAAGCTATTCGGTCTGCCGCGGAGGTTCGGTAGCCAGACGGACCCGGCCCTGCCTGAGCCGTAGCGAAAAGTTGGTCTCCGCGTCCGGAGGGTTGCGAGGTTCGACGACGGTGGTCCGACTGGCCCGGATGCGGGGGGCGGGCGCGATCACGGACGAGGTGTCCGTGGCACGCGCAGGGGTTGAAACGCCTGATTTCGAAGAGAAAAGTGTTCGTATCCGTGATCGCAACAGTAGCGTTAACCCGTTGCTCGGAGAGAGGGAGAGAGTCCGAGAGTTCGGGTCAAAAAGTGTGAACCGGCGGGTCGGCGTGTTCTAACCCGCGAACTCTCTCGCCGAAGCAAGAGTTTTCCGAATGTCCGAAAATCGCGAAACGCTACGTAATAAGGCGAAAGCTGCGAGTGGCGTGAAGGATCTCGATGTGCTCCCCGAGTGTGACACGTCGCAAACCAATTTACTCTCAACACATTTAGAGCATTTTTCGCCGGCCTCACGAAAAGCTGGAAATCCTAGGGTATGCTGATGTGCTCTCGACCCGTTAAGCGGTTCGAGTTCACTCGGTACCGAGATGACGGGTTCGAACTCGTCCACCCACCTCTCCGACTGGTAACTGGACGGTCGAAATCGGGTTCATGCCAAAACTCAATTCCTACGCTTAACACCTGGAGAGGTGGTCCGCCCGCACGAACGTTCGAGCCGACGGTTCCATTCAGCGAGTTGCTCGTCCAAAGCCGCGAAACCGGCACGATCCCACCTCGGCAAAAGCCGATCCTCGAACTCTCGTGCCGGGTCGCATGTCGGCGGGTCCGGCGGCGGTGTACAAAAACCCGATCTCGCCCGCGGAACCCGTGCGACTCGGATTCTCGATGCCCCGCATCCTCGACAAGTTGTGGATCCTGCTCGCCGCGGCGACCGACCGGGAATTGACCCGGATGGTCGAGTACCTTAAGGAAGAGAACCGGATCTTGCGGTCGAAGTTGCCCGATAGGGTGCCGGTGACGGCCCGGGAGAAGCAGCGGCTCGTGAAACTCGGCAAACCGCTCGGGGCCGCCGTCAAAGACCTGGTCACGATCGTCTGCGAGCGCACGTTCCAGCGGTGAGTGAAGGAATCGGACGGGCCGGTGGCGGCGAAACCGGTCGGGACCCGCAAGCCGGGCCGACCGCGGACGCCGGTCGATGTCAAGGCGCTGGTCCTGAAGTTCGCCCGCGAGACCGGCTGGGGGTATAGCCGCATTCTCGGGGAGTTAGTCTAAAGAAGGTCGGCGTGACGGTGTCCCGGTCGACCGTCGTGAACATCCTGAAGATGGCCGGACTCGATCCGAGTCCGGAGCGGAAGAAGGGCACCTGGGCGGACTTCGTCAAGCGTCACCGGGCGACGCTGTAGGCGAGCGACTTCGCCAACGTAAAGTCGTTCACCGCGTAGGGCATGGTCGATCTGTTTATCCTGTTCTTCATCCACATCGAGACGCGGCGGGTGTTCGTAGCCGGCGTCACGGCGAACCCGAACGGCGAGTGGGTGACGCAACAGGCTCGCAACTTCACGATGGCCGCCGCTGATATGAACCTGGGAATGACGCACCTCATCATCGACCGCGACTCGAAGTACGTCGCGGTGTTGAAAGCAGACGGCGTGGAAGTGAAACGAGTCGGTCCGCGGGCACCGAACATGAAGGAGTACGTTTCATGTCGCACCTTGCTCAGTCGATTCGGGAGAAATTGTCGAATTTCTCAACGAAAGCTTGCATCCCTGGTGTTTACTGGGGCGATCCGAGCCGAGCGGCTCAAAAGACCAGTCCCCCCGATCGGTCCCGATCACGGCTTTCAGCAAACCGCGTTGCCGCCAGATTTTGACTGTGTTGGCGCTCACATGCAACTCTTACGCGAGTTCGACCGCCGTCAGATAGCCCGCGGCCTTCAGTCGCTCGGGACGACCGAGAAGCGAATGCATCCCGGATATCATCTTCACCCGTTGGCGGGTGAAACTCTGGCCCATCCCACTCTTGAGCCCTCGCCCATTTTCAATCGCTCGGCAATTTCGCCTGCCGTGGAGTCGTTTAACCACTCGTCAATCAGGCGGAGGACTTCCGGGCTCGTCCGAACCACCTCACACATGGGCTTCGGTGCGGCAATCGCAATCGTTTCGAACGTCCCACCCTTGAATCGGATCTGAGCCGTAACCTGGTCCGGAGATCGGATGAGTGTTACGTCCTCGATCATCAACCGCACGATCCGTTTGCGGTCCTGGTCTTGTGTCGCCGGGTCGGCCCACAACCGCGTCACATCGTCCGCCAACGTCCGCAGGTCGGCGCGAATTCGCGGATCGAGCCCGGACGATGGTGAACTCCGAAGTCGCTCGTACTGCTCTTCGGCGTCTCGAACCGCCCTCAATTTCGCGTTCCACTCCGCTTCCAGCGTTTCCGCGACCAGCCGGTTCGAGGGATCGACCTGGACGTATCGACGTCGTGCCAGGTCGGCTTCATAGCGGGCTCGCTCGGCTTGCAGTCGACGCAACTCGTCCGCCTCGCGTCCGCGGGTGCGGAGTTCTTCCTCCAACGCCAAGGCGAGTTCCACGCTCGCGGGCGTCAAGCGAGACACGAGCAATGTCCCCACGGCCGTGTCGAGATCGCGGCCCAACAGGCTCTGGCAAATCGGCTTCCCCTGCTCGATCCCGCACGCTGGCAGACATAATCGGGCACCTCGCCGCCGCTTCGGCGGTGATACCGCACGGTCATTCGGCAGCCACAGACGCCACAAATCACCAAGCCTTGTAACAACGCCTTCCCCGATCCCGGTGGGCCGGAATGGGTCGACGTGCTACGGGCGTTCTTTCGAAGCACCTGTCGGTTGGTCTGGTACTGCTCCCAGGAAATGTAGGCGGGCGTGGCATCCATCAGCAGGACTGACCACTGATCTTGAGGCTGAACGCGTGATGCCATCTTGCCCTGCCTGGACCGGTGCACGCGCGTGCGTCCGAACACGTAGGCTCCGGCATAACGAGGGTTGTGCAGTACGTTGAGCACGCAGGTGTGGCCCAGCGTGCCCCAGAGCAACTCCCCGCGATTGCTCCCACCCCGAACGTGACGAGGGAACAACCACTGCTCGCGGCGAAACCGCTTGACCACCGCCAACGCCGAACTCGTCTCGCGGAACACCTCGAACAACCGACGAACCGCGCCCTGGACTTGCTGGTCGGGATTCAACACCGTGCGACCTTGCGTGTCGCGTGCGAACCCGATCGGCAGCGGCAAGCGCAGTTCCCCCCCCGACGGGCCTTGTTGAGCAAGCCGCCCCGCAGCCGGGCCCGCAACAGGTGGAGTTTGGCCTCGGACATCGCGCCCTTCAGACCCGGGAGCAACCGGTCGTTAAACTGCCGGGGGTCGTAGAGTCCGTCCTCGTCGAGGATCAGCGTGTCCGCCAGGGCGCACATTTCCAGGAGGCGGTACCAGTCACTGCAGTTGCGGGCGAGTCGCGAGACTTCCAATCCCAGCACGACCCCGACACGGCCCATCCCCACCTCGGCGACCAGACGCTGAAAGCCCGCGCGGTCGGAATCGGCTCCCGACTGGCCCAGATCGGAGTCGATGACGATGACCCGGTCTCGTGGCCAGCCCAACGCCACCGCCTGGTCGCGCAATGCGTACTGCCGCTGAGTGCTCTCGGTGTTCTCGAGGACCTGACGGAGGGTCGACTGGCGGGCATAGAGATACGCGCCCCGCCGCAGGTGCTCGGCCCGCACCTTTTGTCCCTCGGGGTTCATGATGGTCCCTCTGGGCGACGGTTGAGAATCAACTCCACGAATGCGAATACGAGCGAGTGGGTCGCGAGGGTCGGGGCGCTTGTCTGGCAACTCTCGGCCGTTGGGGCGGCGACCGCACGAGGGGCGGCACGGACCCACGCCAGCAAACCCTGGTGCAGAACGAGTCCCACTTCTCCGGTCATCCGTCCGCGTAACCAGTCCTCTCGGAGGTCCTCATAGCGGTCGTCCCATGCGGTGGGTGTCGCGGGAATGGTGCCGAAAAACGCTCCCGTTTTCACGACCGTCGGTGGGAACCGCGGACGGTGCGAAGTCGGTTTTGGGTCGCGGACCCGGTGTGGCGGGGAGTAACCCGGCCAGACCAGCCCGTTCCCAACGGTGCGAAGCGTCATGCCACGCGGTCCGGGAAAGCGCGGCCGCACGCGCGGCGTGGGCGACCGACCAGTGGTCGACCCGCACACGCCGGAGCGTTTCGTATTCGACCAGCAGCAAGTCCCGTGGATCGAAGATCAAAGAGCGGATCGGTGACACACCGATGGCGAGTGTGCAGGGTGTGATGACGTGTGAGAATTTCGAACTTGGAGGGGGCAAGCATGCCGAGCTCTCCCGGCGACATACTGAGAACGACATCGCGGATCCAGCATAGTCGCCGCGAGACCGCCGGGAAAGAACGGGTCGGTTCCCTTAACAGTCCGTGGAAGTTGGGTTGACAGTGTCCCTCAACGGGGCGGGTTAGAGTCGCGGATCCGTTGGACGAGTCGAGCGAGTTCGAGGAGGTCTTCGAGCCGAAACGGCGTGCGGCCCGCGGCCAGAGTCACGAACGGGTCAACCGGTGCCAGACTGGTCCAAATGAGTGGAATCGAAGCTAATTTTTCGTGGTCGTCGTAGAAGAGAATCCGTTCGTCACCGAAGGATTGACGGCGGGTTGCGATCGTAAACTCGCGTGCGAACAGCGGGTGGAATGGATGCGTGATCCGAAAAGTTCCGTTGTCAGCGACTGGATGCGGTGCATCTGGTCGCGTAGAGGAACGCCCACGCCGAGCTATTCGTTCAGATCTTGCGATACGAACTGCTTGACTGTTCTATCGTTATAGTGTATAAGTATCTGACGTATTTGCTGTCGCAGTTTATTCATCATTATCACCGGTATCGCCCGCACCAAGGGATCGGCAACGTGTTGATCGAGCGGGTCACCGACCCGCCCGCGACGCTGCCGTTCCCGGCGAAGGTCGAGTGCCGGGAAAGACTGGGGGGCTTCTCAAGAGCTACGCCCGCGCCGCGTAGCGGCAGCCGTGCACAACGCCGAACGCCGCCACCCCGCGAGTGACATCGCGGGCCACGGGGAAGGAACGTGCGTGTGGTGGCAAAGTCGGTCGTAAAATCGTGATCGCGGTTAAACTGATTGCGACAAGAATTTAATCACGGTTCGATCCCAAGTCGTTGAGCTGCCTTAACTGCCGGCGACATCGAATTAATTTGTACAGCGCGCATTCGTTCCATCGAGCCCCGCCGCCTCGTCCGGTTCCTCGAACCCTACCGCGAGGAACTCGCCGCCCACGGCCGACATTGCCTTTGCCTCCCGGGGCTTGTACCTATCGCCAGATACCGACACTCGCAACCCGCGGTTCCGACGTGGACTCGACTTCCCCGAGCCTGCTCGTTCGACTTCGCACGCCGGCGGACGCTGCCGCGTGGGAACGGTTCGTCGAGCTGTACACCCTGCTTCTCATGCGGTGGTGCATGCGGTTCGGAATGACCGAAGCGGACGCCGCCGATGCGACGCAGGACGTTTTGCTCCTCGCGATTCGGACGTTGCCCTCGTTCGAGTACGACAAAAACCGCAGCTTTCGGGCGTGGCTCAAGACGGTTCTCGCGAACGTCTGGCGGAAGCAGCAACGCACGAAATCGCGTGCGTCGGCCCCGAACGGAGACGCGGAACAGGCCATCGCCCCGGCGGAAGGGGAGCTTTTCGACGAAGTGGAACATCGAGATTACCTCGTTCGCCGAGCACTGCAAATCGCGGAGAAAGACTTCGAGCCGACCACGCCGAAGGCGTGTGTCGAGTTCGTGATGAAAGGCCGCCCGGCCGCGGACGTGGCCGGGGAACTGGGCATCACGGCGAACGCGGTCTACATTGCGAAGTCGCGAGTCATGCGGCACCTTCGGGCGGAAATGGACGGGATGCTCGACTAACAATTTTGATTTTGTCTGACAGGTTTGGGGCGGAGCGGGATACTGTGTGCATTCGCAAACCGACTTCGACCCGAGGCCGCGATGGGTTCCCCCTCCGAGTGCCCGGACCCGTCCGAACTCGAGCACTACCTGCTCGGGTACGGGGACCGTTCGACCGTTGCCAGCATCGAAGGGCACCTCGCGTTCTGCGCCCGCTGCACGGAACGAGCCGGCGGGTTCGCTTCGGATGACGACTTCGACCGCGCGGTTCGACGAGCCGGGCAACCGGATGACACGCCCGAACCTACCAGCGTGAAGCCCCTGGTGCGGGTGCTGCGGCAAGCGATCGCGGACTCGGCTCCGCACGGAACCGTCGCGTGGGATGGCACCGTCGAGGACCCGTCGCGCCGCTGGCACCGAGTGCGTTCCGCGCCGAGCAAACCTCCGACGTGAAGGCAATCGGCCGGTACGAAATCCGCGGCGTGCTCGGGGCTGGCGGAATGGGCGTCGTCTACGAGGCGTACGACCCGGCCCTGGAACGTGCGATTGCGTTGAAGGTTGTTCGTAGACAGTTGCTCGCGTCTCCGGAAGCGGTCGAGCAGTTCCTCGCGGAAGCTCGGGCCGTCGCGGCCGTGGAACACGACAACATCGTTGCGATTCACGGCGTCGAGGTTCACGACGACGTCCCGTGTATCATCATGCCGATGCTGAAGGGTCAGTCCCTGGCTGGCTACCTGGAGAAGAACCCGCCGCCAATGCCGATCGACCGGTTGATGCGGCTCGCGGTCGAAACGCTCAGCGGACTGTCGGTGGCCCACGCCCGCGGATTCATTCATCGCGACATCAAGCCAGGAAACCTGTGGCTGGAAGGGGCCAGCGAAGGCAAGTTCGGCCGAGTGAAGATCCTCGACTTCGGCCTGGCGATGGCCGTCGGCAGTGCGCGGGTTCGCTTCGGGGGCACTCCTGGGTTCATGCCCCCCGAACAGATTCGCAACGAAGCGATCGACGGTCGGGCGGACCTCTTCAGCGTCGGATGCGTGCTGTACATCGCGGCCACGGGGCGGACGCCGTTTGAAGGCGGGAACGCCACGGCGACGCTGGTCCGCACGATCTCCCGCGATGTTCCCCCGTTGCGGTCGGTGAACCCGGCGGTGCCACCCCGGTTCGCGGCGCTGGTGGATCGGTTGCTCGCGAAGCACCCCGAGGGTCGTCCCGAATCCGCGGATGCGGTGCTCGCCGAACTCGCGGAGATCGAAGCGGAAGCCGATGTTCGCCGACGAAAGCTGTCTCGCCGCCGCTGGCTCGCGGGGGTGGCCGGCGCGACCGTTGCGGGCGGGCTCGGGGTGTGGGCGTTCGCCCGTCGGGAAGTCACGGCCCTGGAGTTGCCACCGGTCGCCGTGGAAATCGAACACGACCCGGATTTAATAGCGGCGATTGCATCCCGCGATGGTCGGGAGCAAGTCATCCGGTTTCCCGGTGACAGGGCGATGTCACTGGCCCCCGGCGAGTACACCATTCGTCTGCCAAGCGAGGTTGCGGGTCGCAAGCTGGAACCAAGTACAAGCCCATCCTCGCGATGCGTGTGCTGCTGGACGGGCGGCCAATTCCTGGCGGAAAAGGCGTGTGGGAACCGGTCGAAGGCAAACCGGCCGCGGCCGAGTTCGAGATCGAAGTCCCCGGCGGGCTGCACGAACTGAAGGCACTCGCCCGCAACGAGGACGGCTCGAACGCGTCCGAACCGCTTGCGATTCGTCACGGCAGGCTTGTTGAAGGGCTTGCAAGCCGGCGAAGGCGTGCCATACGACCCCTACGAGAAGCAACTCTACACCCACCACTTGTATTCCGTGGCGTACAGCGAAGTGCGGCGGGCGACGAACGGGAAGCAGAACCCCTTCCTGAACTCACCGTGGACAGTCCCGCCACTTCCCGTCCGCGAAATGACGGGGAAGAAGTGACCGTAAGGCCCCGAAATCTCGGTGGACCAGCCTCGCGGTCGATTTCTGAGCAATTTCGCGCCGCGCCGCCGGCCGTCCCAGTCGACGCGCGGGGGGTTGAAACGCCTCAATTTGTGGCGAAAAGCATTCGTATCCGCGATCGCAACAGTCGCGTTAACCCGTTTATGAGAGATGAGAGGGCGAGAGAGTCCGAGAGTTTGGGCCAAAATGTGTGAACCCGCGGGTGGACGCGTTCGAAGCCGCGAAATGTCGATGTGGACAAAGGTATATTAGAACGTCAGAAGAATTGCGAAACGCTACGAAATATGGCGAAAGCTGCGACTCGCGTGAAATGTGCTTTCCCGCACTCTGGTCGCGTAGCTGACGCGATCCTTGCCGAACTTGGATCCGATTACCCGACTGCGGTTCCCCCGCGAATTCGGCAATCATTCTTCTCCGGTTCTGACGAATCTGACGGACATCGGACCACGCCTCTTCGGTTTTCGTCTGCGGCACGCCTCGCAACGGACCGTCCGACCCGCCGCCACCGG
>CAYUHJ010000053.1:0-31404 GCA_964444365.1 uncultured Alcaligenaceae bacterium | reverse complement strand
GTCAGCTTACTCTTCGCCGTCGGTTGGCATCTGGATGAGCCGGCCGCCCGCCCCCGTGCCGCCGCGGCGCTCCCGCTTCGGTTCCGGCTTGGCGTCCGCCCGCGGGGTCCGGGCTTCCGGCGGCCCTTGCGTCAGGTCGTCCGGGATGTCGTCCGGGACCGTCGGGTCGTCGACGTTCCGCCGGCTGAGGCCGATCTTCCGCTCCTTGGCGTCGACGCGGAGCACCTTGACCTCGATGTCGTCGCCGACCTTGACCACTTCCTCCGGGCTCTCGATCTTGTCCTCGGACAGTTCCGAGATGTGGAGCAGGCCTTCGAGGCCCTGTTCGAGTTCGACGAAGACGCCGAAGTTCGTGAGCTTCGTGACCTTCCCGGAGACCTTTTGGCCGGGCTGGTAGCGGCCGGGGATGTCGCCCTCCCACGGGTCGTTGGCCATCTGCTTCAGGCCGAGGGCGATCCGCTTGCGTTCCTGGTCGACGCTCAGCACCTGGCAGGTCAGCTTCTGCCCCTTCGCGACGACTTCGGACGGGTTCGAGACCTTGCGGACCCAGCTCATGTCGGACACGTGGAGGAGGCCGTCGATTCCCTCCTCTATTTCGATGAAGGCCCCGTAGCTGGTCAGGTTCCGGACGACGCCGGAGACCTGGGTGCCCGGCGGGTACTTCTTCGCGACCTCGTCCCACGGGTTGGCCGTACACTGCTTCATCCCGAGGCTGATTTCCTTCTTGTCGTGGTTGATGTTCAGCACCTGGACTTCGACCTTGTCCCCGGTGCTGACCACTTCGCTCGGGTGGCTGATCCGCTTGATCCAGGACATTTCGGAGATGTGAACCAGCCCCTCGATGCCCGGCTCGAGCTTCACGAACGCCCCGTAGGGCATGATGTTGACGACCTCGCCCTGGTGGCGGGTGTTGACCGGGTACTTGGCCTCGATGTTCTGCCACGGGCTCGGCGTCTTGTGCTTGAGCGAGAGGGCGATCTTCTCCTTCTCGCGGTCGATGCCGAGGATGTAGACCTCGAGTTCCTGGTCGATCTTGACGACCTCGTGCGGGTTGGTGACGCGGTGCCAGCCCATGTCCGTGATGTGGAGCAGGCCGTCGATGCCGCCGAGGTCGACGAACGCGCCGAAGTCGGCGATGTTCTTGACCTGACCCTTGCGGACCTGACCGACCTCGAGCTCGGCCATGAGCTTGGTCTTCTTCTCCGCCCGCTCGTGCTCGATGAGCTTCCGGCGGGAGACGACGATGTTCCGCCGCGGCTCGTCGATCTTGAGGATCATGCACTTGATGTCGCGGCCGATGTAGTCGCCGATGTCCGAGGGCCGGCGGATGTCCACCTGGGACGCGGGCAGGAAGACGTTGACCCCGATGTTGACGAGCAGCCCGCCCTTGATCTTCTTCGTGACCGCCCCGGAGACGACGTCCCCTTCGCGGTGCTTGGACAGGATCGCCTCCCACTCCTTCTGCCGCTTCGCCTTCCGGTAGGACAGGGCGATCGACCCGTCCTCGCCCTCCACCGTTTCGAGCAGGACTTCGACCGTGTCGCCCGGCTTCGGCGGGTTCGACGTGCCGTCCTCTTCCCGCCACTCGTCGAGGCGGATGACGCCTTCGGACTTGTACCCGATGTCGATGACGACGTCGTCGCCGCGGATTTCCAGCACCTTCCCGGTGACGATCTTGTTCTGGTCGAAGATCTGGATTTCTTCGGTCAACCAGTCGTCGAGCCCGGTGTCCTTGAAGACGTCTTCCAGAACGGAGTCGGTGTCGTCGGTGTCGAACTGGCGGAGGAGGTTACGATTGACCATAAAAAGAGGGGCGATCCGGTAAGGGTTAGGGGCGCTCCCGGCCGGCGGACGTGCCGGCACCCTCGGGAGGAAGAGTGAGAATTGTAGCGGTCGTTCCAGAATCGCAATAGGGGAAATGGCGAAGGGAGGCCCGAAAGGTGCGGACGGGCGAGAGGTCACCACGCCGCCTGGACGCCGAACGTGACGCCCTGCGCCCAGTAATCGCTCGCCGTAAACGGGACGGCCGGCAGCCCCAGGCGAGACGGGACGATCGGCTGCCCCGGCCGGGGGATCTGCGTCGGGTCCGTGACGAGGTCGATCTGCTGCCCCGGCCGGACCACGCGGGTGACGCCGACGAACGTGTACCCCACGGACACCGCGACGCGCTCCGTGACCTGATACCCGGCCGAGACGCCGACTTCCGGCACGACGGAGAACGTGGAGTCGGTGAGCCGCCCGCTGTTGCTGGGCAGGGCCAGTTGCCCGACGGGGACCACGAACGAGCCGGTGGCGGAATTCACGTCGCGGCGGCCGGCGATCTCGATCTCGCGGTCGAGCCCGCCGAGCGCGACCTCCCCCCGAACCGCGACCCACACCGGGCCGGCCGCGTACCGGCCGCGGAGCCCGACCTGCCCGCCGTAGAACTGGTTCCGGGTGCCGAACCGGTCGGTGATGGTGGTCCGGTTCCCGGCCAGCAGCGGGTTCGGGTTGTTCGCGTCGATGACCGCGAGTTGCGAGACGGTCAGGCTCTCGTCGAGCGACAGGTAGCGAAACCCGGCGGTGGCCTGGGCGGTGAACCCGTCCCGGCGGACGAGGCCGAAGACGCCGGCCGCCCCGGCCCCCCACAGCCGGCTGGTTTCGGTGAACGCCAGCCCGCCGGTGCTGACCCCCGGCTGCGAGACGCCGGCGGAGGTCTGGGTGCCGGTGATCGCGTCGTAAAATGGCCGGGCGAGGCTGGGAATCTGGTCCGACGTGACGGTCCGGCCCGCGGTCTGTTCGCCGAGGAACAGGTAGCTTGCCTCGACGCCAAGTGTTTCGCTCGACCCGAGCCAGCCGCCGAGCGTGAACCGCCCGCCGGACACGGTGCCGAAGTCGACGGGACCGCCGATGACGACCTGCGTCCCCGGCTTGCCGAGCACCCCGATGGGGGCCGCCCCCGGGCCGGTTGTGAGTAGCGGCGGCGTGCGGTCGGCCTTCGTCCAGAACAGCAGGTACTCGGCGGTGCCCCAGACGCGGGCGGCCGGGGCCGGCACGGCGTCGGCCGCCGGCATGTCCGGTTCCTGGGCGAAACCGCCGGCGGCGGCCAGAAGAGTTGCGGCGAACGCCAGCGAGGATCGCATACCGCCCCCTGTTCCGGACCGGACGCCAGTTTCTATCGGTCGCCCCGCTTCCCCCGCTTCACACGGACCCGCATGATCGCCGTATCCCGACACGCCGAGGGTGCCACGCTCGCGGTCCGGGCGCAGCCGGGGGCGAAGAAGAACGCGGTTCTCGGGGAGCAGGCGGGGGCGTTGAAGGTCGCCGTCACCGCGCCGCCGGAGGACGGCCGGGCGAACGCGGCGCTGGTCGAGGTGCTCGCCGAGTGGCTCGGCGTCCGGCGGTCGCGGGTCGAGGTGCTGGCGGGCGCGACGAGCCGGAACAAGGTGTTTCTGGTCCACGGGGTGTCCGCGGCGGACCTCGCGGGCCGGTTGCAAACGCGGCTCGGCCCGCCGCCCGAGGGCGGCTGAGAAATCCTTCCCGGATCGTCCCTCGCCCTCGCGGCCGGTCGTTCCTAAATCCTGAAGTACGACTGGATCCGAATTCGACGACGCTGGCAACACTCCGGGTCCGACGCCGGCCGCGACGACGGCGGACGCTCCGAGGGAACCGATGCGGGAAACACTTCTGTTCGTGGGCCAGATGGTCCGCCGGTGGCGGACGACCGGGGCCATCGCGCCCAGCGGCGGCCGGTTGGCCCGGGCGATGGCCGACGCGGTCGGCCCGGTCCCGGACGGGGCCGTCATCATCGAACTCGGGCCGGGCACCGGCGTGTTCACGCGGGAACTGGTGAAGCGGTTCCCCGGCGCGAAGGTCGTCGCGGTCGAGGTGAACGAGGTGTTCGCCGCCCGGCTGGCGCGGGCCGCGCCGGGGGCGACCGTGGTGACCGGGTGCGCGGCCCGGCTGGAGGCCCACCTCGCGGCGCTGAACCTCGCCCCGTCGGACGTGGTCGCGGTGGTGAGCGGGCTGCCGCTCCTGTCCCTGCCGGGGGACTTGCCGCGGCAGGTGCTCGGGGCCGTCGCCGGGGTGCTCGGGCCGGGCAAGCGGTACGTGCAGTTCACGTACTCCGAGCGGGCGTGGCGGCGGTTCGACGTGTCGCAGTTCCGCCGGCACCCGCGGCGGCGGGTGTGGTGGAACGTCCCCCCCGCGTTCGTCCTGCCGTTCACCCGCGAGGGGTCCGCGGTCCCCGGCCCGGACCGGACGTGTTCGGCCCCGACCGCCTCCGAACCGGTGCCCGCATGAAGTCCGCCGATCCCGCGCCGCCCGCCGCCGGACCGCTCCCGCTCGAACCGATGGACCCGCAGCTCACCTGGATTCAGCCCGGCGGGGGCGTGATCTGCCGGCTCGAACTGGCCTGGGGGCGGTGGCGGCGGGTCTGGCTGAAGACCTTCCGCCCCGGCTACGTCCGCCGGATGGCCGCCCTCCGCAAAGGGGACTTCAACGGGTGCCCCCACGAGGTGCTCGACCCCCGCGACCTCAAGTTCTTCCGCAACCAGGGCGGCTACTACTGGGAGCCGCACGACGACCCGTTCCGGTGGCGGGACCGCCTCCCGTTCGCGCGGGCCGGGCTCGCGGAACTGCTCGTCTTCTCGGCCGTCACGTTCCTCCCCGCGGCGGCTCTCGCCCTCGGAATCGTGCTGGCCGGGGACTCGCTCCCCGTCCCGGTGCAGGTCGCGGGCGGGCTGGCCGCGGCGACGCTGGCCGTGATCGGCTCGCTCATCGTGTGGTTCTTCCGCAGCCCGTACCGGACCGTGCCGGCCGAACCGGGGCTGGTCGTGTCGCCGGCGGACGGCAAGGTCGTGGAGATCGACGACCTCGACCACGACGACTTCGTCGGCGGGCCGGCGGTCCGCATCGGGATTTTCCTGTCGATCTTCAGCGTCCACGTCAACCGCGCCCCGGTCGCCGGGCGGGTGATCGGGCTGCGGTACCAGCCGGGGAAGTACCTCAACGCCCTGCGGGCGGCGTCGGCCCGCGAGAACGAGCAACTCGCCGTGCGGATGCAGGAGACGACCGCCCCGTACCGGCGGTACGTCGTCCGGCAGATCACCGGGGCGATCGCGCGGCGGATCGTGTGCTGGCTCAAGCCGGGCGACGTGCTCGGCCGCGGCGAGATTTTCGGGATGATCAAGCTCGGCTCGCGGACGGAACTGGTGCTGCCCCGGGGGCCGGGGCTGACGGTCCGGACGAAGATCGGCGACAAGGTCCGGGCCGGCGCGACGGTGCTGGCCCACTACGCGGACGACGCCGGGCGGGGGGACGGGCCATGAAGTTCCGCATCCCGAAGCGGCGGAAGAAGGCGTTCGCCGTGCTGCCGACGCTGCTCACGCTCGGCAACGGGGTGTGCGGGTTCGGGGCGATCACCCTCGCGGGCGGGGCGGCGGCGGGGACGGACCCGGCCATGCCGTTCTTCACCGCCGGGTGTCTGATCTTCCTCGCGATGCTGTTCGACGGGCTGGACGGGGCCGCCGCCCGGTGGACTAACCAGGAGAGCGACTTCGGGGCGCAACTCGACTCGCTGTCCGACGCGATCAGCTTCGGCGTCGCGCCGGCGGTGCTGATGCTGGAGATGGTGCGGCCCTACGGGTATCACCCGCGGGTGCTGTGGGTGGCGGCCGCGCTGTACGCGGTGTGCGCCCTCCTGCGGCTCGCCCGGTTCAACGCCACCCCGGACGACTCCCACAAGCCGGGGGAGTTCTGCGGCCTGCCGTCCCCCGGTGCGGCCGCGGTGGTGGCGTCGTTCCCGATCATGCTGTACGGGCCGCAGTTGATGTCCGACGGCCAGCCGGGGCCGGTGGAGGCGACGATCTGCGAGTGGGCGACCCGCCTGCTGCCGGTCGTCACCGTCGGGGTGGCGTGCCTGATGGTGTCGCGGATTCCGTACGCCCACGCCTTCCACCGGCTGGTCCGCGGGCGGCGGAGCGGGACGCACCTGATCCGGCTCGTGTTCGCGGCGGCGGTGATCGTCGCGTTCCCGCGGGTGACGGTCCCGCTGCTGGTGTGCGGGTACGCCTTCTCGCCGCCGGTGTTGGCACTGTGGACCCGGTACCGGCACGGCCCGCCCCCGCCGGGACCGGTCGAACCGGTCGCGGCGGGGGAGGCCGACGCCCGGCCGCCTACTTGACGATCCCCCGCTTGATGAGTTCTTCCGCGCACTGCACGGCGTTCGTGGCCGCGCCCTTGCGGAGGTTGTCGGACACGACCCAGAGGCACAGCCCGTTCGGGTTCGACGGGTCTTGCCGGACCCGGCCGACGAACGTGTGGTCCTGCCCTTCCGCGTGGATCGGCTGCGGGAACTCCCCCTTCGTCTCGTCCATCAGCACGACGCCGGGGGCCTTCGCGAGCGCGGCCTTCGCGGCCGCCACGGTGACGGGCCGCTCGAACTCGACGGTGACGGCCTCGCTGTGGGCCACCCGCACCGGCACCCGCACGCACGTCGGGCAGACGCCGATCGACGGGTCGCCCAGGATCTTCTTCGTCTCGTTGATGACCTTGTTCTCTTCCTCGGTGAACCCGTTCCCGTCGAGGGTCCAGTCCAGGGTGATGACGTTGCCGGCCAGTTGCGCCCGGTGCGCCGTCGGGGCCGGGACCGGGCCGCCGGCCGCGAACGCCTTCAACTGCGCGTCGAAGTCCGTCAGCCCCGTCGCGCCCTTCCCGGACGACGACTGGTACGTCGCGACGACGACCCGCTTCACCTTGCCCAGGTCGTGGAGCGGCTTGAGGGCCACGCACAGCGGGATCGCCACGCAGTTCGGGTTCGCGACGATCCCCTTCTTGATGTTGTGCAGCTCGTGCCCGTTCACCTCCGGCACCACGAGCGGGCAGTCCGGGTCCATCCGCCACGCGGACGAGTTGTCGACGACGATCGCCCCGGCCTTCGCCGCGATCGGCGAGTATTCCTTGCTGACGGACGACGGCGTGCTGCTCAGGACGATCTTCACCCCGGCGAACGCCTCCGGGCGGATCGGCTCGACGGGGTGCTCTTTCCCGAGGAACGTGACGGTCTTGCCGGCCGATTTCGGCGACGCGAGGAACTTGATCGCTTTCGGTTTGAACCCGCGCTCCGCGAGCACCGTCCGGATCAGTTCGCCCACCGCGCCCGTCGCGCCGACCACCGCCAGGCTCGCGTCCACGTCACACCTCCGGGGAGAAAGGACCGTCCGCAATTATCTTTGCAGTAAGACACCGGCCGGGCAAGGCTGACGGCCCGCGAAGTCGCTATTCTGACGGGAACCCTCTCCCCCCAACCCGAGCCGCCATGTTCCGCGTCACGCACATCGACCACTGCACGGTCCTCGTCACGGACGTGGCGAAGGCCCGGCACTTTTACGGCGACCTGCTCGGCCTGCGGGAGGTGCCCGCGCCGAAGGAGTTCGACTTCGTCGCGGTCTGGTACGACCTCGGCGGCCAGTACCTGCACCTGCTCCAGAAGCCGGAGCCGGACACGCCGAGCCCCCGGCACTTCTGCCTGCACGTCGACGACGTGCAGGCCGCCCGCGACGCCCTGCGGGCCAAGGGGCTGACGATCGCGGAGACGGTCAAGATCGCGGCCGCCGACCGGTTCTTCGTCCGCGACCCGGACGGCAACCGCGTCGAACTCCTGCACTGGGAGCGGCCCTACGCCCCGGACACGGACGGGAAGTATCCGGCGTGAACGCTCCGAGTTCTGACCCTCTCCCCTTGTTCGGCGGAATCCTTTCGCCGAGTCCTGAACGAGTCTTGCGAGACTGTTTCCGAGAAACCGCTTGATCGTCTTGGTTGGGCGCACTATATAATATTCAGCTTCTTTGGGTCATTCTGTTCCCGTTCCAGGATGCGCCACCATGAATCCGTCGCCCAACGATCCGCCATGCCCGCCGCAACGACCGAATCCGACAGGACTTCCCAGCGGAGTACGTATTGCGAAGGCGATTCCGACCGCCGCCCCGGCCAAGTCCGCGACCGGCGTCAATCTCGCGAAAGCGATCGTGCCAGTTTCTCGCCCGGCAGGGGATACTCCGAATCCACCGCGATCGACGGGAACAACCTTTGCGTTCGTGGCCCTCGCGGGAGGTGGTGGCTTTTTCGTTCTGATCGTAGCAGTGGCCGGGTTCTTGTTCTGGGGGCAATCCAAGCCCGTTGAGTTCGCCAAGAATCCGGTTGTGGAGCCGCCGCAAGTTCAGTCCAACCCGGTCAGTCCTGCTCCTGTCATCAAGCCCGGCTCGGACAAGGCCCCTCCGATTTCTGAACAAGAGTCGCGCCCCATCCTACCGAAAACCCCGCCAACTGGGACACGGGTTGAGGACGACGAAGCGGTGTTGAAACCGAAAATGTTGACGGGCGAGGAAGTGTATCGGAAGTTACTGAAATCGACGGTGTTCATCTACAAGGAGACGGTGACGTCGCGCAGCTGCGGGAGCGGTTCCCTGATTCACTCTCAGCGCAAGCTTGTTTTGACGAACTATCACGTCGTGGGCGACAGTCGCACCGTGTTGGTGTTTTTTCCGACTTACACTGACGGCGAAGTGGAGCCCAAGCCGCGGCATTACATCGACAATGCGAAGACCCTCGGCATCCGGGCGACCGTTCTGGCCAAGAGCGAAGCCCAGGATCTCGCACTCCTGGAGTTGGAGCGAGTGCCCGAGGGGGTCGAAGGGCTTCCATTGGCAGCGAAGCCGGTCGGAGCCGGCGCGAAGCTGTACTCGGTCGGGGCTTCGGGAATCGAGTTGCGAGACTTCTCCGGAACCCTTTGGCGGTTGTCGTCCGGAGAGGCTCGGGCACGAAACCGACACACCGCCCGGTTCAGCGACGGGCAAGTGATCGATGCCATGTTCTTGGAGAATCAGAAGCCGATCAACTCCGGCGACTCTGGCGGGCCGACGGTCAACGACACCGGCGCACTGGTCGCGGTCGTTTCCAACAAGGAAAACGTCCGCGCCACGGGCAGGGAAAACGTCTACCGCGACGTCGATCTCACCGAAATTCAATCCTTCCTGACCGGGTACGCCCGGTCGGCCAACTTTACCTGGGACGGACCGACCCTCGCAAGTGGCGGGTTCACGACCGATGCAAAGTCGCTCGCCAAACTCGCGGCGAAACTCAAGGATCCCGATGCGGCCGTCCGGCTGAAAGCGATTCGCCAGGCCTTGACGCTCGGTTCCGAGGCAAAGTCATTGCTCGTCGATGTCTTCGCCTGCCTCGATGACCCGGACGAACCTGTTCGGCACGCTACCGAAGACGCTCTGAACGCGATGGGCTTCGCCGGGAGGGCGGAGGTAGCCTTGCTCGAACAAGCGATGGTCGGCTCGGCCCCGCATGCGAAGCGATTCGCCCTGTCCGCGTTCGCCAGGGACAAGGGGCCGACCGTCACCGAACCCCTCATCCCCACTGTCGTGAAGTATCTGGATGACCCGAGTGCGCAGGCGCGGAATCAGGCTCTCGCGGCCCTCGGTCGCTACGGTCCGGGGTGTAAAGCGAAAGCGCTGTCAGCCACGATGAACTGCCTCGGCGATGACGATCCGACCGTCAGCCAGTCCGCGGCGAGGTTGCTCTTGTCGTGGAACCCCATGATGAGCACCGACATCCCGACACTGGAAACCGGACTCGACCACCAGAGCCCGCGGGTGCGCCGATATGCGGCCATTCAACTGGTGCCGATGGCCTCCGACACGGCGAGTGTTCTCAAATGGTTCCGGCCGCTTGCCAATTACGACAAGGACACTAGCTCGGCCGTTCGCGCAATCGTGGGGAAGTTGAAGGATGAGGATCAACTCGTGGCCGCTCTCGCGGCGTCGGCACTCGGTAAGCTTGGGCCGGACGCTCAGCCGGCCGTCCCGGACTTGCTGACCGCGCTCAACACCCCGAGCCACCCTCTCTCCGTGGCAAGAAAAAAGCAATTCGCACTCTTGAATCAGGGGCAAGGCTGGACTCCGGATGACACCTCCGCGGCCCTGGCCCGGATCGGCGGCGACGAACTCGTGAAGCAACTTCTTCCCCTGGCGGACTTCACGAACATCGTCATGCAAGGGGTGAAGAAGAAACGCCCCGTCAAGGCGGTCGACTTGACGGAGCAGTTTTGGGCCATCGCGATGTTGGCAACGATCGACCCCGGCACGCTGTCCGCGGACGCCAAGAAGCTCGTTGCGAAGAAACTGACCTACTTGAGTGAGTATGACCCCGACATCACCTGCCGCCGTCTGGCGAAGGAAGGGGCGTCGCGATATCCGGACGCGAAATAGCTCCGTCTTCGTGCGTCGTTACCTGAAGCGGTTAATCGCCACTCAGGCTACTCGATGATTAGACTGTCCCCATGCCGCAACTTCCGGTCGCGTTCGAGATCCTCGGGGCGATGATCACCCCGGCCGTGCTCATCTCCGCGTCGGGGACGCTGGCGCTGTCCACGTCGAACCGGCTGGCGCGGGTCGTGGACCGGGTGCGGGTGCTGGCGAAGGAGACCGAGGAGATGCCGGACGGGCTCGCGACCCGGCCGGAGGACGTGGAGCGGCGGACGCTGGTGGCGGACGAGATCGCGGACCTCGGCGTGCGGATTCGGCTGCTGTGGTCGTCGCTGTCGGCCCTGTACGCGGCGATCGGGTTTCTCGTCGGGACGAGCCTGAGCGTCGGCCTGACGGCGTCGGCGGACCCGTCCCTCGGGTGGGTGTCGGTCGGGCTCGCGCTGCTCGGCGGCGGGTCGTTGTTCCTCGCCAGCGTGATGCTGCTGCAAGAAACCCGCGTGGCGGTGAAGGCGTCGCTGCGGGAGATGGACTCGGTCCGCGAGGCGGTCGCCCGGAAGGCCGGGCGACCGTTCGTCTGATTCACCGGCCGGCCCGAGCGTCCGACGGCAGCAGCAGCGGCGTCCCTGCCGGGAGGGGCGCGTTCGGGTCGAGCCGGGGGTTGGCGTCCCACACCCGCTGCCACTGCTTGCGGTCCCCGAGCACGTCCTCGGCCACGTCCCAGAGCGTCATTCCGGCCCGCGGCGTGGCGTACCCCGGGGGGGCCGACCCCGCCTTCCACTCGACCGCCGGGCGGTTCGCCTCGACCGGGACGGGTTGCGGAACCGGCCGGGCGGACAGCAGACCGGTGAACTTCTTCCGCAGCACGTACATCGGCGGCACCTGCACCGACCCGCCGGCCCCGAGCGGGCGGTTCGCGTTGAACGCCTTCAACGCCTCGGCGTACTTCGCGTCGCCGTAGAACTGCTTGCTGATGGACTCGTAGGTGTCGCCGGCCTTCGGGTCGTGGAGGTCCACGTCGAAGTCCGTCCGCGGGGCTTCGGTGTTCGTCACCGGTTGCACAGCCGGCTGCACCGCGGGCTTGACCGGCGGCGGGGTCTCGAACTTCGGCAGTTCCGTTTTCGGGAGCTCGGGCTTCGGAGCTTCGGGCTTCGGCAGTTCCGTTTTCGGGGTCTCGGGCTTTGGCAACTCGGGCTTCGGCCCGCTGCCCACCGGGCGGAACGGGCTCGGCTCGGGCGGAGGAACCGGGTCCGGGGACGGCTTCGGCAGCGGGTCGAGCTTCGGGGCGTCCGGCTTCGGCGGGTCCACGGGGATCACGGGAACCGGCGCGACCGGGTCCGTCTTCGGCAGCGGCTTGGGGTCGACCTTCGGCGTCACCACCGGGGCCGGGAGCGGCAACGGGTCCGGCGTCGGCAGCGGCGAGGGCACCGGCAGCGGCGCGGGGACCGGCGTCGGCGCAGGGACGATCGGCTTGATCTCCGGGACCACCGGCGCGACAGCCGGCGGCTTCACCTCGGGGATGACCGGGGCGGGCGGGGGGATCACCGGAACGGCCGGCTCCTTCGCCTGGGCCTGGATGACGACCGGCGGCGCGAAGTCGAGCCCCGGCACCGGCGGGGCCGACGCGGGCAGCTTCGGCTCCGGCAGTGCGGGGGCCGGGATCGGGGCCAGGTCCGGCAACTTCGCCGGCGGCGGCAGATCGGGCAGCTTCGGTTTCGCCGGCGGGTCCGGGATCTTGACCGGCGGCACGCGCGGCTCCGTCGGCGGTTCCTGGGCGCGAACCCGCGTCGGCACGGCGGCCACCGCGTCGTCCGCCGGTTTGGTCGGCCCGGCCGGCGGGGTGGACCGGATCAGGTTCGGGAACACGAAGTTGAGCGCGGCCGCCCCGCCGAGCAGGGAGAGCACGCCGGCCGCGACCGCGAACTTCTTCGACGGCCGGGCGAGGTCCTTGGCGGCGTCCTTCACCCACCGGGGTTCGGGGGCCGGGGCACCGACGAGCGGACTGGTCTTCTCGGCACTCACGAGCGGGATCGGGTCGTCCGCCGGCGGAGCCGGTGCGGGTGCGGGAACCGGCCGGGGTTCCGGCTTCGGTTCGGGACGCGAGACGGATTTCGGCGGCTCCACCTTCGGGGGTTCCACTCTGGGAAGCTCCACTTTCGGAGCTTCGACCTTGGGCAGCTCGACCTTGGGCGGTTCCACCTTCGGCGGTTCGGCGGCCACTCGCGGGGGCGGAACGGCCGCGGGCCGCGGTGGGAGCGCGTCGAGGGTGCGGCGGGGAAACATCGACGCCGGCATCGGCGGCACCGCGGGGCGGTCGCTCGGCGGGGCGGTCACGGGGATCGGGTCGAACGGCGACGGGGTCGGGTCGGTCATCCGAGATCTCCGGGGCGACGGGGGCCGCGGGGTGTACCGTCCCCGCGCCGGGAATTCCACCCCGGTTCGCGGCCCCGCGGTGCCCCCTCAAGACCGTTCCTCGATTCACTCGACGTGAGCCCCTCCCGCCGCGATCTCGATCGGGGTGCCTGGGGCTCGCGAGATTTCGCCCGACGTTTCCCGGTCGGCGAGGTCGAGTCAACCGGCGGCCGGGCTCAGTACGGCGGGGCGATACCACCGCGGCGCGGCGGTCGGGTCGACCGTTGCGGTCGGCAGCCCGCCGGACCGCAACGCCGCGGCGAGGGGACTGTTCGCCCGGCTGCTGACGACGAGCCGGGCCGTCCGCACCGCGCCGGCCCGGACCGCCGAGAGGGGAACCGTCGGCACCGAGTCGGACCCGGACACGTCCGCCAGGGCGGCGAACGCCTGCCGCACGAACGCCGTCGACGCGCGGGCCGTGTGGACCTCCGGCGGGTTGCCGGGGATGACGAGCGTCAAATCCCCCGGCTCGTCTGCGACGGCCCAGGCCCACCCGATCGAGACGACGGCGGCCAGCGCCCACTCGAGGGCCGCGCGCTGTTCGGGCGTCGCCCCGGCGGGCAGCCACGGGTCGAGGATGAGGACGAGGTTGAGCGGGTCGGTCTGGTCGTACTCTCGCACGACGAGTTGGTTCCGCCGGGCGGTCGTCTTCCAGTGGATGTCCCGCGGGCTGTCGCCCATACGGTAGGGCCGGACGCCGCGGACGTCCCCGAGGCCGGGGGTCGGCCGGCGGGCCGGCCGGCGGGTCCGGCCCTCGCCGCCGCCGGCACGAATCAGCCACCGGCGCAGGGATTCGACGCCCACGACTCCGACCGCCGGCAGGACGCAGACCCCGGTCGCGGGTTGGAGGTCGCGCGCCCACCGGACGAGGCCGAACGGGTATTCCGAGTCGACGACCAGCGGCCCGACCGCGTACCGCCCCCGCTTCGGGAACGACCACGGCACCCGCAGCACGGCCGACTCCCCGCCGGGGAGGGGGGCGAGGAACCAGTCGCCGACCTGCCCGGCCGCCTCGTCCGCGACGCGGACGGTCGCCCCGCGGCGGGTCGGGTTCCGCACGTCCACCGTGTGGACGAAGCGTTCCCCGGCGAACAGGGGCGGCGTGTCGCGCCGCCGGCCGGTGACGCGGCGGACCATCCGCCACGCGAGGACGGCGTTCACCCCGCACAGGGCGAGCATCAGGTAGCCGAGCAGCAGAAGGAGGTTGATCGTCTTCGACCACCCGATGAGCGCGAGCACCGCCGCGACCGGGAGCCAGTAGAGGAGCGGTTTGCCGAGGTGGAAGCGGGCGCGTGGGTCCACATGATCTCCGCATTGCCAGAGCCGCGAACGCAACTGAGCGGTCGACTTCCGGAGAGAACACGACGCCACTGCGGGATTCCGGGGGCCGCTCACTCGCGTTCGCGGCTCCCGGAATCCCGGACGGTGACCCCGCGCGGGACTCACTTCTTGCTCAGTTCCTCGACGAACTTCAGCACTTCCGCCGGGTGGTCCTTCGGGGTGACCTTCTCGTAGATCTTCGCGATCTTGCCGTCCTTGTCGACGACGAAGGTCAGCCGCTTGGCCGCCTTCCCGCCGTTGATGCCGAGCGAGTTGATGAGCTTGTTGTCCGTGTCGCACAGCAGGGCGTACGGGAGCATGTGCTTGTCGATGAACTCTTTTTGCTTGGGCTCGCCGTCGTTGCTGGCCCCGAGCAGGACCGTCCCCTTCGGGAACTTCTCGGCGAGGTCGCGGAACCCGCAGGACTCCACGGTGCAGCCGGGCGTCAGGGCGCGGGGGTAGAAGAAGACGACGACGGTCTTCCCCTTCAGGTCGGCGATGCTGACCGTCTTGGCCTCTTTGCCGAGGGCCTTCTCGATCTGGGCGGCAGCGAGCGGGACGTCGGGGAAGGCGTCGCCTTCCTTGACCTTGAGCTTGGAATCGTCGGCGGAGGCGGCGGCCAGCGTCATGGCGGCGATCACCCCGGCCGCGGCGACCAGGCGGGTCGAGCGGACCATCGGGCTTCTCCAGGTGGGGGGAAAATCGGGGGCGGGCGAGAGTCGGCGGACGGAATCCGCAGGCGGGCTCCGCGCGCATTCTGGGCCGGCCGCGGTCCGACGGCAAGGGTCGGCGCGATTTTTCCGCCCGTGCCCGTTGACTGGACTCGTTCCGGAAGTTAAGCATAAGTAGCTTTCCTCGCACTCCGGACCGCATTCCGTCGCGGCGGGCCGGACGAACCCGAGCGACCCGAGTCCGAAACTGGAGAACTCGTATCCCACCGTTCGATCGCAACGCCCCGCCCCGCGCGCCGGCCGGCCCCCGGATGAACGAACAGATCCGCATCAGCCCGATCCGCCTGATCGGGGCCGAGGGCGAGCCGCACGGCATCGTGCCCACGGCGCAGGCCCAGGAAATGGCCCGCGAAGCCGGCCTCGACCTCGTCGAGGTCGCCCCGACGGAACGCCCGCCCGTCTGCAAGATCATGGACTACGGCAAGTTCAAGTACGCCCAGTCCAAGAAGGCCGCCCAGAAGACGCACCAGCAGAAGCTGAAGGAACTCCGCGTCCGGCCCAAGACCGGCACCCACGACATCGACACCAAGGTCAACCAGGCCAAGGGCTTCCTCGAAGACAACGACAAGGTGCTCCTCAAGGTCCAGTTCCGCGGCCGCGAGATGCAGCACATCGAGGAGGGCAAGCGGATCATCGACAGCATGGTCGAAAAGCTGCTCGAGTTCTGCAAGGTCGAGAAGGCCCCGATGATGGAAGGCAAGCAGATGACCGCCCTGCTCGCCCCGAAGGGGACGAAGTAACTCTCCGCGGGACACGTTCCCACCGCTCCGCGAGAGCCGCGAACGGACGCGAGCGGCTCGGTTTTCACTTCGCACCGTTCCGCCAGGAGCCGCGAACGCAAGTGAGCGGCTCGCTTCCGCCCGAGAACCGCGGCACGCGATTCGGGAAGCCAGCCGCTCACATCCGTTCACGGCTCTTGGGAGTCCGACCATGAAACTGCTCTCCGTTGCCCTCCTCCTCACACTCGCCCCCCTCACCGCTGCAGCGGACCCGGACTTCGCCGCGGCGATGCGGAAGGTCGCGGCCAAGGGCACCGGCAAGCCGGGGGTGGTCATCCACGTCGGCGACTCGATCACCTACGCGGCCCCGTACGGGGCGTGGGCGCGGTACGGCGAGGGGCAGACCGACGCGGACAAGGCCGTGCTCAAGTGGATGCACGCGAACGCGGCCAACGACACCGACGGCTGGCACCTCGCCCGGACCGACCACAAGGCCGGCGGCCGGTCGATGACCGCGTGCAGCGGCATCCGGGCGGACGAACTCAAGGCGGGCGGCAAGCGCGGCCTGCCGGGCTTCGCGAAGCTGCTGGACGAGTACAAGCCCCAGGTCGTGGTCCTGATGATCGGCACGAACGACGCCTCCGCCCGGCGGGACAAGAAGGCGTACCTCGCGGACGTGGCGGCGATGCTCGATTCCGCCCTGGAGAAAGGCGTCGTACCGGTCCTCACGACGATCCCGCCGCACCCCGGCCAGCGCGACCTCGCGGCGGCCTACAACGACGGCCTCCGGGCGCTCGCGAAGGACAAGTCCCTGCCGGTGGTCGACTTCGAGAAGGAGGTTCTGGCCCGCCGGAAGGACGACTGGAACGGCACGCTGCTGGCCAAGGACGACGTCCACCCGACCGTCGGCGTGGACAAGGTGACCGCCGCGTCCAGGCCCACCGACGAGAACCTGTCGAAGAGCGGCTACCTGCTCCGGTGCGTGCTGACCGTCCGCACGCTCGGGGAGGTGAAGGCCGCCGTGTTCGACGCGAAGTAGGGGCGAGGCCCGTTGGCACGCGAGGTGCCTGACTCCGGCCGGGATTTCCCCTCCGGAGCAGCACATGAACGCGGACACCTCGTCCCTGTGGGCCTTGAACGACCCGGCGCGGGCCACCCCGGCCCTCACCTCCGACGCGCCGTGCGACGTGTGCGTGATCGGGTCCGGCATCGCCGGGCTGACGAGTGCGTACCTGCTCTCCCAGGCCGGCAAGCGGGTGGTCGTGGTCGACGCCAAGCCGCGGCTTTTCACCGGGGAAACCGAACACACGACGGCCCACCTCGCGTGGTACCTGGACGACACCCTGGCGCACGTCTCCGCCGTCCGGGGGGACGCCGTCGCCCTGGCCGCCTCCCAGAGCCACCGGGACGCCGTCCGCCGGATCGGCGAGATCGTCCGGGCCGAGGGGATCGACTGCGACTTCCTCCCCGTGGACGGACTGCTGTTCGCCGGCGACGACGGGCGGGACACCCGCACCCTCGACGACGAGGAAGTCGTCCTCCGCCGGCTGGGTCTGCCCTTCGAGCGGGTCACCCACCCGTTCCCCGGCGGGCAGGCGGTCCCCGCCCTCCGGTTCCCGGACCACGCCCAGTTTCACCCGATTCGGTACCTGAGCGGGATGCTCGCCGCCCTCCGGCGGAACGGCGTCGCGCTGTACACGGACACCGTCGTCGAGGACGTCCGCGGCGGGGACCCGTGTACCGTCACGACCACGCACGGCCGGCACGTCTCGGCGAAGGCCGTCGTCGTGGCCACGAACAACCCGTTCGCCTCCGGCACGACGCTGCACGCGAAGGTCGCCGCGTACAACACGTACGCCTTCGCCGCCGAGATTCCGAAGGGGACGGTCGAGGCCCGGCTGTACTGGGACACCGAAGACCCGTACCACTACGTCCGGATCCAGCCCGGCGACGGGGCACACGATTTCCTCGTGGTCGGCGGGGAGGATCACAAGACCGGCCAGGCCGACGACCAGCCCGCCCGGTGGGACCGCCTTCACGCGTGGGCGCGGGTCCGGTTCCCCCGGCTGGGCTCCGTCCGGCACCACTGGTCCGGGCAGGTGTTCGAAACCCCCGACGGGCTGGGGCTGATCGGCCTCGCGCCGTGGAACGGCCCGAACGTCTACCTCATCACCGGCGATTCCGGCATGGGCATGACCCACGGCACGCTGGGGGCGCACCTCGTGTCGGACCTGATCTGCGGGAAGCCGAACGACCTGGCGGGCGTCTACTCGCCGTCCCGCGTGATGCCGGCCGCCCTCCGGACGCTGATCGGGGAGAACCTCAACGTCGCGGCCCAGTACGCCGACTGGCTCACCGGCGGGGACGTTTCCAGCCCGGACGACATCCCGCCGGGCCAGGGCGCGATCGTCCGCAAGGGGCTGACGAAACTCGCGGTGTACAAGGAGCCGAACGGGACGGTGGTGACGCGGTCGGCCGTGTGCCCCCACATGGGCGGGATCGTCCACTGGAACGCCGGCGAGTCGACCTGGGACTGCCCGTGCCACGGGTCGCGGTTTTCGGCGAAGGGGACGTGCCTGCACGGGCCGTCGGTCGGCAACCTCGCCGAGGTGGAGTGATGCCGGCACGCGGGCTGCTTCGTCGGGCCGGGGTCCGCGCCTCGCGGCCGCCCGCCCCCAACCCCCCGACGAAGGAACCCCCTAATGACGACGCTTCAGACCCAGCCCGCGAGCCCGCTCCCCCCGCAGTCGCAGCCGAAGCCCGGCCTCGATTCCGCCATGGACCCCAAGCCGAAGTTCCGCGCCCCGCTCTACAAGGGGTCCGGCAAGCTTGACGGCCGGGCCGCCCTTATCACCGGCGGCGACTCGGGCATCGGGAAGGCCGTCGCCGTCCTGTACGCACGCGAAGGCGCGGACGTCGCGATCGTGTACCTGCCGGTGGAACAGTCCGACGCCGAGGAAACGAAGGCGGCCGTCGAGGCCGAGGGGAAGCGGTGCCTGCTCCTCCCCGGCGACGTGACCGACGTGGGGTTCTGCCGGGACGCCGTGGCGAAGACGGTCGCCGCGTTCGGCAAGCTCGACATCCTCGTCAACAACGCCGCGTACCAGCAGACCGCCGAGACGCTGGAAGACCTGTCCGACGAGCAGTTCGACCTGACGTTCCGGACCAACATTTACGGGTACTTCTATCTCACGAAGGCGGCCCTGCCCCACCTGCCGAAGGGGGGCGTCATCATCAACTGCGGGTCGATCACCGGGCTGGAGGGGAACAAGACGCTGATGGACTACGCGGCGACCAAGGGGGCGATCCACGCGTTCACCAAGTCGCTGGCCCAGAACCTGATCGAGCGCGGCATCCGGGTGAACTGCGTCGCGCCGGGGCCGATCTGGACGCCGCTCCAGCCGGTGTCCAAGCCGGCCGAGAAGGTCGCCGAGCACGGGGCGAAGACGCCGCTCGGCCGGCCCGGCCAGCCGGAGGAGGTGGCCCCCGCGTTCGTGTTCTTCGCGTCCGAGGCCGACAGCAGCTACATCAACGGCGAAATCCTCACCCTGCTCGGCGGGGAGGTCCGCGCCGGGTGAGCCGGGGCGGGATCAGTGCATCCCGGTCCGCCGGCCGCGAACGCTGTGCGGGAAGAGTTCTTCCTGCACGAGGTTCCCGGCCGCGTCGAACGGCAACTCCCGCGGGGGGCCGACCAGTTCCAGCCCCGCGGCCGCCGCCTCCTTCGCCAGCGCGGGGGACACCCACAGCTCCGCGACCTCCAGCGTGTTCGGGATGACGCAGAACTTCAGCGTCTCTTGCACCGGGTTCCAGCAGGTTTCCACCGCCTGCCGGATGCACTCGCGGTCGGTGTCGAACCCGAGCGGCAACTTGGACCGCCACAGGAACCGGGCCGTCAGGTTGTTCATGCGGAACGGAATCTGGTCGATGGCCGCGAGCGCCCGCGTCGTCGTCAGGTCCGCGATGCCGATGCCGGTGCCGTTGCCGTGGCTCTCGGGCGACACGTCCAGCACCGCCATCCGCGTGACTTTCGGGTTGTTCGTCTCCGCCTCGGGCGACGCCTCGATCAGCATCCGGCCGACGACGTTCGGGTCCATGCCGGCCCCGCTGTAGTTCTTGCCGCACTCGCCGACGACGAGCACGTCCAGGGCCGGGAACGGGATGCGGCCCATGATCCGCTTCGACTCTTCCTGAAGGATCGGCTCCTTCTCCATGACCTCGTCGCGGTCCAGCACCTCGATCCTGGCCGTTTCCTCGGCCGCGTTTTCGAGCACCGCCACGCCGCCCATGAACGGGGCCTTCTCGATCAGCACCTTCGCGGACTCGACGAGCATGTCCCGCAACCCGCGGGTGCCGAAGCTGTGGACCTGGTCCGCCCCCTTCTGCTTGCCCAGGCCGATGACGAGCATCTTGACGATGCCGGACTCGAACCGCCCGCGGAAGTCCGTGTGCGGCTTCACGCGGTTGACGAGGACGACGCCGTCCGCGGCGAGGGCGTTCTTGTCCCACCAGACCGGCTGGTTCCACGAGTTCGTGCCGACGGCAGCCGCGTCCATGTCCGTGACGACGGGCACGCCGAGGTTTTCCGGCGTGATGCCGTAGGACGCGAGCAGTTCCCGCTGGCCGTCGGCCGTCGCCCCGCCGTGCGAGCCCATCGCCGCGATCGCGAACGGCTTCGCCCCGAGTTCGTTCAACGCATTCACGGTCGCCTGCGCGATGGGCAGGTAGTTGCGAATCCCCCGGCTGCCGCACCCGACGGCGATCCGCATTCCCGGCTTGATGCGCTTCGCCAGGCGGGAACCGAGGATCTTCGCGCGGACCTCGCCCGGCACGTCCGCGACGGCGGTTTCGGGGGCGGGCTGGCGGACGAGTTGAACGGGGGGGATGTTCACGAGTGGCGAAAGGGGCTGAGTGAGTGGACAGACCGGGGACGCATCAGAAAGTGTAAAGCGGACGGGCGGAATGGGAAGTGATCGGGTTCCGCCGGCGGGTGCGTTTCGTATGCTGTGCGAATCCCAACGCGAGCGCCGGGGACCGAGATGAACGCCGAGCAAGCCCGCCTCGCCGAGCCCGGACAGGGGCCGGCGTGGTGGCGGAAGTGGGGGCCGTACCTGTCCGAACGCCAGTGGGGGACCGTCCGCGAGGACTACTCCGCGACCGGCGACGCGTGGTCGTCGTTCCCGCACGCCCACGCCCGCAGCCGCGCCTACCGGTGGGGCGAGGACGGGCTCGCCGGGTTCGGCGACGACCGCGGCCGGCTGTGCCTGTGCGTCGGCCTCTGGAACGGCCGCGACCCGATCCTCAAGGAGCGGCTCTTCGGGCTGACCAACGAGGAGGGCAACCACGGCGAGGACGTGAAGGAACTGTATTACTACCTGGATGCGACCCCGACGGCGTCGTATTTGAAGTTCCTGTACAAGTACCCGCAACGGGAATTCCCGTACCAACGGCTCATCGAAGAGAACCGGAGGCGGAGCCGGCTCGACCCCGAGTATGAGATTCTGGACACGGGCGTCTTCGACGACGACCGGTATTTCGACGTGTATGTCGAGTATGCGAAGGCGTCACAGGTCGACATCCTGATTCGCATCACAGTCCACAACCGCGGCCCGGTGGCGGCTCCGCTGCACGTGTTGCCGCAAATCTGGTTTCGCAACACGTGGTCGTGGGACAACTCCGTGCGGCCGACCATTACAACGGCCGGCCCGACCTCCATTCACATCAAGCACCCGACGTGGCTGGAGTTCGAGGGGCACTTCGACGGGTACCCGGAACTGCTGTTCTGCGACAACGACACGAACCACCCGAAGTTGTACGGCTCGAAGGTGGCCGGGTACTTCAAGGACGCCTTCCACGAGTACGTGATCCAGGCGAGGCGGGCGGCCGTCAACCCCGCGAAAACCGGGACGAAGGCGGCCGCGCTGTACCGGCTGACGGTGCCCGCGCAGGGCAAGACCGAAGTCCGCGCCCGGCTCACCGTCGGGGCCCCGATGGGGGAATCGACCGTCGCGTTCACGGACTTCGACGCGGTGTTCGCGCAGCGGCTCCGGGAGGCGGACGAGTTTTATGCGGACCTGCAAGCCGGCATGACCGACGAGGACGCCAAGAGGGTTCAACGGCAGGCGTTCGCCGGGCTCGTCTGGACCAAACAGTTTTACTGTTATGACGTGACGCAATGGGTGAACGGCGACCCCGCCCAGCCCGGCCCGCCGCCGGGCCGGGGGCACATCCGCAACGGCGACTGGGCACACCTCACGAACGCCGACGTGGTCTCCATGCCGGACAAATGGGAGTACCCCTGGTACGCGGCCTGGGATCTCGCGTTTCACATGCTGCCCTTCGCACTGTTAGACCCGCAGTTTGCGAAGGATCAACTCGTCTTGTTCGCGCGCGAATGGTACATGCACCCGAACGGGCAACTGCCGGCGTATGAATGGAACTTCGGCGACGTGAACCCGCCGGTCCATGCGTGGGCGACGTGGCGGGTGTTCCAGATCGACCGCAAGCACCGGGGCGACGCCGGGGATTTGGTCTTTCTGGAACGGGTCTTCCACAAGCTGCTGTTGAACTTCACGTGGTGGGTGAACCGCAAGGACGCCGAGGGGCGCAACCTGTTCCAGGGCGGGTTCCTGGGGCTGGATAACATCGGGGTGTTCGACCGCAGTAAGCCGTTGCCCACGGGGGGATTCATCAACCAGGCGGACGGCACCGCGTGGATGGCGATGTATTCCCTCAACATGCTGCGGATCGCATTGGAACTCGCACTCCACAACAAGGTGTATGAAGACCTCGCGTCCAAGTTCTTCGAGCACTTTTTGCTCATCGCCGAGGCGATGGCGGACTTCGGCGGCCGCGGGGCGGGGCTGTGGGACGACACGGACGGCTTCTACTACGACCGCCTGACCCTGCCGGACGGGAAAACGGAGTCCCTCCGCGTGCGGTCGATGGTCGGGCTGATTCCCCTCTTCGCCGTCGAGACGCTGGAGCCGGAACTGCTCGCGAAACTGCCGGATTTCACGCGGCGAATGCAGTGGTTCATGAACTACCGGCCCGACCTCGCGGCCCTCGTCTCCCGCTGGCACGAGCCCGGCGTCGGCGACCGGCGACTGCTCTCGCTGCTCCGCGGCAGCCGGATGAAAAAGCTGCTCCGGAAAATGCTCGACGAGGCGGAGTTCCTGTCGCGGTACGGCGTCCGCGCGCTGTCCAAGTTCCACCGCGACCAGCCGTTCATCTTCAAGGTGAACGGTGATGTATTGAGAGTGGACTATCAACCGGGCGAGTCGGACTCGTGGATGTTCGGCGGGAATTCCAACTGGCGGGGGCCGATCTGGTTCCCCGTCAATTACCTCATCATTGAGAGCCTGCAAAAGTTCCATCACTATTACGGGCCCGACTTCAAGGTCGAGTATCCCACCGGCTCCGGTGTGATGCTCACATTGGAAGAAATCGCGGCGGACATCTCCACCCGCCTCACAAAGCTCTTCTTGCGCGACGAGTACGGCCGGCGGCCCGCGTTCGGGGACGGCGGCAAGATGCAGGCGGACCCGCACTTCCGCGATCACCTGCTGTTCCACGAATACTTCCACGGCGACGACGGCCGGGGGCTCGGGGCGGGGCACCAGAACGGGTGGACGGCCCTCGTCGCGAAGCTGCTGGTGCCGCGGGCGAAGGACCGGACCGGGCGGTGAGTCAGGCCAGCACCCGGCCGCGGCGGGCGTTGCGGTCGGCCTTCGCGGCGGTCGCGGCCGCCACCGCCCGCCACCACGCCTTCCAGTCGCCGCGGCCGTGGAGTGCCCACCGCATGTACGCGCGGAGCACTCGTAAGCGGTCGGTACGGGTCACCTTGTCGGACGCCAGGAAGCTCGCGTTCAGCCGGGCGAGTTCGCGGGCACGGGTGCGGAACGGCACGTCGCGGTCGATCGTCACGCCGACGAGATCGACGAGGACCGGCTCGCCGGCGGACATTATCACGTTCGCCGCCTTCAGGTCGCGGTGCGAAACCCGGCGGTCGTGCATGGCGCGGACGAGTCGGCCGATGCGGGCGGTCCACGCTCGCAATTCTCGGAAATCCGCGCAGTTCCCGACCGCTTCCGCGAGGCCGCACCCGTCGACGAACTCGAATGCGACGTAGCCTTCGCACGGGATGCCGAGCCGATAGCGATGGAGCGCGACGAGGGGCCGCGGCGTCGGCAGGCCGCGGTCGCGGAGGTTGTGGCCGAGAATCCAGGAGCGGAACGCGGCGGTCGGGCGGACGAGGTTCTTCAGGGCGGCGACCGGATTCTTGTGACGAAACCGCTTAAGCACGATCGGTCGGCCGTCGATCTGCACGATTGCGACGGTAGAACTGCGGGAGTTTTTGAGGAGTCTTGCGGCGGGGTCGGCCAGCATTTCGTCGAGGCGTGCGGATGTCGTGTCGCGGTTGAACGGGCCGGTCGTCGTCGCGTACCCGCCGGGAATCCGCCGGAATTCGCGGTTGTTCGCGGCGTACCGCCCGACGCGGTTGGCCCAGAACCGGTGGTTCGACCGCAGCGTGGCCGCCTCCAGTTCCCGCGGCGACACGTCGCACGTCGTGCGGTGCATCGCGTACACCCGCCAGAACCGGAGGCGGTCGGCGCGGGTCGCCCGGAGCTGGAAGAAGCGGTTGAAGAGCGTGAGGTTCGCCAGGGTTTCGGCGGCGGTCAGCGGCGGGCCGAAGTGGACGGCGTGGACGTCGATGAGGACGAACTTCGGGACGCGGGTCGGCGGCAGTTCGACGAGCAGGTTGCCGGGGTGCGGGTCGGGGTGGGCGACCCCGGCGTCGTGCATCCTCGCGAGGAATTGGGCCAGCCCGCGGGTCAGTTGGCGGCGGAGGGCGCGGCCCGCCGGACCGGCGAAGGACTGCTCCAGCACGTCCGGCAGCGGCACCGCGTGGGGTTGCTCCTTGGTGACGAGGGCGCTCGTGGTCGGCCCGAACCCGCGGGCCGTGCCCCAGGCGATCGGCGTCACCACGTCGACGCCGAGCCGGGCGAGGGCGACGGCGTTCTCGAACTCCAGGCGGGCCTTCGGCGGGCGGACGATCTCGCGCAGCCAGGACCGCGGCGTGTTCACCCGGCACTGCTTCACGAAGACCGCCCCGCCGGGGAGTGCGACCCGCTCGATGGTGCGTTGCAGGTTTTGCTTCACGACCCGGGCAAGGCCGGCGGCCCGCCACGCGGCGAGGGCCGGGACCGACGCCCCGGGGGCGACGTGCCAGCGCCACCCGTCGGCGACGGCGGTGCGGTCCGCGGTCCGCCACGGATTGAGCCCGCCGAGTTTGCGCAGGAAGTGGCTGAGCACGAAGCCTCCGGAAAAGCCAACCGTCTCACGCAAAGCCGCGAAGCCGCAAAGAAGACCGACCAAAAAGGATTCTTGCTTCGCTTTGCGTCTTCGCGGCTTTGCGTGAGACGTTCTTTCTTCTCTTCACCCGGTCTTTCGGCGTTCGCTCATGGTCAGTTCCGCCAGGATTTCCAGCCACCGTTGCGCCCCGGCGGCGATGCTGTACCGTTCCACGACCTGTCTTCGCCCGGCGTGGCCGAGGTCGCGGCGGAGGTCGGGGCTCGCGGCCAGTCGGCGGACGGCCTCGACCCACTCGGCCTCGGTCGCCGCGCGGAAGCCGGTCTCGGGGGTGACGAAGTCCGCCTGCACGCCCACGGGGTTCGCGATCACCGGCAGCCCGGCGGCCTGGTACTGCAGGACTTTCAGCCCGCACTTCCCCTTGCTCCACGGGTCGTCGGGCACCCAGCCGATGCCGACGTCCGCGGTCGCGATGAGGTCGGCTTCCGTCTCCGCCGACCACGTCACCGGGTCGACGGGCAGGTAGACGAATTTCAGGAACTGGTCGCAGATGAGCCGCAGCCGTGCCCCCGGCACCGCACGGCCGATCGCTTCGAGGACGCGGCGGAACCGTTCCAACCCCTGAAGCGTGCTGGCGGACCCGACCCACACGAGGCGAATGTCACCGGGCGGGCGGGTGTGGGGGCAAACGGGGTACGCCGCGGGGTTCACGCACGTCGGCACGACGGCGACCCGGCCCGGCGCGAACCGCTCCGCCTCCGCCGCGAGGTACGCGTTCCCGGCGACGACGAGGTCCGACGCCCCGACGACGGCGCGGAACCGGGCCGCCCGGCGGGGGCTGTCGAACCCTTTTCCGGAGTAGGAATCGCGGAGCCAGACGGCGTCGTCGAAGTCGAACACGAGCCGCTTCGCGAACCGCCGGAGGATGGCGACTTCCCCGGCGGGCAGGAGCTTCCGCTGGACGAGCACGACGTCCGCGGTGCGGGCGGCGTGGTAGGCGCGGACCCGGCCCAGGAGGGTCTTCGGCAGCGCGACGGGCTCGACGGCAATGCCGGCGTCCGCGAACGCGTGGCGGAACGCGGACACCCGGTAGCGGGTGCAGACGTGGTCGACGGCTTCGACGAACGCGACGAACCTCACGCCGGCCCTCCCTGGCCGAAGAGAAGATCAGATTTCACCACAAAGGCACAAAGGTCACACAAAGGGTCACAAAGAAATCCTTCAAAACTCTTCTTTGTGCCCCTTTGTGGTTCTTTGTGCCTTTGTGGTGAAATCTTAGACCCTTCGCTTCCGCGACATCGCGCGGTCGATCTCGCGCTTGGCGTCCGCCTTCTTGAGCGAGTCGCGCTTGTCGTGCGACTTCTTCCCGCGGCCGACGCCGATCTCGACCTTCGCCCGGCCGTTCTTGAAGTACATTCGCAGCGGGATGAGGGTAAACCCCTTCTGGTCCGCCTTGGCCGCGAACTTGGCGATCTCCCGGCGGTGGAGCAGCAACTTCCGCTCGCGCTTCGGCTTGTGGTTCAGCCGGTTGCCGAACCCGTACTCGGGAATCTCGGCCCCGATCAGCCAGACTTCGTCGCGGTCGATGCTGGCGTAGGCCTCGTCCAAGGTGGCGTGCCCGTCGCGGAGGCTCTTCACCTCGGTGCCGACGAGGACGATCCCGCACTCGATGCGGTCGAGCACCTCGTAGTCGTGCGTCGCCCGCCGGTTGCGGCAGATGTTCACGATCTCGTCTTCGCCGTCCTTGGTCTTGGTCGTCTTCGCCATGTGCGGTCGCCTGGGTGCCGGTGGCGTATCCTACCCGATGGCCGACGGTGTTGAACAGGCCGATGCGCGGAGGGGGGGAAGGCGGTGCCGCGGTTCGTGATCCTGGCCCACGACTGGCCGACGCCGCACTTCGACCTGCTGCTCGAAGCGGGGGCCGTGCTGAAGGCGTGGCGGCTGCTCGCGGAGCCGGTCGGGCCGGTGCCCGCGGAGCCCAATTTCGACCACCGCCTGCTGTATCTCGAGTACGAAGGCCCGGTTGCGGGGAATCGCGGCACGGTCCGGCGGTGGGACGGCGGGACGTTCGAGGGGGAGCTCGGGGTTCGCGTCTGCCTGACGGGCGGGCGAATCCGGGGCGGGTGGGAATGGCGGGTCGACGCCGGGGGTTGCACGTTCGGGCCGGCGTCCGGGTAGGGACGCCGGCCCGAACGGGGCAGGTTACGACCGGTGGACGCGGTCGGAGCCGGCGACCTTCACGAGCTTGTTGTACAGCCCGAGGATCAGGAACGGGGCCACCCACTGCCCGACGAACAGGGCCGCGTGGTCCCGGCCGCTGCACTTGAGCGTGAGCGACCCGAGGATCGACGCCCCGGCCGCCCACAGGAACGTGTCGGACGGCAGCTGCGCGGTGTACTCCTCGATTTGGCGGGCGACCGGGCCTTCCGAGTGGCGGTACGCTTCGGGGCTGCGGGACGGGGCTTCGGCGGTCTGCCCGAGGCGGGCGGTCGTGGTCGGCGTCATGGGTGCTTCCCAGCGGTGGGTTCAGGAACACGGGTGCGGCACGCGGCACCATCGGCGGAACGTTCTGCACATCCAGTGCCACCGGACCACCCCCGCGCCGCCAACCCGCCCGACGGCAGCCCTTCCGCGGCGTGCGCGGGCCGGTTCCGGTCATACCGGAGAAGAAGATTGCAGCGGTTGTTCCGTCCCCGCCGATAAGTCCGGTGACACGGTCCAGACTTGGGGGGACGGCGATGCCACGATTCCACGCGAACCAACTGGCGGTCCTCGCCCTGGCGGTCGGCGGGCTCGTGTCGTCCGGGTGCGTCCACGGCGGTCACGGCATCCGGCCGGTCCAGCCGGCCATCAACGTGCCGTCGCCCGAAGCGGTGCCGGGCGAACTGCGGAAGATCACACTCCCCGAATACGTCATCGAGCCGCCGGACGTGCTCCGCATCGAGGTCGTCGTCCGCGAGCCGGACGACAACAAGGACAAGGACAAGCGCAAGCCCACCGATAAACTCCGCAGCCTGCCCCTCCAACCGGTCTGGGGGGAGTACCAGGTCCGCCCGGACGGCACGGTTTACCTCGGGGCCTACGGTTCCGTTCAAGTCGCGGGGTATACTTTGCAGCAGGCGGCGGCGGCCATCCGCGAGAAGTTGGCGAAGCAGGTCTTCTCCGACGCGGACGGGCTGAACCCGGACTTCCTGCTCGTGGTGCTGGACGTGACGCAGTACAACTCGAAGTGGTACTACGTGTTCACGGACGGCGGCGGGGCGGGCGAGACGGTCACCCGGTTCCAGATCACCGGCAGCGAGACGGTGCTGGACGCGGTCAGCAACATCGGCGGGCTGTCGCCGGTGTCGTCGAAGCGGAACATCTGGATCGCCCGCCGGACGCCGCACGCCGGGCAGCCGGAACAGATCCTGCCGGTGGACTGGGTCGGCATGAGCCAGCACGGGTGTACCAGCACGAACTACCAGATCATGCCGGGCGACCGGGTGTACATCAAGGCCCAGCGGCTGGTCACGATCGACACGACGCTGGCGCGGATCATCCAGCCGGTCGAGCGGGTGTTCGGCATCACGCTGCTCGGGGCCGCGACGATCAACAACATCCAGGGCCGCGGGCAAGGGTTCGGGAACTAACACCGGGGACACGCCATGCAACGAGCCGTCATCGCGACCGTGCTGACCGCCGCCCTCACGGGGGCGGCCGCCGCCCAGGTGCCGGGCAGCGTCAACCCGAACCCGTACAGCGGGGTCATCCCGAACTTCGGGATCAACGGGTTCGTGACGCCCGGCGTCGGCCCGACGGTGAACCCGTTCTCGGCGGCGGGGAGCATCTACAACCGGAACAGCCAGCCGCTCAGCCCGTACCTGAACATGCTCCGGGGCGGGAACCCGGCGGTGAACTACTTCTACGGCGTCCGCCCCGGCCTCGGCGTCGGCCAGCCGATCGGCGCGGGGATGGGCAACGCCGGGATGACCGGCCCGGCGCAGATCCGCTCGGGATTCATCCCGGCGGCCGCGTCGCCGACGCAGGAACCGGTCGAATTGCCCGCCGCGGGGGCCGAAATTCAGTCCCTCCCGCCGTCGAGCCACCCGGTGATTTTCGCCGGCTCTCGCGGGGTGGGCTCGGCCGCGGCCCCGCGGTCGGGTGTGATCGGGTCCCGGCCCCCGCCCCCGAAGCGATGAGGCGTCCGCCCACCGCCGCGAGGGGACGGGAGCGGCTGACGGGCTGGAATTGTTCGCAGCCACGGGACAGAGTCAGCGGCTCACCGGAGTCTGCCGCGCGAGGCGAGTTCACCCACCCGAAGGAATCGGACCCGTGACCACGACCCACCTCACGGCCCGCCGACTGCTCCTGTCCCTCGGCGCGACGGCTGCCGTTGCAGCGGCTCGCGGGGAACCGCTGCCGCCGCCGGCCGCCCGCCTGCTGCCGCCGCAACCCGCCGAGCCGACGCCCGAGGCCCGGGGCCTCGCCCCCGAGTTCCGCCCGGACGACCGCGTGCCCGCCGCGCCGATCCGCCCGGTGCCGGTGACCGGGAAGCGGTCGAACTTCTTCGACGGCCTGTCGACGTCCACCCCGCCCGCGATGGCCTGGCCCGGCGGCCCGCCGAAACCCGCTCAACCGATGGCTTCCCCGGCGATGCCGGTGTCGACCGCGCCGCCGCCGAAGTCGTTCGTCGACCGCACCTGGGACGGCGTGAAGGGCATCGTCGGCGTCGGCTCGAACCCGGTCCCGCCGACGCAACCGGTGCTGGTTGCACCCGGCCAACAGGTCGCGCACGTGATGGCCGGCCCGCCCGCGTACCGGTGGTACGGCTGGGGCACGACGACCCCCGGCGGGAACCCGTTCGCCCCGGCCGGCGCGTCCCCGCGCGGGACCGCGACGTGGTACGCCCAGACCGGCGCGACGCCCGGCGCGTTCCCGGTCCCGGTGGTGAACCCGTTCCGCCCGCTGCCCGGGTCCGAGCCCCCGGTCTACGTGGGAACGTCGTTCAACCCCACCGGCGAAGTGCCGCCCCTGAAAGCGTCGATCTCGCCGACCCAAAGCCCGACGCAGCCGGTGTTTTCTCCGGTTTCCGGTTCGTCCGACGTGAAGCCGATCGCGTCGACGTTCCCGACGATGCAACCGCCGCCCGCCGGCCCGCTGCCGGTCCTGTCGCCGGGCGGCTCGGGGTTCCTGCCGGGGACCGCGCCGTCCGAAGTGAACTGGCAGCCCGCCGCGACCCCGCCGGCCGCGAGCCCGGTGAAACAAACCGCGACGTGGGTGCCGAAGGACAGCCAGACGAACCGGTGACCCGTCACCCCGCCGGGTTCAGAATCCGGTGCAGTTCCGCGTGGGTGGGGCCGTTCGTCGCCAGAATGTCCTGCCGGAACGGGTCGAACGCCGCGCCGTCCGCGGTCGTGACGGTGCCGCCCGCCTCCGCGACGAGACACGCCCCGGCGGTGACGTCCCAGGCCCAGTTGTCGTAGGCCCAGTACCCGTCGAACCGCCCCGCCGCGACGTAGGCGAGGTTCAGCGCCGTCGACCCGGTCCGCCGCAGCGCCTGGGAGTGTTCGGACAGCGTCCGCCAGGCGGCGAGGTTCCGCTGCTGCTGCGCCCACCCGGCGGGGAAGCCGGTCGACAGCAGCGCGTCCCGGACCGCGGCCGTCTCGCTCACCCGCATCGGCTCGCCGTTCAGGAACGCCCCGTGCCCCGCGGCCGCCGTGAACAGTTCGTCCATCCGGGGGTCGAGGATCACCCCCACCACCGCCCGCCCGCCGTGCCAGAGCCCGATCGAGACGCAGTACGCCGGCACGTCGTGGACGTAGTTGGACGTGCCGTCGAGCGGGTCGACGACCCACACCGGCGGCGACCCGGCCGGCGGGCGGGTCTCCTCGATCGACTTCCCGTAGGCCTCTTCCTCGCCGACGAACAGGTGGTCCGGGAACGCCGCCAGCAGGCAGGTCTTGACGGCCGCCTGCGAGGCGTGGTCGGCGTCGGTGACGAGGTCGGCCCGGGCCTTCTCCCGGACCTTGAACCGCTTCCGCCACGACTCCAGTTCCGCGGCCCCCCGGCGGGCGGCTTCGACGGCGACGGCCAGACACTTCGCGAGATCGGGTGTGTTCATATGACTACCGGGTGACCCCATCGCCAACTCAATCGAGTTCTCACCGAGCCGAGCACTCCGACGCAGCGAGGAGTTGTGTCAGGAGGCTTGGGCCTCTCGGCCGGACAGGTCGCCGATCACTTGATTGACGCCCTCGTGGTCGAAGAAGACCGGCACGTTGCCCGGCGCGAGTAGGACCGCCGCGCCGTCACCGAGCGCGAGGACATCCGGGCGATCGACTTCGTACCGATCCCCGTTCAACAGGGCCACCGTGAACGGATGGAACGGCCTCCGGTTTTGGAACGCCCCGATCGTCGCCGTGAACGTCTCCCGGTCCATCGCTCGCCCTCCCGATTCACGGCGGCACGTCGGTGACATGATACCGCACCGCCGACGAACCGAGAAGGCGGAGGCCGCCACGGGGTGTTCCTACGGATTATCCTTCTGCACCGTCACCGACTCTGGCACCATCACTGTTTTTCAAGTGAAACCAGCGGCCGTGATCGTGTTAGTGGCAGTGTTAGGAGTTACGCAGTCAGTGTCTGGAGGGGTTTGTCCCCCTCTCCCCGCTGGGGAGAGGG
>CAYUHJ010000052.1:0-31648 GCA_964444365.1 uncultured Alcaligenaceae bacterium | reverse complement strand
TTCAGTGGTGAGCCCACCCCCCACCCTAACCCTCCCCCCCAAGGGGGGAGGGGACTAGACGAGTCGGGGAACCTCTTTCTCCCTCCCCCTGGGAGGGGGGAGGGTAGGGGTGGGGGTCGCTTGAGAGGTGCAGTCCCCACCCCCCACCCTAACCCTCCCCCACAAGGGGGGAGGGGACCAGAAGGGCCGGGGGAGGGGTTGCTTCCTGCCACTCGGCTGCAATCGCGGTTCGAGCGGTACTGGGGCACCGACCCGCGCAAGCAACACGCTCTCGCGAACTTGACGCACCGCGAACCCTTCGATGCGGTTGTAGTGCTGGGTGCGGACGCCCTGCCGCTCTTCCGGGGAATCCGGGCGAAAACCCGCGTCTGGTACGCTGCCGACGACGCGGCGTTGCACCACTGGTCCCGCGTCAAGGTACTCGACCGCCGGACGTGGAAGAACGTGAAACTCACGGCGGTTCACGCCCTGTACGAACGGGCCTTCGCCGGGCTCGTTGACCGCGTCTGGGTCGTGTCGGACGCCGACCGCCGGGCGATGCGGCTCGCCACCGGGGTGCCCGTCGACGTGATCGCGAACGGCGTCGACGCGGACCATTTTCGCCCGCTTCCCGTGCAGGAAGAGATTCCCGATTCGTGTGCGTTCTGGGGCCGGCTCGACTTCGGCCCGAACGAGGACGCGGTCGCGTGGTTCCTGCAACGGTGCTGGCCCCACGTGCGGGCGACGGTGCCGACCGCGACGCTGAGCGTCTTCGGCTTCCGCCCCTCGCCGCGGGTGACGGCCCTGTGTCACTCGCCCGGCGTCGAACTCGTCGCGAATCTCCCCGACCTCCGCGGCGAAGTCTGTCGGCGGGCGGTGACGGTGCTGCCGTTCGTCAGCGGGCGGGGGATCAAAAACAAGCTCCTCGAAGCGGCCGCGATGGGCCGGCCGATCGCGTGTACGCCGCAAGCTCTGACGGGCTGCCGCGGGGTTCCCCCGGTGCGGTGCGAGTCGAATCCGAAGTCGCTCGCGTCGGCCGTCGTCGATCTGTTCCGCGATGCGGATGCACGGGCGAAGCTCGGCACCGCGGCCCGGGACTGGGTGACGACGCACCACGGCTGGAACGCCGCGGCCGCGATCGCGGAAGCCGGGTTGGTTTCCCCGTTGAGGCGCGACGCGCAGCGCAGCGTGACCCCACTTGAGGTGCCGCACGGATGAAGCAACTCGCCCTGCTCGCACTCGTCACCGCGTTCGGCATCGGCGGCTCGCTGGTGTCCGGGCCGTTCGTCGGGGTGCTGGTGTACTACCTGTACGCCGTGTTGCGCCCGCAATTCCTGTGGGAATGGAGCCTCCAGCCGTTCGGGGCACACGACTTCGCGTGGTCGTTCTACGTCGCGATGGCGGCGATGCTCTCGACGCTGCTGACCGCGACCGGCGTCTTGCGGTTTCCCGGTTCCGGACCCGCGCCGGGGCTGCCGAAGCCGAGGCTCGGGCCGACGCACGTCCTCCTCTGGATGTTCGCGGTTCACATCACGCTGAGCTTCCTGTTCGCGCGGAACCAGGCGCACTCGGTGCCGTACTACACGGAGTGCGCCAAGCTGTTCGTGATGTTCACCGTCGCCACGTTCGCGGTGCTGCGGACGTCGCAGCTGCGAACGCTGCTCGTCGTGGTCGCCCTCGCGGACGTATTTGTGGCGTACGAAATGAACTTCCACTACTTCGTCAGCGGGTACATGTTCCTCAGCAGCCAGGGGTTCGGCGGGCTGGACAACAACGGGGCCGCGCTCATGTTCGCCATGGGCGTGCCGGTGTGTTACTTCCTGTGGGAGTCGACGAAGTCGCCGTTCCGGTGGGTCTACATCCTCGGCATCGCGCTGCTGGGCCACGCCGTGCTGCTGTCCTTCTCCCGCGGGGCGATGCTGTCGCTGATCCTGACCGCGCCGCTGCTGTTCGTCTTCAGCCAGCGGAAAAAGCAGATCGCCGTCTTCCTGTGCGTCGCCGCCGCCGGGGTCGTCGCGACCGCCGGGCCGCAGGTGCAGGAGCGGTTCTTTTCCATCTCGCAGCACGACATGGACGAGAGCGCGAACTCCCGCAAGACGACGTGGGTGATCGCGATGAAGATGGCGACCGAGTCCCCCGTCTTCGGCTTCGGGGTGCGGAACTCCAACTTGTATACCAAGAGTTACGGCGCGGATATGGAGGGCCGGTCCATCCATAGTATGTACTTGCAACTGGCCGCCGACTCCGGTTGGGTCGGGGCCGGGCTGTTCGTGGCGTTGTTAAGTAGCGGGTGGGTGTCCACCTTCCGCACGCGGAGCAAACTGCGCGGCCGAACCGACGACGAGGCCGTGCGTATCCGCGCGATGTGCGGGGCGACCGATTGCTCGCTGGCGGTGTACGCGATCGGGGCGGCGTTTCTGTCGCTGGACACCTTCGAGTTCCCGTACGTCATGCTGCTGATCGCGGCCCAGACGTGGGGCATCGCGGCGGTCGACCCCGGCCCGGCGAATGTCGTGACCGGCACCGTGGCCGCGCCGCGGCACCTGCGGTGGGGGCCACTCGCCACCATCCAACCGAGAGCCGCGACCGCAAGGGAGCGGCCGCTTCCGCGGTGAAGATGGAGCATGGATGGGTTGAGATTTTGCCCAGCAATGAAGCGACTTGACCCTGGAAGTGGCCGCTCCCTTGCGGTCGCGGCTCTCGTGGAACGGAAACGGAGGGAGTTCTGAACCGTCCGATTCGTGTGGGTTTCGTCGTCCACGTCATGCAGGTCGCGGGGGCGGAGGTGCTCGTCCGGGAGACGATCACCCGCCTCGGCCCGGCGATCGTGCCGACCGTGTTTTGCCTCGATTCCGTGGGCAAGATCGGCGAAGACCTGCTGAGCCGCGGCGTCGACGTCATCGCGCTCGGCCGGCGGCCCGGCTGGGATTTCGGCGTCAGCCGGAAACTCGCGGCCGCAGCAACGGAGCGCCGGATCGAGGTGCTGCACGCGCACCAGTACAGCCCGTTCTTCTACGCGGCGCTGGCGAAAGCGATGATGTTCGGGGCAAACTTGCTGCCTTCCTTCTTGGCCCCCTCCCCCTTGAGGGGGGAGGGTTGGGGTGGGGGTGAAAACCTTCATCCGGGCGAAGCCTCTACCCCCCGCCCTAACCCTCCCCCACAAGGGGGGAAGGGACCGGATAGCCGCGTCCCTTCGCTGATCCTCACCGAGCACGGCCGGCACTTCCCGGACGTGGTCTCGCCGCCGCGCCGCGCCGTCAACCGCCTCGTCCTCGACCGCTTCGCCGACCGCGTGAACGCTTGCTGCGCGTTCAGCGCCAGGGCTCTCTCCCGCAACGACGGCTTAGCCGGGAACCGGATCGAGGTCATCGAGAACGGCATCGAAGTCGACCGTTACGGCCCCGCGACGGATCGACCCGCGTTGATGCGTCGCCTCGGGCTCGACCCCGCCCGGCGGCACGTCGTCCACGTCGCCCGGCATCACCCGGTGAAGGATCAACCCACGCTGATTCGCGGGTTTGCCGGGGTCGCGGCTCAATTCCCGGACGTGGACCTGCTCCTCGTCGGCGACGGGCCGTTGCGGCCGGACCTGGAACGACTCGTCGCGGAACTGGGCATCGCCGACCGCGTCAACTTCATGGGCATCCGCTCCGATGTCGCGGACGTCTTGCGTGCCGCCGACGTTTTTGGTCTAACTTCCGTCTCCGAGGCGGCGTCGCTCACGCTGCTGGAAGCGATGGCCACCGGCTTGCCGGTCGTCGTCACCGCGGTTGGCGGGAACCCCGAGATCGTCCGCGACGGCGTGGACGGGCTGCTGTTCCCCCGCGGCGATGCGGGCAGATGCGCGGCCGCGTTGCGGAGGTTGCTCGCGGACCCGGCGTATGCGAAGTCCCTCGGGGAGTCGGGCCGAAAGCGGGTGCAGGAAAAGTATCGGCTGGAACAGACGGTCGAGGCGTACCACCGGCTGTACCGCGAATTGACGGGAAGTTGATTCGCGTAGGGTGGGTCGAGCCGGCTTTGCGGCGAAGACCCACCGGAACCCGCGAGAATCTCCGACAGTAGCGCTGCGATTGCCATTCTGGTGGGTCTTCGCCGAAGCGGCTTGACCCACCCTACAAGACAATGACGAGGCCAGGATGGCGACCGCGACCCTTGAACGGCCCACGAAATTGATCGCCCCAGTCGGCTCGACTTCCTCCGCGAAGTCGCTGATCAAGTCGTTGATCCGCGCCTTCGCCACCGTCGCGGTTTCCCCGTTGTTGCTCGGCTTCCATCTGACCGCGCTGCTGATCGGCCGAGATCGTGCCCTCGAATCCGCGTCGCAAACGCTCGCGATTCTGCCGGGTTTGACCGGCGTTTCCCTGCGTCGCGCGTTCCTGGCCCGCGTGCTGGCGAAGTGCCACCCGACCGCGGAAGTCTCCTTCGGCACGTTGCTCTCGCAGTGCGGGGCCGAAATCGGCGAGAATGTCTACGTCGGCCCGCGGTGCCACCTCGGGTTGGTGCGGCTCGAAAAGAACGTTCTCGTCGCGGCCGGGGTTCACATCCCCAGCGGCGGGAAGACGCACCACTTCACCGACCCCACGGTCCCGATCAAGGACCAGGGGGGCGAACGGTGCCGGGTGACGATCGGCGAAGGGGCGTGGATCGGCTCCGCGGCGGTCGTCCTCGCGGACGTGGGCAAGGGCACGATCGTCGCGGCCGGGGCAGTGGTGACGAAGCCTCTCCCGGATTTTGTGATCGCGGCCGGGGTGCCGGCCAGGGTGATTCGCCCGCGGTTTGACCACGGAATGGGTCCTACACTCGACGAAGGAGCGTCCGCATGACGATGACTTTCACCCGCCCGTTCCGGGTCGCCCGTTCCGGCGGCAAGACCGGTTCCGCGGCCCAGGAGATGCCCGAGATGACCGACCACGCCGGCCGGCTCTCCGTCCTGATCCCCGTGTACAACGAGGAAAAGACGGTCGACGAGATCCTGACGCGGGTGCTCGCCCTCGGCCCGGTCGTGAAGGAAATCGTCGTCGTCGACGACGGCTCCAAGGACCGCACGGCAGAAGTCGTCCGCGGCCGCGCGGAGGCGGAGCCGAAAATTCGCTTCTACCAGTCGCCGAAGAACGGCGGCAAGACGGCCGCCATCAAGCAGGCCCTTGCGCTGGCCACCGGCGAGATCATCATCATTCAAGACGCGGACCTGGAGTACGACCCCGCGGAAATCCCGGAAGTCATCGCGCCAATCTTGATGGGCGTGGCCGATGTCGCATACGGAAGTCGGTTCCTGGTCCGCAAGGCGACCCGGGTCCTGTACTTCTATCACTACCTCGCGAACACCGGCCTCACGTTCCTGTGCAACATGTTGACGAACCGCAACATGACGGACATCGAGACGTGCTACAAGGCCTTCCGCGCGGAAGTGATCAAGCCGCTGAACCTGACCAGCAAGGGGTTCGGCATGGAGGTCGAAATCACCGCGATGGTGTGCAAGACCAAGGCCCGGACTTATGAGGTGCCGATCTCATACTACGGCCGCTCGTATGAGGAAGGCAAGCACATCAGCACCTGGGACGGTGTGATGGCGCTGTGGTACATCGGGTATTACAACCTCATCAAGTCGTGGACCCCGGCCGGCCGGCGGTACATCCGCACGGTGAACGCCGCGCTGGAGAAGCCGGCCGTTGCGGTGGGTGCGAACGCGACGGCGGCCGCGAACGAGAGCGCGGCGTGAGCAGGGAAGAGGAAAGCCACCCCTCCCCCAACCCCCTCCCCGAAGCGGAGAGGGGGCAAACCCAGGATTCTTCCTCCCCCTCTCCGCTTCGAGGAGGGGGCCGGGGGGAGGGGTTGTCCCCACCCTGGCTCGTCTTCGCCGACGACTGGGGTCGGCACCCGTCGAGTTGTCAGCACCTCGTCCGGCACCTGCTCCCGCGGGTGCCCGTCACCTGGGTGAACACCATCGGCACCCGCCCGCCGCGCCTCGACCGAGCCACGGCGGCGCGGGTGGCCGGCAAACTCCGCGACTGGTGCTCGCCGAAGCCCATTTCGGCAACGAACGCCGAACCGTCGCCGCGGGTCGTCGCCCCGAAAATGTGGCCGTCCTTCGGCTCGAGTCCGACCCGCTGGCTGAACCGCACGCTCCTCGGTCGCAGTCTGCTTCCGCTGATCGAATCGCTGCCGGAACCGCCGGTCGTCGTGACGACGTTGCCGCTCGTCGCGGACCTCGTGGGACGAATCCCGGCGAAGCGGTGGGTGTACTACTGCGTCGACGACTTTTCCGCGTGGCCGGGGTACGACGGCCCCACGATGCTGCGGATGGAACGCGAACTCGTCCCAAACATGGATGCCGTCATCGCGGTGAGTGACACACTGGTGTCACACGTGGCGGGGTTGGGGAAGTCCGCTCATTTGTTGAGCCACGGCGTGGATTTGGGTCACTGGCGGGCCGCAGCAACCCCTCCCCCTAACCCCCTCCCCGAAGCGGAGAGGGGGAACCGAACCGTTGTCGCCGGGCTCACGCCACCGTTGGTCGTGTTCTGGGGCGTGATCGATCGCCGCATGGACACCGCGTTCGTTCGCCGGGTCGCGGAAACGATCGCGGGAACGGTCGTGCTCATCGGCCCACAGGAAGACCCCGACCCCGACTTGCTGGCGATTCCGCGTGTGGCGATACGTCCGCCTGTGCCGTTTGCACAGCTTCCCGCCGTGGCCGCGGCCGCGGACGTACTCGTCATGCCCTACGCAGATTTGCCAGTTACCCGCGCCATTCAGCCGTTGAAGCTGAAAGAATACCTCGCGACGGGGAAGCCGACGGTCGTTCGCGACTTGCCGGCGACCCGCGAATGGGCGGACGCCTGCGACGTGGTCACGACGGCGGACGAGTTCGCATCCACGGTGCGGGAACGAATCGCTGGCGGGGTGCCGACGAGCCAGGCGGCAGCCCGCCAGCGGCTCGTCGCGGAGTCGTGGGCCGGGAAAGCGGTTCTCTTCGAGAAATGGGTCACGGGCGAATAATCAAACGGTTTCACCCAACTCCGCCGTCACCGGAAAGAAAAACGTGTTCCCCGGCCAGCGGACGAAGGGCAGCGGCCGGGCGTCCCGGAAGGCGAAGCCGTAGAGCCCGGTTTCGACCCACCAGTCCGGGGCGTTCAGGTGCCGGCCGCGGTCGGCCACGAACGTCGGTTTGGTCGGGTACCGCAGGCAGGCCGTCAGCTCGGCAACGCCCACAATCCCCCCGACGAGCTCCGCGGCGGTCGTCAGTTCGGGGGTCGTCACCCAGGCCCAGGCTTCCGGCCGCGGGTCGGGGACCTTGGAGGCGTGGATGAGGATTTTTCCGCGGCGTTCCGTTGACCACGTGCGGACTTCGACGGTTTTGACCCCGGCGGCCAGCAGTGCGGCCCACGGCTGTTTCACGGACAGGGCGTAAAATTCGGCCGGCATGGCGGGCGTCTCTCGGGTCCGAACATTCCGGCGGGCGGGTGACTTTTGCCCCGCGGTCCGCCCTCCGCGTCTTTCCCAAACGTCCGTTGTGAGGTAAAGTTAGAGAATACCCGAACTCGCGTTCGCCTTACCAGTCGCCTCGGAGCGGTGTCCTTTTCGGAAGGCCGTGATGACTGTCCGGTTGGTCAGTCAGGAAGAACTCGACGGGCCCCTCCGCGGCTACAAGCTGCTGGAGCGGCTCGGCCGCGGCGGTTTCGGCGAGGTCTGGAAGGTCGAAGCCCCCGGCGGCCTGCACAAGGCCATGAAGTTCGTGTTCGGCGACCTCGACTCCGCGGAGGAAGAAGGCCGCCCCGCCGAGCAGGAACTCAAGGCCCTGCACCGCGTCAAGACGATCCGCCACCCGTACATCCTCTCGCTCGAACGCTTCGACATCATCGACGGCCAGCTCATTATCGTGATGGAGCTGGCCGACCGCAACCTCTGGGACCGGTTCCGCGAGTGCCGCACCCAGGGGCTCATGGGCATCCCCCGGGAGGAGCTCCTTCGCTACATGGAGGAGTCCGCGGAAGCCCTGGACCTGATGAACGACACGTTCCAGATTCAACACCTGGACATCAAGCCGCAGAACCTGTTCCTCGTTCACAAGCACGTCAAGGTCGCGGACTTCGGCCTGGCGAAGGCGTTCGAGGGCATCCGCGCCACCATGACCGGCGGCGTGACGCCGGTGTACGCGGCCCCGGAGACGTTTGAAGGGAACGTGTCCCGGTTCTGCGACCAGTACAGCCTCGCGATCGTGTTCCAGGAGCTGCTGACGGGCACCCGCCCGTTCACCGGGGCGAACACCAAGCAACTGTTGCTCCAGCACTTGAACGGTGCCCCGGAAATGTCCGCCCTGTCGGACGCGGACAAGGCCGTGGTCGCCCGCGGGCTGGCCAAGAACCCCGAGGAGCGGTGGCCGACGTGCGCCCAGATGGTCGAGGCGCTGCGGGAGGCGGGCAGCCACCCGGCCCGGTCGACCGTCCCGTCCGGTTCGCAGGCCATCGACCAGACGTCGCGGACCCGGCCGGAGGTGCCGCGGGCCGCGCCGACCTACCCGCCGCCGCCGCCGACCAGCCCGACGATGCGGCCGAAAGACCCGCTGACCATGCGGTCGCCGACGGCGCGACCCGGCGGCGGGTTGTTCCCGCCGGGGGGGTCGGGCACGTTCTCGGCTCCCGCGTTCCCGCCGGGGATGACGCCGCGGCTCGTGACCCCGTCGGCGGCCGCCGGGTCCGGGGCGACGCCGGCGCTGACGCTCCAGCGGCCCCAGGTGTTCCAGACCGCCCGCATGTCCTCGCTCGGGATCGCGCCGCCGGAAAAGACCGGGGACGGCGTCCTGTTCCCGGCCCTGGTGGTCGGCGTCGGGTCGACCGGGCTGGCCGTGCTCAAGGCGTTCAAGGCGATGGTCCGGGAACGCTTCGGCACGGCCGAGGCCGTCCCCAACGTGCGGCTGCTGTACATCGACACGGACCCGGAAGTGACGGCCGCCGCGACCCAGGGGCCGGACGGGCTCCTCCCCCGCGACGTCGTCCTGACCCGGTTGAACCGCCCCGCCCACTACCTGCAAGGGTCGACGATCCCGTCGGTCGAGCAGTGGCTGCCGTCCGGCATCCTGTACAAGCTGCCGAAGAACGCGGGGCCGGCCGGCGGCGTCCGGGCGTTCGGCCGGCTCGCCCTGTGCGACAACTACCGGCTCGTCGCCCAGCGGGTCCGCCAGGAGATCGAGCCGTTCCTGTCGGACGACGCGCTGGAGAAGGCGGGGGAAGCGACCGGGCTCGGGGTCGCGTCCAACCGGCCGCGGGCCTATGTCGTCGCGGGCCTCGCCGGGGGCACCGGGTCCGGCATGGCCGTCGACCTCGGGTACATTCTCAAGCACGAACTCCGCAGCGTGGGCTACCGCAAGCCCGGCGTCGTCGGCGTGTTCCTCGTTCCCCCCGCGGACAAGGCCGTCACGACCCCGGCGGCCCTGGCCAACACGTTCGCGGCGATGGCGGAACTGTCGCACTTCGGGTCCGGGGCCAAGTACCAGACCCGGTTCGACAACAACGAGCAGCCGATCGCCGACCCGGACGGCCCGTTCGGCCGCACGGTCGTGGTCCAGTTGCCGAAGGCGACCAAGGAGCGGGAGACCGCGCGGGTGATCGGGCAGGCGGCCCGGGGGGTGTTCCTCGAAGCCCTGACCCCGACCGACCGGGCGTCCGAGGCGATCCGGGCGGCGGCGGCCCAGATCGCGCCGGGGACCGCGCCGGTCGCCGAGGTGTTCGGGGTCAGCCGGCTCGCCTGGCCGCGCGGCGACCTGCTCGAAACGGCGACCCGTCGGTTCGCCCAGCGGTTGCTCCTGCGGTGGGCCGCCAAGGACGCGCCGCACCTGAAGGAGCCCGTCAAGGCTTGGCTCGACCAGCAGTGGACGAAGCAGAAGCTCGACCTGCCGACCGTGGAGCAGCGGTTCGATCAGGCCGTCCGGGACGCCCTGCAGGAACCCGCCGAAGCCGTGTTCGACGCGGCCGTCGACACCCTCCGGACCCGCACCCCCGCCGCCGGCCGGCTCGACCCCGCCACCGTCATCGAAGTGACCGACCAACTCCTGTTGCTCGTCGGCAAGCCCGCGATCGAGTCCGACATTCCGGGCAAACTGACCGGCGTGATCGGCGACGCCGGCAAGAAGTTCGCCGCCGAGGCGGAAGCCAGCCTCGCCGTGATCGCGGTGTCCTTCCTGGAACAGCCGCAGTACCGGGTGGCCGGGTCCGACGAGGTGATCGCCCAGGTCCGCGAGCGGCTCACCCGGGAGGTCAACGCCCTCGAAACCGCCAAGGCCTCGCAGTTCCGCGAAGCGACCGACGTGTACGCCAAGCTGCTCGGCGTCGTCGGGTCGCTGTCGTCCGGCGGGGCGCGGAAGGCGGCGGCCGCCGAGATCGGCGAGCTGATCCGGTCCTACCCGACGAAGCGGCTGCGGGCCGTCCGCACGGACGCGATTCTGTCCCTGTACCGCGGGATGTTGGTCAGCCTGCCGGAGTACAGCCGGGAAGTGAACATGTGCCGAACGCGGCTCGGCGAACTGGCGGCGCTGGTGGCCGGGAACGCCGGCACCACCCGCCCGCCGGGGGCCGGGGTCGCGATCCTCCCCGCCGGGTGCGACACGATCGACGCCGCCGCCGAACAGTTCCTCGCGGCGATCACCCCGGACGACTTGCTCGCGTTCGACCAGACGGTCCAGAAGGACACGCACAAGAAGTTCCGGGGCATCGTGAGCGTGTGCCTGAAGCCGGAAAAATCCCCCGACTTCGCGGCGCTGCTGACGGACCACGCCCGGGCGTTCCTCTCGGACAAACTGGAGCACGCCGACCCCGCCGAGATGCTGCTCCGGTACCGCGGCGACGGCCCGGACACCCTCGCCGTCTTCGCGAAGGCCTACGCCGACGCCGCCCCGCACCTGCCGGACGACAGCATCCCCGTCATCGAAGGCGCGATCCTGGCCGTCCCGCAGAGCGAAGCCGGCGACCGGATTCGCGCGCTCGCCGCCGAGGCGTGCCCGGAGGCGGACTTCATCCCCGCCCCGTCGTCGGAGGACATCGTCCTCCTGCGCGGCCGCCCGCGCGTGGCCCTGACGGACCTCCCCCACCTCGGCCCCGCGGCTCGCGAGGCGTACGAGGCGCTGTCGAAGTCCGAGGTGCCGCCGCACACGCGAATGGACGTGGCGTGGCAACTCCCGGTCGGCCAACAGGCAGGGTGACCGCTCAGAGAACAACGTTCAGCGGAGGATCTCCGATGGCATCCGACGGCCCGGCCGAGGTTGTTCGCACCGCAATCCAACGAGCGTTCGCCGAAGGTGCGGCCCGCCGAACCGGGGGCTTGGTCCTGCCCGGAGTACACCTGAATCCGCCGCCTACCCATCTGCCGGCACTCGCGTCGGCAATCCAACACTACGACGCGCTCGCCGACCCCGACGGCGCGTTCGCCCTCGACATCGTGCGGCACCTCGGCACCATCGACACCCCCGCCGGTCCGGTCTACCTGTTGCTGCACGGCTGGGAACTGGGCACCGACGGTTGGATGGAAGTGTTCGATTCCGCCGGGGAGCCTTTGGGGGCGGGGCAATACATCGGCGACCGGGTCGATTGGGCCACCGTCGAGGAGGTCCGCCACAGCATCGCCACCGGCCGGCGGGTTCCCGCCCTGCGGTTCGAACTCGACTGGGTCGAAGGGCCGAAGGGAGTGTGGAAGACCCGTTGCGGGCAATTCCGGCTGGCAGCCGTGAAAAAGGGGTGGCGACTGACCCGACAGGGCGAGTTCATCCAGACCTGGGACACCTTCGAACAGGGCCGAGCACACGCCGCCGCACTGGCCCTTCCGCCGCAATGAGGTCCTGGCGAAGGGATCGCCGCGTCTATGGGGAGCGACTGGAGTGGCCAAGCGTGTGGGAGCGACCCGGCGGGACGCGGTTCCCGCGGACGTGCTGCGGGGGCTCAACGACGGGAGTCTCGAATCGGCGACCCTCGCGGAAGGGCTGGCCGTCGACTTTCACGCCTTGCTCGGAGCGGTCGCCCCGGACCTGCCGGCCGCGTCGCGGGACGCCGTTCGGCCGGGGGACGGAATCACGGCACGGATGCGGGCGGCGGGGGAAGCCCTGCTCGCCCACTACGGGCTGGACGGGGCACCGCGGTTCGCCGGGCATCCGTCCGACACGGTTCGCGGGTGGGCGGCGTACATGGTGGCCGCGGCCCCACGGTTGACCCTCTCGCAGCGGTTGCGGCAGATCCGTCCGCTGGCCGACGACCCGCACTTCGGCGTCCGCGAGTGGGCGTGGATGGCCGCCCGCGGGGCCGTCGCGGCGGCCGTTCACCCGGCGATCCGCACCCTCTCGACCTGGACAGCAGACCCCTCGCCGAACGTCCGGCGGTTCGCGTCCGAAGTGACCCGGCCGCGGGGGGTGTGGTGCCCGCACATCGAGTTGCTCAAGGCCGAACCCGAGCACGGCTTGCCGCTGCTCGAACCGCTCCGGTCGGACCCGGCAAAATACGTCCGCGATTCGGTCGCCAACTGGTTGAACGACGCCGGCAAGACCCGGCCGGAGTGGGTCCGCGAAGTGTGCGCCCGCTGGCTGAGGGAGAGCCCGACCCCCGAGACGCGGCACCTTGTCACGCGGGCCACTCGCAACCAGTGAACGGTCCCCCCGCAACCCGGTGACCCGTCACTTCCGCCACTGGTTCGCCCGCTCGTTCGTCGCGGCGAGGCGGGCGGTCTCGGCGACGCGTTTGGCCCGCGTCTCCGGCCGCTTCGCCTGGAGAATCCACTCCAGGATGCCCCGCCGGACCGACCGCGGGAACGCGGCGAAGTGCTCGGCGGCGGGCGGGTTCGCGGCGAGCGCCGCGGCCAGGTCGGGCGGCACGTCCAGGGCTTCCACGTCGTTGAGCAGGTCCCAGGTGCCGTCCCGCTTGGCGGCCTCCACCTTGGCGATACCGGCGGGGGCCATCCGCCCGGCGGCGGTCATTCGGGCGACCCGGTCCTTGTTCGGCCTGGACCACCCGCTGCCGGACTTCCGCGGCGCGAACCAGAGCCGGCTCCGCTCGGCGTCGAGTTTCCCCGGCTTGCTGTCGACCCACCCGAAGCAGAGGGCTTCTTCGACCGCTTCCTCGTAGTCGATCCGCGGCTTGCCGGTGGCCTTCTTGAAGGTGACGAGCCAGACCCCGTTCGGCCGGGCGTGGTTCGCCGCCAGCCAGGCCCGCCACTCGGCCCACGTCAGGGGGTGGACGGAATCGGGCGGTTGCGTCATTTGACGAGCTCGAACGACCCGAGGAACTCGTCGGCCTGCTTGCCGGTTACGTTGGCGTCCGACCCCGCGACCATCACCTGATACAGCCGCCCGCCGACGAGCAGCAGGCGGACGCGGATCGCGTTCTTCCCCGCGACGATTTTGATTTCGCGAGCGGTCAGCGGATTGCCGTCCGGCCCGAACTTCACGTCCTTGTCGGACTCGACCTTGCCGTCCGGCCCTTTCAGCCCGTCGCGGACGCCGTCGAGCACGGCCTTCGGGTCGAGGTCCTGAAACGACTCGGGGTAGTCCGCGAACGTGACGCCGTAGCTCAGCCCCCGGCCGGCGTCGGACCGCACGGTCGTGAACGGGACCGCACCGGACGGGGTCGCGATCTTGTCCGAGGTGACCTTCGGGTCCGGCAGGAGCAGGACCCGAAACTTGCCGTCGGCGGAGGTGTACGTTTCGAGCTTGGGCGGACCGGCCGCGAGCAGCACCAGCGACCCCGCGCCGAGGGCGGGGCCGACGGCGGCGACGACCATCGAGGCGTAGAAGAAGGCGGGTCGCATGGGCCGGCTCCCGGCGGGAACGTGTCCCCAACAGGATACGCCGGATCGCCGGCCGGAGGAAGCGGCGGGTCAGAACGGGGCACCTTCTTTGGCCAGCGGGATCACCGTCGGGGCGACCGCACGCGGCGTCGGGGCGACCTCCCGCCCGTCCGGCGCGACGAACACCGCGGGCACGACCGCGGTCGAAACCGGCGTCGGGGAGTCGAAGTCGACGAACGGCAGCCGCCGCGGCTCGGGGATCGGGTCGACCATCACCTGCGCGAAGTCCACGACATCGGTCACGTCCGTCGCGGTCGGTCGCTTCTCCACCGGGTCGGTCTGCGCGGGCAGCGACGACGCCTTGACCGGGCAGCGCGTCATGCACGGCCCGCAGTGGCTCATCGTCCCGCCGCCCTGGAACACGAACGACACCCCGCCGACCGCGAAGGCGGTCACCCCGGCCCAGCCGATCCAGCTTCGCATCGGTCGCCCTCCGTGGCTTCGGAACTCCCGGACGACGCGGTATAACCCACCCGTCGGAACCCCGGCAAGCCGACTTGCCTTCGGCGCGACGCACCCACCGATTTTCATGCCGGAACGGATTTCCCTTTGGCCCTCGAATGCAGTAAGATTCTTACTGCACACCCCCCGCCATCGGAGCCACTCCGCATGTCCCGTACCCGCCGTGAATTCGTCCGAGACCTCGGCCTCGCGGCCGCCTCGCTGCCGTTCGTCACGAATTTGCCGAGCCTCGCCTTCGCGAACTCGACGAAGCGCAAGCAACGCCTCGTCGTGATGTTCTCGCCGAACGGCGTCATCCCCGGCGCGTTCTGGCCGGACGAAGAGGGCGAAAAGTTCACCCTCAAGGAAAGTGTCACGCCGCTGGAGCCGTTCAAGTCCAAGACGCTGTTCCTTAACGGCGTGTGCGACAAGGTCCGCGGCGACGGCGACAACCACATGCGCGGCATGGGCTGCCTCCTCACCGGGATCGAACTCCACCCCGGCAACATCCAGGGCGGCTCGCACACCCCGGCGGGCTGGGCCAAGGGCATCTCGATCGACCAGGAACTCAAGAACTTCCTGCAAAAAGATCCGGCCACGAAGACGCGGTTCGGGTCGCTCGAATTCGGCGTCATGGTCCCGCAGCACGCCGACACCTGGACGCGGATGGTCTACACGGCGGGCAACAAGCCCGTCGCCCCGATCGACGACCCGTACCAGATGTTCAACAAGCTCTACGGCCGGGCGAAGGACCAGGAGCACCTGCGAAGCGTGCTCGACACCATCAAGGACGACCTGAAGAAGGTCGGCTCCGCGGTGTCGAGCGAAGACCGCCGGTTGCTGGAGGAACACGCGACGTTCGTGCGGGAAATGGAAGCCGAACTGAAGGCCGCGAAGGAAACCAAGAACACGCACCCCGTCCCGGAACTGGAGCCGGGCGTGCGGCGCGACAACGACAACATGCCGAAGATCAGCAAGCTGCAAATCGACCTGATGGTGAACAGCTTCCAGGCGGACTTCTCCCGCATCGCGACGCTGCAGTACACCAACTCCGTCGGCATGGCAAAGATGCGGTGGATCGGCGTCGACGAGGGGCACCACGAACTCAGCCACGAGCCGGACAACAACGCGAAGGCCGTCGAGAAGCTGACGAAGATCAACAAGTGGTTCGCCGAGCAGCTCGCCTACCTCGCGAAGCGGCTCGCGGAGACCCCGGAGCCGGGCGGAAAGGGGTCGCTTCTCGATAACACCGTCATCATCTGGACGAACGAGCTCGGCAAGGGGAACTCGCACACGCTGGACAACACCCCGTTCGTGTGCGTCGGCGGCGGGTTCGACTGGAAGATGGGCCGGTCCGTGAAGTACCCGAAGGGGGGCGTCGCCCACAACCGGCTGCTGCTGGCCATCGCCCACGCCTACGGCCACCGCCTCGACAAGTTCGGCAACCCGGACTTCTGCAAGGACGGCCCGCTGAGCCTGACCTGAGCCGCGAAGGGACTGGACTGGGAGAAAACGCCCGCCGACTCACGGCGGGCGTTTTCGTTTTCCCCATCGAATCTTCCCCACACAACACGAACTGGTGGTATCTTCGGCACGGTCTGCCGTTGTCCTCTCACCCGGAGACGTCCATGTGTTCGGTTCGACCCGGCTTCGCGGTCCTTGCGGTCGTCACGGTGTCCCTCGCGGGTTGCAGCAGTGCGAGCACCCCGGAGGCCGCGTATGCGAATCTCAAGGACGCCGCCGATAAGAAGGACATCAAGCGGGTGATGGGCTGCATGACGACCGAGTCTCAGGACCAGATGGCCGGCACGCTGGCGTTCGCCGGCATGATGAGGAAGGGGATGAGCGAGATGCCCGGCATGCCGGCCGACACGAAGGCGTCCGTCAAGAAGGTGGCCGAAGTCATGGCCAAGCACGGGCTGACGGACGAGTACCTGAAGTCGCTCGACGGCAAGAAGAAGGCGGCCTTCAACCCCGCGGACTTCGGCGGGGCGCTGAAAGACATCACCGCCCCGGTCAAGGACAAGCCCGCGTTCGTCGCCGACATGTTCGCGGCGATGCCGCAAAAGGACGGAGCCCCGGCCGCGTTCGACATCCAGTACAAGGGCCTCAAAGATGTGAAGATCACCGGCGACAAGGCGACCGGGACGGCCGTGCAGGTGATGAAGGGGAAGGAGTCCGAGACGCCGATGAACTTCGTGAAGCAGAACGGCTCGTGGAAGATTGATCTGGCGGCAGGGTTCGCGGGCACGAAGTAGCAGCCGGACGGCCGAACGCCCGCCTTCCGGCGGGCGTTCGGCGTTGGGCCGGGTCACGCCCCCGGTTTCAGCGCGGCCTCGATCCTCGCCTTCACCGCGGACATCGGGATTCGCTCCTGCTTCAGCGTGTCGCGGTCGCGGATCGTGACGGTGTCGTCCTTCATCGTGTCGCCGTCGATGGTGACACAGAACGGCGTGCCGGCCTCGTCTTGCCGCCGGTACCGCCGGCCGACCGCACCCTTGTCGTCGTAGAAGACGTTGAAGTACGGCTTCAGTTCGCGGTACAGCTGCGTCGCCTTCTCGGGCATCCCGTCCTTGTTGACGAGCGGGAAGATCGCGCACTTGATCGGCGCGAGCCGGGGGTGGAACCGCATGACGGTGCGGACTTCCTTGCCCCCCTTCGCGTCCGGCACCTCGTCCTCGTGGAACGCCTCGCAGAGCACCGCGAGCGTGAAGCGGTCCGCGCCCGCGCTCGGCTCGATGACGTGCGGCGTGAACTGGTATTTTGCGACCTCCTCCGCCGGCGGGTTCGTCTTGATCCAGTCTTTGAAGGAGTTCGTCGTCCGCGTCGCGGCGTCCGCCATCCAGCGTTCTTCGTCAAAATAGTTGAGCTTGTCGTTGCCGCTCCCCTTCGGAGGAGGAGCGGCATGCGCCTTCAGGTCGAAGTCGCCCCGGTGGGCAACCCCTTCGAGTTCTTGCGGTTCGTCCGAGAACGGGAACATGTACTCAATGTCGGTCGTACCGACGGAGTAGTGCGCCAGTTCTTCCTTGCCCTGTTCGCGCGGCACGAGGTTGTCGGACTTGATGCCGAGGGTGGAGTACCACTGTTTGCGGAGGTTACGCCAGTACTCGTACCACTTCCGCGACTCGTCCGGGTGGCAGAAGAATTCGATCTCCATCTGCTCGAATTCGCGGGACCGGAACGTGAAGTTCCGCGGGTTGATCTCGTTGCGGAACGCCTTCCCGATCTGCGCGATCCCGAACGGGAGCTTCAGCCGCGTGCTGTCGAGGACGTTGCGGTAGTTGGCGAAAATCCCCTGAGCCGTTTCGGGACGAAGGTACGCGACGTTCTCTTCGGACTGCACCGCACCGACGTAGGTTTGGAACATGAGGTTGAAAGCGCGCGGTGGAGTCAGGGTGCCATCGCATCCATCAATCGGACATGCAACTACTACGCCGTCTCCGAATGGACGAATCCCCGGACCCGCGAGAGGTTGCGGTTCCCCGATCCGTGAAGTTGCTGGATAGGATCCCTTTTTGACAAGCTTTTTGTGCTTAGTTTCAAGAGTGACTTTCGCTTCTTCCTTGTCATTTGCTTCTGTGGTGAAGGAGGGGCCTCCATAACTAGCATATTCCGCAATGTATGCAAAAAGTGAACCTGGAGGACCTTGCATTGGCTTGCCCGCATCTGGATTCTTTTCAGTACTTAGCACAGAGCAGGAGTAGACTTTGTCCGCTCGAAACCGCCGCTTGCATTTCAAGCAATCCACCATCGGGTCGCTGAACCCCCCGACGTGGCCGCTCGCGACCCACACTTTCGGGTTCATAATGATCGCGCAGTCCAGCCCGACCATGCGGATCTCTTGCCCGTCCGGCCCCGGCGGCGGGCAGCGGACCATGTCGGTCCACCACGCGTCTTTAATGTTCTTCTTCAACTCGACCCCGAGCGGGCCGTAGTCCCAGAACCCGTTGATGCCGCCGTAGATCTCGGACGACTGGTAGATGAACCCCATGTCCTTACAGAACTTGGCAAACTTCGCCATGTCGATCTTCGCCATCACAATTCCCTCTTACGAAGTCCTTGGCCTGGACCCCGCTGAAATGACTCCGTGCCGCTTCCGTCGGTTCGCGCGAACCGATCGCGAGCGGATAGCATAGCCGAAAACCGACGGGCCGCGAGCGGAAATGAGCGTGCCGCGGGGTGGGCCGTTACAGCGTGATGAGCGAGCTACTCCACGTCAGACCGCCGCCGAACGCGACGAGCAGGACCGTGTCCCCCTTGCCGCACCGGCGCTCGGCGATGGCCTCGTCCAGCGCGATGGGCACCGACGCGGCCGACGTGTTGCCGTACCGGTCGAGGTTGACCATGACCGACGACGGCGGCAGGCCGGACGCTTCCACCGCGGCGTCGATGATCCGGCTGTTCACCTGGTGCGGGATGACGAGCGACAGTTTCTTGCCGTACTCGGAGCATTCGGCCCGGCCGCGCTCGATGAGTTCCGTCATGCGGGTGACGGCCCACTTGAAGACTTCCCGCCCCTGCATCCGCAGGTAGCGGAGTTGCGGCAGCGTGGCCCCCGGCGGCGGGTCGGGCGTCACCATGCTCGGCATCTGGACGAGGTTTTGCCGGGTGCCGTCCGAGAACAGCCGGACGTTGTGGACGCCGGCGGTCGGGTCGTTCGACCGCGACACGACCGCGGCCCCGGCCCCGTCCCCGAACAGGATGCAGGTGTTGCGGTCGGTGTAGTCGGCGACCCGGCTCAGGACTTCCGCGCCGATGACGAGGGCGTGCTTCGCCCCGCCGGCCTTCACGAACTTGTCCGCGACGCCGAGGGCGTAGATGAACCCCGAGCAGGCGGCGGACACGTCGAACGCCGGGACGGCCCGGCACCCGAGGCCGGCCTGGATCAGACAGGCCGTCGACGGGCACATGAGGTCCGGGGTGACGGTGCCGCAGACGATCAGGTCGACGTCGGCGGGTTCGAGGTTGGCGGCGGCGAGGGCGGCGCGGGCGGCCTGGGTGCCGAGGGTGGCGCTGGTCTCCCCGAGGGCGGCGAGGCGGCGCTCGCGGATGCCGGTCCGGGTGCGGATCCACTCGTCGGAGGTGTCCAGCGTGTCGGCGAAGGCGTCGTTCCGCACCACGTGCGCCGGCAGTGCGCTGCCCGTCCCGCTGATCGCGACCCCGTGTAACCGGCTCATATCGGCCTCACTCGGCGACTCCCGACGACGCTTACCTCGGGGGGTGTATCACACTTTCGAGGGAAGTCGCAATCGCAATCGGCCGTCGTCTGGAATCGGCCGGACCGGGATGCGGTCGGGACGGAAAAGGGCGCGAACCCGGCCGACGGGGAGGCCAAACGGCCCGGCCGCACGGGTTGTGCGGCCGGGGTCGAAGGGGCGTGGGTGACGGGTGGTCGGGGATCGATCACGCCGCCTCGCTGCGGGGCTTCGCGGACTCGAACAACTTCCCCTGCGGCCGCGGCATCCGGCCGGGGCCGACCGAGACGCCGTTGCTCGCCTCGCCTTCCCACCGGTGGGACCGCACGCTGGCGAGGATCCGCTCGGCGAGGGCCAGGGCGTCCCGGCCGTCCTCGCCGGGGACGCGCGGCCGGCGGCCGGTCCGGACACAGTCGACGAAGTGCCGCAGTTCCGCGGTCAGTTGGTCCCACTTCCGGTCGCCGTCGAGGTGGAGGACTTCCAGCCACCGGCCGAATATTTCGTCCTTGAGCCGGGCCTTCGCGGCGGCGTCCATCCGCTCGGGCCGGAGCCCGTGGCGGCGGAGTTCGTCGCTCTGCTGGACCAGCGTCAGCTTGCGGTTGACGAAGTCGATCCCCGCGTACCCTTCCGGGGCCCACACCCGCAGCCGCCGCTTCGGCTTCGCCGCGATCCGGCTCGCCGTGACGTGGGCCACGCACCCGGACGCGAACACGAGCCGGGCGTTGACCATGTCTTCCTGGCCGCCAAACACCGACGCCCCGACGGCGGACACGTCGACGACCGAACTGCCGACGAGCGACAGGAGCAGGTCGATGTCGTGGATCATGAGGTCGAGGACGGCCCCGATGTCGGTGCTGCGGCCGGTGAACGGGCCGTGCCGTTCCGCTTCGATGAACTTCGCGCTGATCGGCCGCTTGACGAGTTCCTCGAACGCGGGGTTGAACCGTTCGATGTGCCCGACCTGCAGCGGCACGCCGGCCGCTTCCGCGAGGGCGATGAGTTCGTCCGCTTCCGCGACGGTCCGGCAGATGGGTTTTTCCACGAGCACCGGGACGCCGGCTTGCAGCAACCGGGAGGCGATCGCGTGGTGGTGGACGGTCGGGGCCGCGACGGAGACGGCGTCGACTTCGCCGATCAGGGCGTCGACACTGGGCAGGGGCCGGGTGCCGCACTTGGCGGCGACGGCGGCGGCCTGGTCCGGGTTCGGGTCGACGACGCCGACGAGGTCCACGTCGGGGAAGGTCGAGAGAATCCGGGCGTGGTGTTGGCCGAGGTGCCCGACCCCGACGACCGCGATCCGCAGGCGTGTCATGCCGTCCTGGCCTTCGTCATGCGGCGGGCTCCGTCCGTGGGGCTCGCCAGGGCTGATGATCGGTCGTCCATCGGCCGGCTCACGCGGCCACCCGCTTCGGCGTCGCGGCCGGCTTGTGCATCGCGAGCAGCGTGTTCGCGAGCGCCGCGTTCAGGGCGTGCCCGGACCGGTACGCCACGACGTGCCCGGCCAGGTCGAACCCGCACAGGGCGAGGTCCCCGACGAGGTCCAGCACCTTGTGGCGGGCCGGCTCGTCCGCGAACCGGAGGGTGTTCCCGACCGGGCCGCGGGGGCCGAACACGAGCAGGTCCGTCGGGGCCAGGTGCTTCCCGATCCCCTGGGCCCGCAGCGCGGTCGCCTCGGATTCCAGGAGAAACGTTCGGCACCCGGACAGTTCCCGCGTGAACGTTTCCGGCGTAATCGGGAAACTCACGGCCTGCCGGGCGATCGCGGCGGTCGGCCCGTAGTCGAGGACGTAGCTCGCCCGCAACCCGAACCCGTCGGCCGGGTGCGGGGGGTGGAACGCGATCGTGGCACCGTCCTTGGCGAGCACGACCGGTTCGGTCACCGCGAACACCGCCCGGCGGCCCGGCAGGAGCGTCGTACCCGCGGCCTGCAGCGCCGCCACGAACCCCCGGGCGGACCCGTCGAGGCCCGGCGGCTCGGGGCCGTCGATTTCGATGAGGCAGTTGTCGATCCGGAGCCCGGCGAGGGCCGACAGGACGTGTTCGACGAGCGTCACGCCGGCGTCGGCGGGGCCGAGCGTCGTCCGCCGGTTCGTGGCGGTGACGCGGTCCGCACGGGCCGGCGTCGTCGGGCTGCTCGGCAGGTCGGCTCGGACGAAGGCGATGCCGCTGTCCGCGGGGGCGGGCAGGAACCGGACCCGCACGCGGGAACCGGTCACGAGCCCGACACCGCGGATTTCGGCCGGGGCGGCGAGGGTACGCTGGAAGCGGGAGCCGACACGTTGCACGGGAACCGCCTTTCCGAATGCCAAGCTCCCTCCCCCTTGAGGGGGGAGGGTTGGGGTGGGGGTGGGAGGTCCACCACCGAAGCGACCCCCACCCTCGCCCTCCCCCTTCCCAGGGGGAGGGGACCGGAGGGTCGTCGAGTGAGTGCGGTGGTTTACTTCGGGGCGCCCGGGGCCGGCACCTTGTTGTCCACCGGTTGAATCCCCGGAGCCCCGGCCGGCGGCGGGAAGTGCTTGTTCAGCGTCTCCACCAGCATCGGCGTGATGTCCGCCGACGGCGAGACGAAGAACGGCATCGCGGCGGGCGGCCGCATCTTCAGGTCGAAGTACACCGGCGACTTCTTCTCCTCGTCCGTCACCGCGTCCGGGTAGGCGAAGACCACGTCGTAGCCGTTCGACTCGACGAACGCCCGCACGCCGGCCTGGATTTCCGCGAACAGGTTTTGCAGGTGGGCGGCCGACTCCTCGTCCAGCGATTTCCGGGCCATGCGGTCCTTGTCCTCGAACTCGCGCTGCTTCACGACCAGTTGCTTCGCCATTTCCTCTTTCTTCGTGTTCGTCGGCTCCTTCTGGATTTGCTCCTGAAGGGCCGCGATCTCGGCGCGGATCTTCCCGAGGTCGCCCGAGATGGTCATCCGCTTGGTGTTCATGACGCCGGCGTAGTACTGCCAGCGCTTGTACTCGCGCATCACCTTCGCGACGTTGAACACCGCGATCTTGCCCGTGGCCGGCTTCGGGGCCGGGGCGGGTGCCGGTTGACCGGGGGTTTGTGCGAACGATTGGCCGGCGAGGTAAACCACCCCGCCGAGGCCGGCCAGCGCCGACAGGAAAACTAGGACACGGCTCACGCGATCGCCCTCCTCTGGCAGTTCCGTCCGGCGGGTGGGGTTCCGGTCCCGCCCGCCGGTTTCCGGGCTTTCCGTGTTCGCCCGGCCTTCGTGGCCCGAGGGTTCTACCCTTTCAATCCGGTCGGGTCAATCCGAACGCCCGACTCAACCCGAACCCCCGCGAACGCCGATGAAACCGGGGAATTCGCGCAAGGTTCGGGCGAGGGGCGAACGTGCGACCGGCGTGGCGGCTGGGATTTCTGGCGCTGGTGGCGGGCCTGCCCACGGGGTGCGGGTCGGCCGCGCCGCCGGCCGCCGCCACCGTCCGCGGGCTGGTCACGTTCCAGGGCCAGCCGCTCGTCGGCGGGGTCGTCGTGTTCGCCCCGGACCGCGACCGCGGCACCCTGGGAAAGACCGCCGCCGCGACGATCGCGCAGGACGGCTCGTTCCACCTGACCGCGGACGGGGCGACGCCGATCCCGCCGGGGTGGTACCGCGTCGCCATCGCGGACCGGCCGGGGTCGCTGCCGGACTCCGACGGCTATCCCCGGTTCCCCAACGCGCTGCGCCGCCCGGACCGGTCCGGCCTGGAACGCGAAGTGGTCGTCGGCCGGGACAACGTGTTCGTGTTTCAGATCGAAGTGGCGGACGAACTGGATCGGGCGGGCACGTCCAGGTAGCTCACGACCGCAATCCTTCCGGTGCCACCCCACGGGATCAGTGACGGCATCCGCACGACCCGGAAGGTCCCTCTTCCCGTCCGGGGTGAGGAGCAGAATCACCACCCGAGTGCGTGAAAGGAGGCAACTCGCTCCGCGAGTTGCGGGCTCATGTCCCGAGAACGCACCACTCGTTTTCGAGCGATGACGCGCAGTCACTCGCGGAGCGAGTGACCGACCGAATCGGCCGAACTGGAATCTCTGCGTCGCCCTGGCCTGCCGCGAGTGGCGGAGTGTGCGACGGCCGAGTCCGTCAAGTTGCCCGATCCGCGACACGGAGCCCGGAACTTGCGATTGCGTTGGCGGGGGTCAGCTGCTGGGGCTGCAACTCCGCGGTCGGTTTCGCCAGTTCGCCTCGGCACGAGTGCTGCTACCTGGCAGACGGGGCCATCGCTGACTTCGTACACGAGGGCCACCGGTGAATCCGCCCCCCGATGGCCCGTCGTGAAGTTGCTCAACACCCCGCGGAAGGCCGACCAGTCTGCCCCGTTCGGTGCTGCACGCGCCCCGCTGCGGGACTTCGCTATCGGCAGCGGCGGGTTCGTGTTCGGGAAGGAAACCGCCCAGGGAGAATCTGCTCCCGGGTCGAGCACCGTTTCGAAGGCACGGTGGGAGATCCTGGTCGCCGTCAGCGGGTTATTCGGGGAAGTGTGGGGGGCACGCACAGGTAGGGCTCGAAACCATGCCGGCGGAATCGGGATGAAGACACCCACACGTTCTCGCGAGTCGCACGGTGAAAGGCGGCAAATGGGGGAGGCCATCGCGTTTCGCCGCAACGGCGGGTGGGTGACGGTCGGCGGGAGCGGGCTACCGCTCGTCCTGCTCGCCAGCCCCCTCGCCCGCGGCGCAACCTACCGCCCCACGGCGGCCGCCCTCGCCCGGCACTTCCGAGTCTTCACCGTCGAGTACCCGGACATCCGCAAAACGCATGGGTGGACGGTGAACGAATGCGCCGCCTGGACCGCCACGCTGCTCACCGACCTCGGTCCCGCCCGCCCGGTCGTCGTCGGCCACTCGTACACCGGGGCCGTCGCAGTCCTCGTCGCCGCTCGCCACCCGGAACTGGTCCGCGGCCTCGCCGTCGTGGACTCGATCGGGAGCGGTCCGCACCCGGTGGCCCGCGCTCTGGCGGGCATGGCCCACGACTCGTTCCGGGAAGGAGACGTCGTCGCCGAGCGGTGGCCGGACACGGTCGGCCAGTTCGTGAAGTCCCCGCGGGGGTTCCTTCGACGGGTCCGGGAGTCGCTGACGTTGGACGTGCGGGCGGAAGCCGCACGGGTGCGGGTGCCGACCCTCGTGGCGTGGGGCAGCAGGGACCGGACGATTCGCCCGAGCCACGCGGCGGAGTTCGTTCGCGCGATGCCGCAGGCTCGGCTGTACGTCTCGGAGCAGGGCGGGCACGCCTGGCCGGTGGCGCGGCCCGGTGAATTCGCGGCCGCGATCTCACGGGTCTGGCGGAACGGCCGTCAGGCCGACCACTCTCAAGAATCGTAGTTCGCGGTCCGAGCCCAGCCGCACGGCGTGTCTACTGCGGGGGATGGCAAGTTAACGATCCGGATAAATGATCAGGTGCGGTGTAACAGTCCAACGCCTGAGCAGCCCTTGGCGGGAGATCATGCCATATACTGTGTAGCGATGCGAAGGAGACGTGTAGACAAACGCACCGGACGAAATCTCCATCCTGCAAGATCCGGAAATGTGTACGACTCGGCCATCAGAGATTCGTTCTTCTATAGTCGATGAATGGGTGGCGAGATCTTGATACATCTCCGAACCTTGCCCGTACGTCGTCTTTGCATGATGTTGAATCGCCGCAAGAGCCAATTCTGGGGATAAAGGCTGCGATATCAGCCAAAGCTGGGAGGCGACGAAACCGGCAGGCAACAAGGCAAGAATGATCGTCAGCCGCGTGCGACGCATTCCTGAAACTCCTGTAACAGTCGCTCTGACATTAGTATCGTGTTCGTTCCCATCAGCCGGGTTCCGTCTCGGCCGGGCGGGGGCAGGCGGGTCACGGCCCGAGCGCGAGGGCGAGCGCTTCCGCGGCGGTCGAAACCGCGTGGACCTGCACCTTCGCGGTGAGGTCGCCCGGCAACGCGGCCACGTCCTTCGCGTTCGCCGCCGGGACGACGACGTGTGTCCGCCCCGCCCGCACCGCGGCCGCGATCTTGTGCGACAGCCCGCCGACGGCCCCGACGTCGCCGTGCAGCGCGACTTCGCCGGTGAACGCGAAGCCGGGGTTCACCGGCCGGTTTGCGAGGGCGGACACGATTCCCACGGCGAACGCGAGCCCGGCCGATGGCCCCTCCTTCGGCTCGGCGATCTTGACGAGGTGGACGGCGACCGTCTGCCCGGTGAGCCGCGATTCCGGCACGCCGAACTCGCGGAAGTTGGCCCGAACGAGGTTGTAGACGGCCCGCACCGAGTCCCGCAGTTCCGGGCCGTGCGAGCCGGTCACCTCCACCTTCGCGGGGCCGTTGATGGCCGACACCTGGATCAGAATCACGTCGCCGCCGACTTCGCGTCCCCCGCTGGACAGCACCGCGAGCCCGGTCACGGCCCCCACGGTCGGCGTGGCGTTCGCGGCGGATGCCGCCCCTTCGATTTCCCGCGGCCTCAGGTCCGCGGCTTCGTGCGAAGCGACGGATGCGGGTGCGATCAACCGCGGCTTGAACTCGCCCGGCGCGAGCGCACACAACTGGTTGTGGACGCGCTGCCGCAGTTCGCAGGCGAAGCTCACGATGTCCGTCAGTTCCGCGGGCGTGGCGTTGCCGTCCGGGTGGAGCAACTTCATCAACCCGGAACCGAGGCGTTCGACGGCCGTCTGGTCGCGGCGGGTCAACCCCGCGTGCAGCGGCACCGTGCGGATGCGGTCGGCAAAGCTGTCTTCGCGCAGCCGCACGAGCACTTCGCCGAAGTAATCGGTGACGAACCCGACGCCGGTGGCGAGCGAGCCGGGCGAAATTTTGGGGACTTCCCAGCCGGGGATGTAGCCGTGAACCCGGTCCTGGAACGCGGAATCGATCAGTTCCCGCGGCAGCGGTTCGAGCAGGTGCGCGTACCGCGGGTGCGGCTGCGTGCCGTCCACGTCGAGGTTTCCGGCGAACACCAGCCCGCAGTCCGCGGCGAACGCCAGCGACCCCCGGCTGAACTGGCCGCTCTCCATGTAGTCCTTCAGCGTGGAAATCGTCTCGTCCTCGTCGCCGAACGTCGTGTGTGCGATCTCGTCGAAGACCACGACCTTCCGCGTGCCGAGGATGCCGACCTGCTTCGTGGCGAGGTTCACGAGCAGGTTCGCGGGCGTCGTCTTCCCGCCGGACACGGTGAACACACGCGGAGACAGGTTCCGCAACAGGAACGTCTTGCCCGTTTGCCGCGGCCCGAGTTCGATGAGGTTCACGTTCCGTTCGACGAGCGGGACCATCCGCGCGAACAGCAACATCCGGGTGCGGCGGTCCGGGAACGCGGCCGCGGAATAGCCGGCCGATTGCAGCACCAGGGCGGCCCATTCGTCGGTCGTGAACTTGCCGCGAGCCGCCTTGAACGCCCCAACATCGGGCGGACCCACTTGAAACGGCGTGAACGCGGCGAGTTCGTTCGGCGCGTCGGCGTTCTCTTCCGGGGCGTACCTCACCTTCGCCGTGCCCCACAGCCCGCCGAGCAGCAGGCCGGGGTTCGCTTCCGTGACGGCCGCGGGGACCCGCACCTTGGAATCGTTCAGTGCCGGCACCCGCGCCCACCGCTGCCCGCCCTTGAGATCGACCCGTGCCTCGATCGCGTCGATGAGTGTGACTTCCCCCCTGGAAAGCAGCTTTTCTTTCAGTAACTCGCGGTGTTCGAGGTCGGGCAAAAGATCCTTGATGCGGGTGCGGATCTTCGCGAGGTCGTCCTTCCACGTCTCCGGCTTGACGTACTTTGCGATGAGGTATTCGGAGACGTACCGCGGCAGCCGGTGGAACGCGGCTTCCTGTGCCAGCGACTTGACGACGACGTGTTCGCCGAGGACGCCGTGGGCCTTCTTGTCGGACTGGGTCAGCGGGTGGTCGTCGAAGAGCGCCACGGGTCAGCCTCCAAAAATGTCGTCGAGGTCCGGGTTGTGGCGAATGTCGGCGGGCGGCGCGGGCGCGGCCGGCGGGTCGAGCGGCACCCCGAACGGGGCGATGAGGGCTTCCGCGGCGGTGCGGAGGGCGGCGCGTTTCTCCGAAGCGAGGCGGGCGAAGTCGGTGCCCATCGCGGTCGCCTTTCCGGCGTCCAGTTTATCGGAGAGCAGCGAGTAATTGCGGCGGATCAGTTCGGGGGACAGCTCGGTGCCGGGGTCGATGTCGAGGAGGGTGCGGGGGTCATTGGTGGGGGAGGGAGTCGTCGCGCTCGGCTTCGCCTCGCGGCTAACCGGTTCGGTGATCTGCAGCGATGCGACCACCCGTTCGCGGAACTGCTTCTTCTTCGCGGTTCGCTTGCCCGTGGAATCGAGTACCCGCTCGGCGAACCGGACGGCCGTGAACCGCTCGCCTTGCGTCGTGACCGAGAGCACCGCGGCGAACACGTCGACTTCCGCGTCCGCGTCTTTCTCGGCCCGTTCCATCAGCGGGTCGACGTGCCGCAGCAGGGCCGCGTCGTGGCCGAACGTCTCGGTGAGGAACTCGCGGATCGCCTTCTTCTCGCTGGCCGCGATTCGCCCGTCGGCGCGAGCGGCGACCACCCCGAACCGGACAAACGCCCGCAACTTCGGCAGGTGCGGGTGTTCCGCGGTGCCTGACGGCGACGGGGCTGGTGCGGAGCCGACGAACAAGTCTTCAACCGGCGGCGGCGGGGAAGGCGTCGGCGTTCGCCGGCGCGAGCCTCGGGGACGTTTCGATTCGACGCTCTGGCGAAACTCGGGCATCACCGAAGGCACAAGGACGCCCGACCCTTTGCAGGTCGGGCACGGCGACTTGCGGATGGCGTAGCCGGTCAAGGCGTTGAGTACCAACGCCCCGATCACGAACCCGATGACCAGCCCGATGCAGACGTCCATGTGAGTCGGGTCATTCTCCGCACCGGCGGCGGTCAGCCGTCCAGCAACTCGGCGGCATGGAGGGTGTTTTCCAGCAGGAGCGTGATCGTCATCGGCCCGACGCCGCCCGGCACCGGTGACATCGCCCCGGCCACCTCCCACACGCCGGGGTCCACGTCGCCGACGAGCTTGCCCTTCTCCAGGTTCGTGCCCACGTCGATCACCGCCGCCCCCGGCTTGACCATGTCCGCCGTGATGAGCCGGGGCTTGCCTGCCGCGGCGACGACGACGTCGGCCCGGCGGCAGACGGCGGCCAGGTCCGGGGTGCGGGTGTGGGCGACGGTCACGGTCGCGTCGCAGCCGGCCGGGTTGTCGAGCGTCCGCTTCTGAACCATCATCATCGCCAGCGGCTTGCCGACGATGTTGCTGCGGCCGACGATCACGACTTCCTTTCCGGCCGGGTCGTACCCGTTCCGGACGAGCAACTCGACGACGCCGCGCGGGGTACACGGGTAGAACCGCGGGTGTCCGGCGGCGAGCAGCCCGACGTTCTCCGGGTGGAAGGCGTCCACGTCGATGTTCGCGTCGATCGCCTCGATGACGGCCTTCTCGTCGATGTGCGACGGCAGCGGGAGCTGCACGAGGATGCCGTGGACTTCCGGGTCCGCGTTCAGTCCCCGGATGAGTTCGAGCAGTTCGGCCTGCGCGACCTGCGCGGGGCGGGTGTGCAGCCAACTCGCGATGCCGACGTCGTCGCACGCCTTCCGCTTGTTGCGGACGTAGGTCTGGCTCGCCGGGTCCTCCCCGACGAGGACCGCCGCCAGCCCCGGCCGGCGCTTGCCGCGGGCGGCCCGGGCCGCGACCCGTTCCGCGATGTCGGCCCGCATGTGGGCGGCGAGGGCTTTTCCGTCGAGCTTCTGGGCGGTCATGCGGAGTCACCGGGCGGTGCAGAACGGGCGGAGATCATGGCTTGCAACAGGCGGATCAATTCCTCCCGGCCGAGCACCGCCTCGGCGGCCGCGGCGGCTAGTTCGAGTTCCTGTCGGGTGGCGTCCGGGTCTGGGGTCAGAACCCGCACGACCGGTGGCCGGCCTTCGCGTCGCGGAAAGAGATCGATCACTTCCAGCGGCGGCAGAGGGCCGGTCGACGGCGCGGGGGGAGGGTTACGGTATCTTCGGGGCTGCTTCATGGTACATTCACCACTTCAAAGTATTCCGTAGCGAGTGTGACACCGCGGCCGCGGTCTCCGGGCAGCGACGCAAGCCGGACGGCATAGAGGCCGGGGTACGGGATCGCGATTCGGTTCAGCAGGAATACGAAGTCTCGAGTCGGCTCGTTCGGACGAAAGAAAACGGTCTGTGGCCCGTAGACCTCGATGAGCTCCCGCCCGTTTGGTCCGTTCAACCCCCAGATGCGGAGTTCGAAGTCGACAGACCCTCGGCCGTGATAGAAGCGGGTATTCAAGTTCATCACCGGGATCACACAAGGAAGCTCCGTCGACAGCGCCACGGTGTGCCGGTGGCCGACGCCATCCAGATTGTACCAGTTCCACGGGCGAACCGGTGAAATGACACGGACGTTTTCGCACGCCAGGAAGTGTTGAACCGTCAATCACCGCGCCATCGGAGTTGTCTCCCTCGTCAGGCCAGTTTCATCTCCGCCAGCACTTTCGGCAACGTCTCCCCGCTCGGGCCGTAGACGCCGACGTCCGCGTGGCGGCTGGCGTCGGTTTCCGTCAGGTTGAACTCGATCACCTTGCCCGCCGGGTGCTTCACGCCGCCCCCTTTGGCCAGAGGGATCAGGCTCGCGGCGGGGTACACGACCGCCGACGTGCCCACGACCAGGAACACGTCGCAGTCGAACGCGGCGGCTTCCGCGGCGGCCCACACATCCGGCGGCAACGTCTCGTGGAACCACACGATGTCCGGCCGCAACACCCCCGAACACGACTCGCACGCGGGGACGCCGTCCATTTCGCGCAAGCCCTGATCCTTGATTTCGCCGCACCCCAGGCACCGCGTCCGCCGCAGGCTGCCGTGGACTTCGAGCACGTTCCGGCTGCCCGCGACGCGGTGCAGGCCGTCGACGTTCTGCGTGACCAGGGTGAAGTTTCCGTCGCCGAAGTGCTCTTCGAGCTTCGCCAGGGCGAAGTGGCCGGGGTTGGGCTGCACGGTCGCCACGTTCGTGCGGCGGGCGTGGTAGAACTTCCACACCAGCCGCGGGTCGCGCTTCCACCCGGACGGCGTCGCCACGTCCTCGATGCGGTGCCCTTCCCAGAGCCCGTCCGAGGCGCGGAACGTGGGCACGCCGCTCTCCGCGGACACGCCCGCTCCGGTGAGGGCGGCGACCTTCTTCGCGGACCGCAACAGGTCTGCGGCGCGTTCGATGGGGGACATATGGCGACTCCAATCCGACAAAGCGAGCCGCGGACGCCAGTCCGCGGGTCATGCACGACACCCGCGGACTGGCGTCCGCGGCTCACGGAAAAAATGATTAACCGTTGACGACCGCCGCCGCCTCGTCGCACAGCTGGCGGGTGCGGTCTTCGGTCGGGGATTCCGCGATGACCCGGACGACCGGCTCCGTGTTGCTCGGGCGGACGTGCAGCCACCAGTCCGAACCGTCGAGCCGCAGCCCGTCCGTCGTGTCGACCGTCGCTTCGGGCCACTTCGCCCGGAGGGCCATCAGGGCGGCCGGCAACTTCCCCGCCGGCACCGCGAACTTCGTCTTGAGCATCGCGTACCGCGGCAGCCCGGCGGCGATCTCGCTCAACGGCCGGTTCTCCTCGGCCATCAGGCTCAGGATCAGGGCCATGCCGATGAACGGGTCGCGGACCCAGCCGACGCGCGGGTCGATGACGCCGCCGTTCCCCTCGCCGCCGAGCAGCGCGTCGGTCTCGCGCATCAGGCCGACGACGTTTGCCTCGCCGACCGCGGCGCGCTTGCACGCTACGCCGAACTGCTGGGCGAGGTCCTCGGTGACGCGCGAGCTCGACATGTTGATGACGATCGGCCCCTTCGCCTCTTTCAGCCGGCACATCACAGCCAGCGCCAGCGTCAGCTCCTCACCGATGTAGCGCCCCGTCTCGTCGATGATCGCGAGCCGATCGGCGTCCGGATCGAGCACGAAGCCAACATCGGTGCGATGGTTGGGCACCTGCGCCAGGACGCTCGTCAGATTCTCGGCCAGCGGCTCCGGGGGATGCGCGAAGTTCCCATCGGGCGCGCCGCCGAGCGTGACGACGTGGACGCCTAGCGATGAGAGCAGCGACGCGCCGAGCGGCCCCCCCGCGCCGCCGTTCGTGTCGAGCAAGACGTGAAAGGCACGCCGGCGGACACGCTCGACGTCGACGAGCTCCAGAACGCGCTCGCGATGCCAGTCAATCGCGTTG
>CAYUHJ010000051.1:2378-31813 GCA_964444365.1 uncultured Alcaligenaceae bacterium | reverse complement strand
GGGTTAGGGTGGGGGGTGGAGACTTCTCCACCCAAGCGATCCCCATCCTCCCCACTCCCAGGGGGAGGGAGCAAGAGTCCTCTCCCCCTCCTCTTCGGGGCCGCGGTCGCGCTGACGCTGTGGGCGTCGCCGCACGCGCTCATCTACGAGTGGTCCCTCGCCGTCATCCCCGCCGCGCTGTGGTGGGACGCCGACCGGGAGCACCGGGACGAATGGCTCGTCGTGTTTGCCGTCGTGTGGGTCGCGTTCCTCACCGGCACGGACGTCTCGCGATTCTGCGACTGGATTCAGCGGCATCAGTTCGGGTGGGATCGGGTGTACGTCGTCCAGTACACGGTGCCCGTGGCGGCGTGGGTCGGGTGGACGGCGGCCCGGCTGCTGACCGGTTCTGCGGACCCCCCGGCGGGGGTTCCGGACCGGCCGCCGGCGGGCGGTCCTTGACCGCCCCGGCGAATCCCGCGAGAATCGAAGCATCCCTCCGTCCGCGCGTCCCGGCGAGCCGGGGCGTCCTTCACTCGGAACTGCTCTCCGTCATGTCAGAACCCCGCGTCGGCATCTGGTTCGTCGGTGCGTTCGGCGGCGTCGGCGGGACGACCGCCCTCGGCCTCGCCGCCCTGGCCGGGGGGCACGCCTGCCCGACCGGCGTCGTCACCGCCCTGCCGCAGTTCGCCCACGTCCCGCTCGACGCCCCCGCGGCGTTCGTCGTCGGCGGGCACGACATCCGGCAGTCCTCGTTCGCCCGGTCCGCGGCGGAACTCCACGCCCGGTCGAACGTCTTTTCCGCCCCGCTGCTGAGTGCGTGCAAGCCGCAACTCGACGAGTGGTCCGCGAACGTCCGGCCCGGCGTCGTGTTCCGCCCGAGCCCCGTCATCGCGGCGATGGCCGACCGCCCCGACCTGCGGACCGCCGAGACGAGCCGGGCGGCGATCGACCAGATTCAGGCGGACCTGCGCGAGTTCCGCGACCGGCACGGGCTGGCGCAGGTGGTGGTGGTGAACGTCGCCTCGACGGAGCCGCCCTACGAGCCGGGGCCGGACGTGCAGTCCCTGGAGAAGCTGACCAGGGCCCTGGACCGCGTGGCGCTGCCGACGAGCACCCTCTACGCCTACGCCGCGATCGACGCCGGGTTCCCGTACGCGAACATCACCCCGAGCGCCGGGGCGACGCTGCCCGCGCTGATGGAACTGGCCGCGGTCCGCAAGGTGCCGCACGCCGGGCAGGACTTGAAGACCGGGGAAACGCTGCTGAAGTCCGTCCTCGCCCCGCTGTTCGCGAAGCGGAACCTCAAGGTGCTGAGCTGGGTCGGGCACAACATCCTCGGCAACCGCGACGGGCAGGTGCTCGCCGACCCGCAGAACAAGGCCAGCAAGGTCAAGAGCAAGGACGCGCTGCTCGGCGAGCTGTTGGGGTACAAGCCGCAATCGCACGTCTCCATCGAATACATCGAAAGCCTCGACGACTGGAAGACGGCGTGGGACCACATCCACTTCGAAGGGTTCCTCGGCACGAAGATGACGCTGCAGTTCACCTGGCAGGGCTGCGACTCGGTCCTCGCCGCGCCGCTGGTGATCGACGTGGCCCGGCTGCTGTTGCTCGCCCAGCGGCGGGGCGAGAGCGGGGTGATGCGCGACCTCGCGGCGTTCTTCAAGAGCCCCATCGCCGCCGCGGAGCACGACTTCGCGAAGCAGTTCGACATGCTGGAAACGTACCTCGCCTCGTCGTCCCCGCGTCCCCACGGGTAGCCGCCATGTCCCTGTCCCGCCGCGAGTTCCTCGCCGCCTCGGCCGTTGCCGGGGCCGGGTTCCTGTCCCGCCCCGCCGCCGCGATCGAGCCGATCGCCCGGCCCGGCACGAAGCCGCTGCTGAAGCTCGCGCTCGCGGCGTACAGCTTCAACAAGGCCCTCGGGTTGAAGGGCAAGACCCCGCCGACGATGAAGCTGGAGGAGTTCGTCGACTACGCCGCGACCCTGCCCGTGGACGGCGTCGAACTCACGTCGTACTACTTCGCGGACACGTCGGACGACTCCCTCGCCAAGCTCAAGGCCCGCTGCACCCGGCTGGGGCTGGACGTGACCGGGACCCCGGTCGGCAACAACTTCTGCGTCCGCGACCCGGAGAAGTTGAAGGAGCAAATCGCCCTCGTGAAGGCGTGGACGGAACGCTGTGCGAAGCTCGGCGGGAAGGCGATCCGCATCTTCGCCGGCACGCTGGAGAAGGACGACGACCTCGCCGCGGCCCAGAAGCGGGTCATCGCCGCGACGGAGGAGTGCTGCGACTTCGCCGCCAAGCACGGCGTCTACCTCGCCCTCGAAAACCACGGCGGCATCACGGCAAAGGTGGACGACATGCTGGCGCTCGTGAAGGGCGTGAAGTCCGACGCCTTCGGGGTGAACTTCGACAGCGGCAACTTCCACTCCGCCGACCCGTATGCGGACCTGGCGAAGATCGCCCCCTACGCGGTGAACGCGCAGATCAAGGTGGAGATGCAGCCGGAGAAGTCCAAGAAGGAAGAGGCCGACCTCAAGCGGCTCGTCCAGATTCTGCGGGACGCGAACTACCGCGGGTGGGTGATCCTGGAGTACGAGGCGGCCGCCGACCCGAAGGAAGCGGTGCCGAAGTACATCCGGGAGTTGAAGGGGTTGTTGGGGTGACGTCCCCGGCGGTCGCCGGGTTCGGGGGCGAATGGGGCGAGCCGGGTCCCGGATTTTTCCCCCGGCCCGGTCGACGTGCTATGTTCGGGAAGACGGATCCCGCACTTTCTTCCCCGGCCCGCTCATGTGTGCCGCCCCCGAGGACGATGCCTACCGGCTCATCGCCGAGAGCATCCCGCAGCTCGTGTGGGTCGCGGACCCGGCGGGGCGGGCGACGTTCCTGAACCGCCGGTGGGAGGCGTACACCGGGGTTCCGGTGCCGGACCTGCTCGACCGGGTGCGGCGGAACGGGCCGGCCGGCCCCGGCCCGGACGCGGCGCTGCCGGGCGCGGCGCTGATTCACCCGGACGACGCGGCGGCGCGGACGGCGGCCTGGGAGGCGTCGGTCCGGACCGGGGAGCCGCACGAGGTCGAACTCCGCCTCCGCCGGGCGGACGGGGCGTACCGGTGGCACGTCAGCCGGGGGCTGCCGGTCCGGGACGCGGCCGGCCGGGTGACGGGGTGGTTCGGCACCTGCACGGACGTGGACGACCTGCACCGGGCCGCCGCCGTCCTCCACGCCACCTCGGACGGGTTCATGTCGTTCGACCGGGCCTGGCGGTTCACCTACCTGAACCCGCGGGGGGAGCGGTTCCTGCAGCGGGCCGCCGCCGACCTGCTCGGGAAGAACGTCTGGGCGGAGTTCCCCGAGGCGGTGGGGTCGCGGTTCCACGCCGAGTACCACGCGTGCGTCGGGACCGGGAAGCCGGTCGAGTTCGAGGAGTACTACCCGCCGCTGAAGACGTGGTTCGAGGTCCGCGCGTTCCCCACCCCGGACGGGCTGTCCGTGTACTTCGTGGACAGCGGCCCGCGGCACCGGGCGGAGCAGTCCCTGCGGGACTCGGAGGCGCGGTTCCGGCTGCTGTTCGACCGGGTCCCCGCGCCGCTGTTCGTGTACGACCGGGACACCCTGCGGTACCTGGCGGTGAACGACGCGGCGGTCGCGGCCTACGGGTACACCCGGGCCGAGTTCCTCGGCATGGCGGTGACGGACGTCCGCCCGCCGGAGGACCTCGAATCCCTGCTGGCGACGGTCAACCGGGACGAGACGTTCACCCGCCGCGGGGTGTGGCGGCACCGGCGGAAGGACGGCACCGTGATGGAAGTGGACGTGGCCGTCCACGGCACCACCCTCGGGGGCCGGCCCGCGGACATCGTGCTGGCCCAGGACGTGTCCGCCAGCCGCAAGCTGGAGGCCCACCTGCGGCACGCCCAGAAGATGGAGGCCGTCGGCCGACTCGCCGGCGGGATCGCCCACGACTTCAACAACCTGCTCACGATCATGAACGGGTTCGCCGAGCAGGTGGCGATGTCCCTGCCCCCCGACTCGGACGCCCGGCGGCAACTCGGCGAGGTGCTGAAGGCCGGCGACCGGGCCGCCGAGCTCACCCGGCAGCTGCTGTCCTTCGCCGGGAACCCGCTGCCGCGGGTCGGCGTCCTGCGGCTCGACGCCCTCGTCGCCGACCTCCACCTGCTGCTCACCCGCGTCCTCGGCGAGGGGGTGCGGGTCGAGGTGGCGGCCGAGCCGGGGCTGTGGCCGGTCCGCGCGGACCGGTCGCAGGTGGAACAGGTGCTCGTGAACCTGGCGGTCAACGCCCGCGACGCGATGCCGGCCGGCGGGGTGCTGACGGTCCGCCTCGCCAACGTCGAGCCCGACGCGGGGCCGGCCGCGGAACTGGTCGGAGCCCCGCCGGCCGGCTGCGTGCGGCTGACCGTGACGGACACCGGAACGGGGATGGACGACGCCACCCGGGCCCGCGTGTTCGACCCGTACTTCACCACGAAGGAATCCGACCGGGGGAGCGGGCTGGGGCTGTTCGTGGTGTACGGCATCGTCCGGGCGCACGGCGGGTCGATCGCGGTCGACAGCGCCCCCGGCCGCGGGACGACCTTCCGCCTGGACTGGCCGGCGGAGCCGGACGCAGTACCCCCAGGGGCGGACCCGGAGCCCCCGCCCGACGCACTCCCGCCGGGGACCGAGACGGTCCTGGTCGCGGAGGACGAGCCGGGGGTGCGCGGCCTCGCCGCGGAAGTGCTGGCGGCGTGCGGCTACCGCGTGCTGTCCGCCGAGAGCGGGGCCGACGCCCTCGCGGCGGCCCGGGGGGTCGGGGTGGACCTGCTCCTGACGGACGTGGTCATGGGCGAGATGGGCGGCCGCGAACTCGCCGAGCGGCTGCGGGCGGACCGGCCCCGGGTGAAGGTGCTCTACATGAGCGGGTACGCCGACGACGACGTGCTCCGCCACGGCGTCCTCCACGACCGGGTTCCCTTCCTGCCCAAGCCGTTCACCCCCGCCGCCCTCGCCGTCAAGGTCCGGCAGGTGCTGGACGGGGCCGGGTGACGTCGGCTACTCCTGCCCCGCCTTCTCCGCCTCCTTCCGGACGTACTCCTTGAACGCGCCGACGTTGTACGAGATGAACAGGAACGCGTGGTGCAGCGCCTGGTACGTGTCGTCCTCGGGGTCGTCGGCGTAGTCCTTCCGCAGCGCGTACAGCGCCGCCAGCATCTGGTCCGCGTTCGGCATCACACCATCCTCGAAAGCCAACGGGTCGTTTGCTTTCGTTCTACGCACTTTCCCCCGCACGGGGCTTCTCCGTGACCCGCGCCCCCAGGGGTTTGAGCACCGTCACGCGGTCGCGGTTGAGCGGGATGAAGTGCGCCCACTTCGGGGGAACGTCGCCCTCGTAGAAGATCGCCTCGACGGGGCATTCGGGCACGCACGCGCCGCAGTCGATGCAGTCGTCGGGGTCGATGTAGAGTTGCCGGTCGTCGCCGTAGAAGCACTCCACCGGGCAGACGACGACGCAGTCCGCGTGCTTGCAGCCGACGCACGGCTCGGTCACGACCATCGCCACGGGGCACCGCCTTTCACGTTGGGGGAAGGAACGCGGTCCCCCAACGCACGCCGTGTGCCGGTGCGAAAACGCGGGAATTCGTGAGGATTTCGAGCGGGTGCGGCGACGGCCTGCCGTCACCCGACGGCGGGGCGTCACCCGACGGCAGACGGCAGACCGAGTCATGTCGACGGGGGAATCTTGCCCCCCTCTCCCCGCCGGGGAGAGGGGTTGGGGGTGAGGGGATTCCCGCCCGGTTGCAGTCGTCGATCCGGGCTACACGTTAACCCCTCACCCCCGGCCCCTCTCCCCACCGGGGAGAGGGGAGAAAAAGAAGACCGAGCGACCTCGTGCTAAGTCGCGCCGCGTTCGATGCCGTGCTTCCGCATCTTGCTGTAGAGCGTCGTGGGGTTGAGGCCGAGCCGGTGGGCCGCGCCGCCGGGGCCGTAGACCCGACCGCCGGCAGCCCGCAGCGCATCCACGATCCGCTGCCGTTCCTGGGCCGCCCATGTCTTCGCCGTCTCCGCGACCGTCCCGCCGACGAGCCAGCCGGGGTCGAAGGCGAGTTCCGCCCCGGTGCTCACGATGACCGCCCGCTCGACGACGTTCTGCAACTCGCGCACGTTCCCCGGCCAGTCGTGGGCCGTCAGCGACCGCACCGCGGCGGCCGGCACCGTTGTGACCGCGCGCCCGTACTTCGCCGCGAACACGTTCACGAAGTGCTCGACCAGTTCCGGCACGTCCGACCGGCGGTCGCGGAGCGGCGGCACGGACAGCGGGAAGACGTTCAGCCGGTAGAACAGGTCGGCCCGGAACCGCCCGGCCGCGACGTCCGCGGCGAGGTCCCGGTTCGTCGCCGCCACGAACCGCACGTCGACCGACACCGGTTCGCCGCCGACCCGTTCCACGACGCGCTCCTGAATCGCCCGGAGGAGCAGCACCTGCGCCTCGGCGGTCAGGTCGCCGACCTCGTCGAGGAACAGCGTCCCGCCGTCCGCCTGCTCGAACCGGCCCACCCGGCGTTTCGTCGCCCCGGTGAACGCGCCGGGCTCGTGGCCGAACAGTTCGCTCGAAATCAGTCCGGTGGAAAGAGCGCAGACGTGAACCGGCACGAACGCCTTCCCCCGGCGGCGGCTCCGGTCGTGGACGGCCCGCGCGACGAGTTCCTTCCCGGTCCCGGTTTCGCCGAGAATCAGGACGGTGGCGTCCGTGTCGGCGACCTGCTCGACGGCCCGGCGGACCGGTGCCAGGCCCTCTCCGATCAGCGTTCGCGGGGGATGGGGCATGTCGGCAACTTATCCGCCCGCGACCGATCGTGCCAGCGAAGCGGAGGGGGGAAGTTCTCCGGCGGAACCGCGGCATTCGTCAAGATCGGCCGGCGGGTTGGTCGATGATACCCCGTCTGCCGATCGGCCTGTCCGGGGTCGGCGGAATGCGGTACAGTCCCGCCCCGGCACGATGCCCCCGCGGAACCCCTGGCGATGCCGCACCTCGTTTGCCCACCTTGCCGTGCCTTCGTCGCCGCCGCCCTGGGGCTGGCGGCCGCCCTCGGGTGCGAGTCCCTGCGGTCCGACGCGCCCGCGCCCAACCCGGCGATCTCCGCCCGCGGCACCGCCCCGGCGGCCGCACCCCGAAAGCCCGCCGCGAACTGGCTCCGGGTCGGGCCGTTCATGATCTATTCGGACTCGCCGCTCGACGAGTCGGACCCGCTGTTCAAGGAACTCGAACGCCTCCCGGACCAGATCCAGGCGGAGCTCAACCTCCCGCCGGGGCCGCACCTGATTCACGTCTACCTGTTCGCGGACCAGGACCGGTACGAGGCGTACATGAAGGACCGCTACCCGACGCTGCCCGTCCGGCGGGCGTTCTTCATCGCGGAGCAGAAGCGGGCCGGCACCGCGGACGAGTTGCAGGTCTTCACGTGGCTCGGCGAGCACCTGCGCACGGACCTGCGCCACGAACTGACCCACGCGGTGCTCAACGGCGTGCTGAAGAGCGTCCCGCTGTGGCTCGACGAGGGCCTCGCCGGGTACTTCGAGCAGCCCCCCGCCAACGACGGCGTCAACCCGGCCCACGTCGACGCCCTGCGGCGGGGGCCGTTCCAGCCCGATCTGGCCCGCCTGGAGAAGATCCGCGATCTCCGGCAAATGGAGAAACCGGAGTACCGCGAATCCTGGGCGTGGGTCCACTTCTGCCTCCGCGGCGACCCGAAGGCGAAGGCGGCGCTTCTGGCGTACCTGGCGGCGTTGCGGGACAAGCCCGAGGCGCTGGGGCTTCAACCCCGGCTGACCGAAGCGGTCGGCGACCCGGACAAGGCGCTGGCGGACCACCTGTCCCGGGCCACGGTCCCGGCACCGGTCATCCCGGTCGGCGGCCGCAAACACTAGCCCGGAGCGCCAGCGAGGACCAACGAGCCCGCAACGCGCGGATCGAGTTGCCCACTGTCACGCACTGCGCCGCCCTGTCCTCGACTTGCCCACCGGTTGCGCGATTCCCCGCCGTGTGGTAAGCTACTCGGTTGACCCTCGCCGAAGAGACCGACACCATGCTGCTCCCCCGCGTTTTGGTCCTGTACAACGAACCGACCCTGCCGGCCGACCACCCCGACGCGGAGTCCGAGCACGACATCCTGTACACCGCCGACACGGTGGGCCGCATCCTGCAACAAGCGGGGTTGCCCGTCACCCGGCTCGGCGTCACCACCGACCCGACCGCGCTCATCAGCGGGCTGAAGGCGGCCGCGCCGGACGTCGTCTTCAACCTGTACGAAGGGACCGCCGGCTGGGGGAACGCCGAGGCCTACGTCTCGGGCATCCTCGAATTGCTGAAGATTCCGTACACCGGCTCGCCGACGCAGCCGCTGCTGCTGTGCCGGTCGGAGCCGCTCACGAAGCAACTCCTCGCGGGGGCCGGGCTGCCAACCGCGAAGTTCATGGTGGTGGAGCAATCGCCGGCCCCACCGTGCGAGTTTGGCTGGCCGGTCATCGTGAAGCCGGGGCTCGAAGACGCGAGCATCGGCATCGATCAGAAGTCCGTCGTCACCTCACAGGCCGAACTCGACGAGCGCGTGGCGTACATCCTGAAGACCTACGGCGGGCCGGTCCTCGTCGAACAGTTCATCCGCGGCCGGGAGTTCAACTGCGCCCTGATCGAGACGCGCGACCACCTGGAACCGCTGCCGTTCTCGGAGATCCTGTTCGTCCCGCCGCCGGACGCGCCGGACCTGTGGCCGATCGTGTCGTTCGACGCGAAGTGGCGGCCGGGCACGCGGGACTTCGTGGCGACGCCGGCGAAGAACCCGGCGGACGTGACGCCCGAGCTGCACGACAAGGTCGCGTCCGCGGCGAAGTCGGCGTTCGAGATCGTCGGCTGCCGGGATTACGCCCGCGTCGACTTCCGCGTGGACGAAGCCGGGAACGTCTTCATCCTGGAGGTGAACCCGAACCCGTGCATCAGCCCGCTGGCCGGGCTCGCGGCCGGGCTGGAGACCGCGAAGATCCCGTACCCGGCGTTCATCCTCGGGCTGGTGCGGTGTGCGGTGCGGCGGGGCGCGACCCCGGACCTGGCGGACGCGGTTCCGTTCGACGTGCCGGCGAACGCGGCCGCCCCCGCCGCCGTCGTCGAGACGCACGGGCCGAAGCCGAAGCGGGCGAAGCGACCGGCGTACAAGGTCCGGCCGGCCCGGCGGATCGACACCAACGGGATCGTGCAACTGCTGCACCTGCCCGAAATCTTCACCCCCGCGGAGCGCGACCGGCTGTACGGGGCGTTCGTGCGGCGGTCGCGGAGCGAGTGGAAGTTCCTGGCCCTCGCCGGCAAGCCGGGGGAAGTCGCCGGGTTCGCCGCCCTGCGGACGACCGACAGCCCGGATGGCGCGTACATCCTCGAAGCGCTGGTCGTTTCGCCGGCGCACCGCGCCGCGGGGTGGGGCCGCAAGCTGCTGGATGCGGTCGAACACGCGGCGGTCGCGCTCGGCGGCCGGTTCCTGCTCGCGGACGTGACCTCGGCGACGTGGTTCGCCCCGGCCCGGCAGTTCCTCGCCCGCGGCGGCTACCGCGCGACCGGCGAGGTGGCCGAGTTCACCCGCGACGGGTACTCGCGGGTGTCGTTCGCCAAGGCGCTGCCCCAGGCGGTCGCCGAGCCGGCCCGCGAGCCGTCGCCGCAGCCGGGGACGGAAGCCCGCCCGCCGGGGTGAGCGGGCCGGCAGTTGAAAATGGTCGTCGCGTGGTACACAATCCCTCCACCTCTCCGCCCGAACGAACCGGAACCGCCATGTCCGTCCCGCTGTCGCGCCCGTACACCTGCCGGTTCGGCGCGCCCGTCCTCGACCGCGTCGACCCCCGCATCTTCACGCTGACGTACTTCGGCGTCTGCATGGACTGCACCTTCTGCAAGGACGCCTGCTGCCAGTACGGGGCGGACATCGAGATGCCCCGCGTCGCCGCCCTCGAACAGTATCAGACCGAACTCGAAGCATACCTCGGCGTCCCGCGGAGCGGCTGGTTCCGCGAAGACCCCGAGGACTTCGGCGTGCTGCCGGAAGCCGAGTACCCCGGCGGCGCGTACACCCGCACCCAGGTCGTCGACCTGCCGGAAGGCCGCTCGCCGCACACCGAATGGGCGTGCGTGTTCCTCGACCCCACGCCGGGTGCCCGCGGCTGCCGCATCCACCGGTTCGCCCTGGAGCGCGGCATCGACGTCCACGACATCAAGCCGATGGTGTGCCTGCTCTTCCCCGCGTCGTTCAAGGAAGGGGAACTGATCCCCGCCTACGAGTTCGAGCTGGAAGACGAGTTGGTCTGCCAGGGCCCCGGCCCCACGATCTACCGCAGCTCGCGGGCGGACATCGAGTGGTACTTCGGCCCCGACCTGGTGGCGGAACTGGACGAGATGGAGAAACTCCACGCGGCGACGGCGGACAAGACCGGGGCGATTCCGCTGCCGGTGTGCTAACGGCGAGCGCCACTCGTGAGAGGGACGACGTCGTCCGGATTCACACGCTGAATGTGGGCGTTCGATTCCATTCTGAGCCGCGGAGCGGCGTTCGTCTGTAGCCCCATGCGGAAGCGTGGGGTCGTGCGGAACACCCCCAATATCTGAGCCCCGTAGGGGCGTTCGTTCTGACACGAACGCCCCTACGGGGCTCGGGTGTTTTGCTCAATCGCATCCCCACGCTTCCGCGTGGGGCTACGCACGAACGCCGCTCCGCGGCGAAATCGACATTCTTCGGCAACCGCCAACAACATTTGAAACACGCACGGTTGCGAGCCTCCTCGTCACTCTCACGAGTGACGCTCGCCAACCTCCGCCGCCGCCCCGACCGGATCGTGCCCCGCGTGGACGGTCCACCCCTCCGGCCACTCCTCCTCGATCTCCTCGTCTTCCGACGCGAACTCGTACTCGCCCGCGTCGACGGCCCGCAGTCGCGCCTCGATGCAGTATCGGGAGATGATGAGCAGCCCGCCGTACCACAGCCACGTGTAGCGGAACAGGTTGTGCCCCGCCGCCCCGAGGAGCAGCAGCAGGAAGACCGCCGTGCCGATGGCCGCGGGGACCTGGAAGACGAGGTCGTTCTCCCACTCGGGGAAGTCCCGTTTCACCGCGCGGATTCGCCAGAGGTTCGCGGCGAAGCACGCCAGCACGGCGACGAACGTCGCCACGCCGAGGCCGCCCATTTCGCCCATGAGCTGGCCGTACAGGTTGTGCGACTCGATCGAACTGCCCGTCGCCGGCCGCCACGCGCCGGGGCCGACGCCGGTCAACGGCGACCGGCCCCACAGTTCGAGCCCCGTGAAGAAGCCGACGATCCGGCCCTCCCCGGACTCCTGCGCGTTCGCCGGGCCGACGCTCGGGTCGATGATCGTGTGGAACCGGTTCTGCAACGACTCCGGCAGCGCCACGAACACGACCGGGGCCGCCAGCCCGACCCCCGCGACCCAGGCCCACTTCTTCGGGCCGCGCAGAATCGTGATCGCGGCCCAGACGCCGAAGGCCATGAGCGAGCCGCGCGAGCCGGTCAGCAGGATGCACAGCCCGGACAGCGCGACGTAGCCCATCAGCCAGTACCGCCCGAGTTTGCCGCCGACGCCGCTCTTCCACATCGCCGTGACGAACGGCAGCACGAACACGATGCTCGCGCCGAAGGTGTTCGGGTCGCCGTAGGTCTTGTCGACCCCGAGCATCCGGGCGATGCCCATGCGGTACGTGTGCCGGCCGCCGAGGTATTCGCGCAGGGAGTGCAGCAGGTACAGCGTCATCACGCCGAGCAGCGCCATCGCGACGTGCTTCAGCCCGCGTTCGTCGGAAACGCTCGTCACGAGCAGCACGTAGAACACGACGATCTTGAGGTAGTCCTCGACGACCGGCTGCCCCTGGGCGGCCCACGGGCTCGTCACCCAGCACGCGAGTACCGCCGTGACGAACGCCGCGTTCGCGAGGTGCTGCCAGTTCGGGAGCAGCCGCTTCGGGGCCGCCAGCGCCCACACGCCCATCGTGACGAGCATGTACACCCGCTCGACGTGCAGGTCCCCGAGGGCGGGCCACACCTCGAACGGGCGGTGGATGAACAGGAACATGTACCCGATCAGCAGCCAGTGCATGGCGGACATCCGTGTCGGGGGCGCGGCGGGCGGATATGCTACCCCAGGGGCGGACGGCGGGGGAAGGCCAAGTGAGTAGGTCACTCGCTCCGCGAGTGACCCGCTTCCGCCCTGAAATTGCTCCAAGATTCTCCAGGAAACGGATTCGGGCTCGAAGCCGCGACTCGCGGAGCGAGTCGCCTACTCAGGAATCCCACATGGCACGCGAACTGACCGGCAACCGCGCGATTCTCACCGGCGCGTCCAGCGGCATCGGACGGGCCCTTGCCGCGGAGTTGGCCGCCGCCGGGGTGAAGCTGGCGCTCGCCTCGCGCACCGCGGAGTCGCTCGAAGCGCTGGCCGCGGACCTGCGCGCGAAGGGGGCGACCGCCGTCGTCGTGCCGTGCGACGTGACCGTTCCCGCCGACCGCGAGCGGCTGATCGCGACCGCGGTGCAAGAGCTCGGCGGGCTGGACTTGCTCGTCAACGCCGCCGGGGTCGCCGGGTTCGGGCACTTCGCCACCGCGACGGACGACCTCAACCGCCGGGTGATGGAGGTGAACTTCTTCGGCCCCGTGGAACTGACCCGCCTCGCGGTGCCGCACCTGATGAAGGGCTCTCACCCCGCGGTCGTGAACGTCGCGTCCATGTGCGGCCGGCGGGGGATGCCGGCGTGGCCGGAGTATTCCGCCAGCAAGTTCGCCCTCGTCGCCATGAGCGAGGCGTGGCGGGCCGAGTTCGTCCGCTTCGGCGTCGACGTGGTGACGATCCTCCCCGGCCTGACGAAGTCCGAGTTCGCCCGCAATTTACTGCGAAACGACGGCAAAATGGACATCCCCTTCGGCAAGGGGATGGAGCCGGCCTACGTGGCGAAGAAGATCGTGGCGGCGGTGCGGGCGAACCGGAAGGAAGTCGTGTTGGGCGGCGAGGCGAAGTGGATGTTGCGGTTCAACCGCTTCGCGCCGCGGCTGTTGAATACACTGATCGCCCGCAAGGTGCGCAAGTTGTATGCATCCGAATCCGCGAAGTGAGGACGGTCTTGTGGCACCGGCCTCTGGCCGGTGAGTGGCAACACCGGCCAGAGGCCGGTGCCACAAGACAAGACCCATCTCGACGGGTCACGAAATGATCGACTTCCGGCGTTTGATGTAATCGTGGACCACGAACCGGTCGAGTTCCCGCCCCGCGGTGAAGACGACCCGGCCCTTCGTGCTCTCGGCCATGCGGTACGCGAACCGGATGTCCTCCCGCGTCTGGTTCCACGCGGACAGCAGGAAGATGTTGATCGTGATCCCCTCCTTGGCGCAGAGTTTCGCTTCTCGCATCGTCGCTTCTTCCGTCCGCGGGTCGGGCGGGTAGAGCATGTATAACATGCTCCCTTCAAAGTGGGCCGTCGGCAGCCCGTCCGTGATGAGCATCACATTGCGGTTCGGCGTCGATTGATTGGCCAGATACCGCCGCGCGGTTTGGAGTGCGTGCTGGATGTTCGTGAAGTGCCACGGGATGCCGAACTCGGAGGCGTCCGGCTTGCCCATGTCGGCCTTCAATCGCACGACGGGGTTGAAGATCGTCACCGGCTTCGGCATCAGCGCGGGCACCTCGGACACGTGCCGGGGTTTTGCGAAGGTGTACATCTCGATGAACTGCAGGAAGTCGCCGGGGTACTCGGTGCGAATCAATCCGTCCAGCGCGAGCCCCATGCGCTTGACGTTGACATACATGCCGTCGTACCGCATGGACCCCGACATGTCCAACAGCACGCACGTCGCGGCCTTGGGGTTGTTGCGCGTCTTGTGGATGACAATGTCGTCCGGCTTCAGCCGCACCGGCAGCCCCGGCCCGCCGCGGAGGAGGGCGTTCGTGAAGCTCGACGGGATGTCCATGTGCGTGACGGAATCCCCGAATTCGTAGGGCTTCGTCAGCGGCGACTCGGTCGCGCCCTCGCCCAGCACCGCCTCCGGGTGCCGGCCCGTCCGGCTCGCCTGCAACTCGTTGAAGATCTGGGACAGCACCCTGGATTGAAACAGCCGGAACGCCTTGGGCGTCATCTGGAACTGCTTCTGCGAGTCGCGGTCGAGCCCCTGCTCGCGGGCCTGTTGTTGGATGTAATCTTCCACCTGCTGTTGCAACTGCCGCAAACCTTCGAGGTCCGCCTCCTCCACGAACTTCGACAGTTCCTCCATGTCGATGATGGCCAGTTGCGCGTTCTTCTTGGCCTCCTTCAACTGCTTGAGAAGCTTGTCGATCGTCTCCAACTCTTCCTTCACTTCGAGTGCCTTGGGCACGTCCATCTTTTCGCGGCCGGTGAAGCGATACTTGCTATCGAGGTCGTCGACCTGGTACTTGTCGCCGAGCTTGTCCACGACGCCGACGAGCCCGCGGGCGAACGGCGTCTGGTCGCCGCCGGCGAGGTAATACAGGTCTTCCAGGTCGCGGAGTTGTTCCTCTTTCACGGCCGCGTCGAACCGCTTCCGCAACTTGTCCGGCGGCTTCACGCCCTTCGCCGCGTCCGCGAACGCCTTGTCCGCGGCCGTCTTCGCGGCCGACGTCTCGTACGTTTCGAGAATCTTCCGCTTCCGCTCTTCGAGCATCGCGCGGAGGTGGTCGATGCTCGGCCCCAGGCCCGCGATCTGGCTCGGGTCGATGTGGACGGCGTTCGCGAGCTGCTCGTCGGTGAACTCGTCCAGGTTGCCGTACTCGAGCAGGTGCTCGAACGCGGGCGAGACCACGTCCGGCGGCGGGGTGCTCGGGCCGGGCACGTTGACGGGGTCGTACTTCTGGTAGACGTGGATCACGCCGCCGAGGCGGTTGGGGTTCGACATGCTGGTCCTCTGCGCGGGTGCGTCCGACACCCCATCATAGGCGCGTCAGCCGTCCGGCGTGTCGAGGATGGCTTTCAATCGCGTGGCCAGTTCCTCGGGAATCCGGGTGAGCCACGACTGGTCGACGAGGCCGACTTCGATCATGTCGCGAATGTGCGTTCGGTCCTTGTCGCGGTGTGAGGTCAGCTTCATCCGCACGAGTGCTTCCAGACTCAGGTGTCGAAACTGACCGTCCTCGCTCATCTCGACTTCCGTCACGTCCGCGGTGGGGAGCAGGTACTCGGCCCGGACTTTTTCGTTTGCGAAAATGACGTGGACCGCGTCGCGAGCCTTCGCGCCGGGGCCGTCCAGGAACATATCGATGCTCGCCGCGTGCCGGTAGATAAAGCCGGCCGCTTCCATCGCGGTGATCGCCGCGGGCAGGTCTTCCCGGCGAATCAAGATGTCCACGTCCTGCGTGTTTCGCACCGCCGCCGGGTCGACGCGGGCAACCCACGCCGCGACCGCGTTGCCGCCGATGATGGCGTAGGGCACCCCGGCGGCCTCCAGCGCCGCCGTCGTTCGTCGCAGTCGGTCGCGAACCGCATCCACGGCGGCCACCATCCGGTCCCAGACTTCCGGCCCGAAGGGAATCATGCGGGTAGTTTACCAGACTTCTTCCGCACAGGCTGAACCGGAAACCGTCGGTGTCGCCGGGGCGTCGAATCGGGTAGGATGACCGCATCCCGCCTTCCGGAACCCGCCGATGCCGACCCCCGCCAAGCCCACCCCGGAACACCGCCCCGTCGACCGGCGGAACTTCTTCCGCAAGACGACCGCGGCCGCGGCCCTCTCCCTGAGCGCGTCCGCATACGGCCAAGTCTCCGGGGCGAACGACCGCGTCCGCGTCGCGTTCCTCGGGTGCGGCGGGCGGGCGCAGGCGCACATCAACCTGATCGCGAAACTCGCCGAGACGGGAGCCGTCGCGCCGGTGGCGGTGTGCGACGTGTGGGACGGGCTCGAAGAGGAGTACGACCAGCGGCACGGTAACGCCGTCATTCGCCGGAAGTTCGCGCAGGGGCTGTACCCGTCCGCGGCGAAGTGCGGGCTGAACCCGGCCGACCGCACCCGGGTGGCGAAAGACTACCGCACGATTCTCGACCTGAAGGACGTCGACGCGGTTTGCATCAGCACGCCGGACCACTGGCACGCGCGGATGACGCTCGATTCCCTGGCCGCCGGGAAGGACGTGTACGTCGAGAAGCCGATGACCCGCACGGCGGACGAGGCGGTCGCCGTGATGGACGCCGCCGCCCGGCTCAACCGCGTCGTCACGGTCGGGGTGCAGTCGCTCGCGGACCCGGTGTGGAAGGCGGCCCACGACTTCCTTCGCACCGGGAAGCTCGGGGCGGTGTCGCACCTGTCCGCCGGCGCGTTCCGCTCGGACGTCCGCGGGCAGTGGCGGTTCTACCGGCTCGCCGCCGAGATGACGCCGCGGGCCGTCGACTGGGACCTGTTCCTCGGCCACCGGTTCGAGGTCAACGGCGTGCCGCTCGGCCCGGACCCGCGAACGATGCCGTTCGACCGGGCCGCGTTCGCCCAGTGGCGGTGCGTCGCCGCGTTCTCGGGCGGCCCGTTCACCGACCTGTACGTCCACCACGTCACCCGCCTGCTCGCCGCCACGGGCCTGCGGTTCCCCGGCCGGGTGACGGGGGCCGGCGGGCTGTACGTCGAACGCGACGGCCGGGACGTGCCGGACGTGGCCACCGTCGCCGCGGACTTCGACGAGTGTCACCTCGTTGTCACCGGCGCGACGACCTCCGCGGTCCCGCAAGATGAAGTGATCCGCGGCCGCCGCGGGGCGATCAAGTTCGTCAAGGGCGGCTTCGAGGTGCTGGGCGAATCGCCGGAAACCGTGCGCGTCGGGTCGCCGAAGAACGAGACGGAAGCGTTGTGGGCGAACTTCCTGGACTGCGTCCGCCGGCGGGACCGGGCCACGCTCTGCCCCCCGGAACTCGGGGCGGCGGCGGTGGCGGTCGTGGCGCTGGCCCGGGCCGGCTACCGGGACGGCCGGGTGTACGCCTGGGACCGCGAGCGGCGAACCGCCGTCCCGGCCGACGCGACCTGGGCCGCCACCCAGCGCCGCACCGGCGGCGACGTGCAACCCCCCGAGTACATGCGGCTCGCCGGCCCGTGGGTCAACGGCGCGGAACCGCGGTGACGGCCGACTCCGGCAAGTCGGAATTGGTACCGGGCTGTAAGATACGGGGAACCGCGAAAGGACGGGCCTCCGTGATCTACCTCGACAACGCCGCCACCAGTTTCCCCAAACCCGAGGGCGTCTACCGGGCGATGGACCAGTACGCCCGCACCGCCCTGGCCAACCCCGGCCGCGGCGGGCACCGCATGGCCCGCGACGCCGCCGCGATGGTGGCCGACGCCCGGCTCCGGTTCAAAAAATTCTTCAACGCGCCGGGCGTCGAACGGGTCGTGTTCGCGTTCAACTGCACGGACGCCCTCAACCTCGCCATCAAGGGCGTCGTCCACCCCGGCGACCACGTCGTCACCACGGACCTCGAACACAACAGCGTCTCCCGGCCGCTCGTCGCCCTGGCGGACGCGAAGGTCATCACCCTGACCCGCGTCGCCGCCGACCCGGCGGGAACCGTCGACCCGTCCGACGTCCGCAAGGCGATCACCCCGGCCACCCGGCTCGTCGCGGTCACCCACGCCAGCAACGTCCTCGGCACGGTGCAAGACGTGGCCGCGATCGCGAAGGCCGCCCGGGAGGCGTCCGACCGCGTGCTCGTGCTCGTCGACGCGGCCCAGACCGCCGGCGTCGTGCCGATCGACGTCCAGGCCCTGAACATCGACCTCCTCGCGTTCCCCGGCCACAAGTCCCTGCTCGGGCCGACCGGCACCGGCGGGCTCGTCGTCGGGTCGCGGGCGAAGGTCCGGGCGTGGCGGGAAGGCGGCACCGGCGGGGACTCGACTTCGCCGACGCAGCCGGTCGAACTCCCGTACCACCTCGAAGGCGGCACGGCGAACGTGCTCGGGATCGCGGGATTGGTGGCCGGGTTGGACTACGTCGAAGCCGAGACGCCGGACGCGATGCGCGGGCACGAAGTGGGGCTGTGCGAACGGCTGTGGGAGAAGCTCGACGCGGTCGGCGGGTTCGAGGTGATCGGCCACCGCGACCCGGCCCGGCGGGTCGGCACCGTCAGCTTCCGCGGCCCGCCGGGGCTCGACTCCGAAACCCTCGGCGGCGCGCTCGACGCGAGCTTCAGCATCGCCGTCCGGGCGGGCCTGCACTGCTCGCCGTACATCCACGGGGCGGTCGGCACCAAGGACGAGGGGCTCGTCCGCGTCAGCCCCGGCGTGTTCAACACGGCGGACGAGATCGACCAGCTGGTCGAGGCGCTGAAGGACATCGCGGGGGCGTGAGTCACTTGCGGACGAAGACGAGCGCGAAGTTGATGGCGAGGGTGATGAGGCCGCCGACGAACAGCACGATGAACTGCCAGAGCCGGCGGTCGGCTTCTTCCTTCTGCTTCTTCAGTTCCGCCAGGGTGTGTTCGACGACGGCGAGGCGTTCGCGCATCTCGACGAACTTGATGTGATCGACGAGAACTTTTTGGGATGTCAATTCCGCCCGAAGATTGGCGACCTCGACTTGTAAGTCGCGGATCAGGTCCGTGTTCGTGCGCTGGGCCATCGCTCGACCTCGGGGTGAACGGGGGAATTATCGGGCTGCTGCGGCTTCCGCTTCCAACTCCCGTGCAATGGCGTCATCGACCCGCCGTCGGATCCGCGCGAACCGCCTGGCGAGCAGCTCCGACCACAAATCGAGGACGCAGATTTCGCGGTACTCCGGGTGGAGAAGCCACGACTTCTTGTACCGCTTCGTCACCGAAACGGCGTCGTCTTCGGCGCGATCTTCCAGCCCGAGTTCGCACTGGCTTCCGTCGCCGGGGGCAAGCCGCCAGTTGATCGCGGCGGGAAGCGGAACCCCGTCGATGTGTGCTTGAAGGTACTCCGTCCCGGCGTTCGCGGCGGCGGACAGTGCCGGGTCGGCGAGAAACTCGGGGCTCAGCAGTTGGCGAATCGCAGCCATGTTCCGTCCTCCGAAGAATCACACCATTCTACCGCGCCCCTCACCCCATCGCCGAACGGAACTGCTCGAACAGGTAGCTGCTGTCGTGCGGGCCGGCGGCGGCTTCGGGGTGGTACTGGACGCCGAACACCGGCAGGTCGCGGTGCCGCATCCCCTCGCACGTCGTGTCGTTCAGGTTGACGTGCGTGACCTCCACATTCTTCGGCAAACTCGCCGGGTCGACCGCGAACCCGTGGTTCTGCGTCGTGATCTCGACCCGCCCCGTGACGCGGTTGAGCACCGGCTGGTTCGCCCCGCGGTGGCCGAACTTCAGCTTGAACGTGCTCCCGCCGAACGCCTGCCCGAGCAGCTGGTGCCCCAGGCAGATGCCGAACATCGGCTTCTTCCCGATCAGTTCCTTCACGGTGCCGACCGCGTACCCCAGGGCCGCCGGGTCGCCGGGGCCGTTGGACAGGAAGATGCCGTCCGGGTCGTGCGACAGCACCTCGGCGGCGGTCGCGGTGCCGGGGACGACCGTCACGTCGCACCCGACCTGCGTCAGGCACCGGAGGATGTTCCACTTCATGCCGTAGTCGATGGCGACGACGCGCTTCTGGGCCGGGCGGGCGGGCAGGACGTGCTCCGCCAGTGCCCCGAAGCCGCCCTTCCAGGCGAACGCCTTGTCCGGGACGACTTCCTTCACCAGATCGCGGCCGGCCATCCCCGGTGCGGACTTCGCCTTCTTCACGAGGGACGCATCGTCCAGGTCGGTCGTCGAGAGGACGCCGGTCATCGCCCCGCGGACGCGGAGCCGGCGGACGAGGGACCGGGTGTCGATCCCCTCGATCCCCGCGACGCCGCTGGCCCGGAGGTAGCCGTCCAGGTCGCGGTGGCTGCGGTAGTTGCTCGGCACGCGGGTCAGTTCCCGGACGACGAACCCGTCCACCTGGATGCGGTGCGACTCGGCATCGACGTCCGTGACGCCGTAGTTGCCGATGAGCGGGTACGTCATGGTGACGATCTGCCCGCGGTACGACGGGTCGGTGAGGATTTCCTGGTAGCCGGTCATGCTCGTGTTGAACACGACTTCGCCGGCCGTTTCGCCGGGGGCACCGAACGCCCGGCCGGTGTACACGGTGCCGTCTTCGAGGGCGAGCTTCGCGGGGTGCGTCATCGGGGTCCATCGGCGAGGAATGCAGTGGGCAAACGTGCCCAATCTTAGGGGCGAACGGCGGATCGGACAGGGTCAGACGCGGGCGGCCCGGACCCAGTGAAACCCGTTCTCGGCCTTCTCGGGCAGCCGCGCTTCCCGCTTGGTGGCGAGCTCGCGGACGACACGGACTTCGTCGCGAAGCAACAAGCAGTACCGTCCCCACGGGCAGGGGCACGCTTCGGAGGCGTCGTACTCCCGAGCGAGCCGGTCCGGGTCTGGCGGCAGAACGACACGATCCGTCGGCCGGCCGGTAACGGCGTCGAACCCGCGCGGGGGGTCGGTGCCGACGACGAGGTGGCCGTCGTCGGAGAAAACCCACGCGGTCCGGAGGTTCCCGGCCCACGACGCGTCCGGGTGCCGCCGGGTCGTGCGGCCGTCGAGGGACGTGAGGTGGAGGACCGTCGTTCCGGGCTTGCCGGCGGCGGCGTCGCGGCCCTCGGTCACGGGGTAGGCGAACCACCCCAGGTCCGGGGAGAACGTCACGTCGGCAAAGCCGACGTCGCCGCGAAGGTCGGGGATTTGATCCCAGAGGCAGACGAGTTTTTCGGACCGCAGGTCCAGCACGAACGGTGCGCCGCCGGAGTCGGCGGTGGTGCTGAACGCGAGGCGACGGCCGTCCGGAGAAAACCCCCAGAAGTGGGCGGGCCGCTGCCGGGGTTCGAGCACGGCGAGCGGGACCGCGGCGTCCGCGACTCGAGGGGCCAGATCGGCGTCCGGACGGATCGCGTCGGAGGACGCCGGGCCGTGGGCCCCTCGCGCAGGGATGGTCCGGCGGCTCGATTTCCACGACTGCCGAAGTGCCCGTTCGAGGACGCCGCCGTCCCACGACAACTCCAGGAGGTTTCCGTCCGGCTTCAGCAGCGTGACGGATTTCGTCCGTTGATTCGTCCGGAGCAAGATCGCCGGGCGGTGCGGCACTTCGAGCGGGACTGTCTGCCCGTCGGGTCCGAACAGCGGCCGCACGTTCGACCCGTCCGGGTCGACGAGCAGCCACTCGAAGAGCAGTTCGCTGTCGGGGTTATCGTCACCGGGAACGCGCCGCTGAAAGAGCAGGGCCGGGTGCTTCTCCGGGGTCCGCAGGGCGGGTGCGGCGAAGGTGGACCGGGCGAGTCCGAGGGCGGCAGCGGCGCAAAATTGACGGCGGTTCATGGCAGCCTCCGCCTTGATAACACGGACCCCGGCCCGGCGTTGGCGGTTCGCGAAACCGCCGCGAAGCCCCGGTTCCGGGGTCGGCCCCGGTTCGGGGGTCGCTATACTGTGGGGGTCACCCGTCGCCCTCGTGAGTGCTCCGCCTTCGTGAACGCCGCCGTCACCCCGCCCGCCGTTACGCCCGTCCCGCCCGGCCCGGTGCGGACGCGGGACCAGCTCCGGGCCGTCCTGCAAGCCCTGCGGGACAACGTCGCGGGGGTGTTCCTCGGGAAGCCGGAGGTCATCCGGCTGTCGCTCGTCGCGCTGCTCGCGGACGGCCACCTGCTCCTGGACGACGTGCCCGGCGTCGGGAAAACCCTGCTGGCGAAGGCCCTCGCCCGGACGCTCGGGTGCAGCTTCCACCGCATCCAGTTCACCCCGGACCTGCTCCCCGGCGACCTGGTCGGCACCAGCGTCTTCCGGCAGCACACCGGGGAGTTCCACTTCCAGCCGGGGCCGGTCTTCTCCGAAGTGCTGCTGGCGGACGAGATCAACCGCGCCACCCCCCGGACGCAGTCGGCGCTGCTCGAGGCGATGGCCGAGCGGCAGGTGACGGTGGACGGCAAGACGCGGCCGCTCGGCCCGCCGTTCCTGGTGCTGGCGACGCAGAACCCGTACGAGTTCGAGGGGACGTACCCGCTGCCGGAGAGCCAGCTCGACCGGTTCCTGCTGCGGGTCCACATCGGGTACCCGGACCGCGCCGCCGAGCGGGCGATCCTGACCCAGCACCGGGCCGGGGAGCCGGTCGAGACGCTGGCCAGCGTGCTGACGCCGGCGGACGTGGTCGCGCTGCAGCGGCAGGCCCGGGACGTGCGGGTCGAGCCGCCCGTGGCGGAGTACCTGCTGGACCTCGTGGACGCGACGCGGGTCCACCCGGAGATCAGCCTCGGCGCGAGCACCCGGGCCGCCCTCGGGTTCTACCGGGCGATTCAGGCCCTCGCGGTGGTGGACGGCCGCGACTACGCCACCCCGGACGACGTGAAGGCCCTGGCGGAACCGGTGCTCGCGCACCGGCTCATGACCCGCGGCTGGGACCAGGGCAGCCGCCAGGACGCCGCCCCGGTGGTGCAGGAACTGCTGGCGAAGACGAAGGTCCCGGTGTGACGGGGAGAACCGGTCACCGGCTCCCGGCCGAGACGCGGTCCGCCGGAAACACGCTGAGGTACTCGCGGACTTCGAGCTGCATGCGATCGATTTCCGCCAGGAAGCCGGACACGGCGGCGAGGTAATTCTTCGGGCTCGTCTCGGTCGACCGCAGTTGCGCCGCCTGCCGCTGGAACCAGGCGATGCGGTCCATCGTGACTTGAAGCTGTTGGTCGTTCGCGATCACGATGCCACTCGATTGGAACCGCAACTTACCGGGGCAGAGTTTTTTGTCCATCAAGCGTGATTCTTCGAAACCGTCACGAAACAACGTCCTGATTTCTCGCTCTTCTCCAGGAGCCGCGAACGCAAGTGAGCGGTTCACTTCCGCCCAGGTGAGGCTGCCATTTTCCCCGGGAAGCAAGCCGCTCACTGGCGTTCGCGGCTCTCAAAAACACGAACATTTCGGCGGACACTTCCTTCACGGTTGGGGCTCTTGAAAGACGGTCGCGGGGCGGGGAATCCGCCCCGCGAACCGGTACGGTCACGGCTCGTTCGCCGTCACGCCGGCGGCGAGCACCTTCGCGATGCGCTCCTTCGCCTCCTCCAGGTGGGCCTTCGCCGTGTCGTCCTTCTCGGCGGCGAGGGCCGAGTCGATCCGCTTGGCGATCTCCTTCAGGTGCAACCGGGCGAGGCTGCGGGCGTCGGCCGGGACCGCGCCGCCGCCGGCGGAGCCGAAGAACATCACGTTCCCGCCGCCGAACCCCTTCGACCCGACGACCATGCCGGCGAGCTTGTCCAGGTAGGCGCGTTGCAGGTTCCGCGAGGTCACGGTCGACGCCGCCGGGCTCGCCGGGAAGGTGCTGTCCGTCAGGCACCGGAAGATTTCCGCGACCGTCAGGGGCTTCTCGCCCTTGCCCGCCGACCGCTCGCCGTTCTGGACCCGCCGCAGGGTGTCCGCGTCGAGGAGCTCGTCGAGGGCCACCTTCTGAATCGCGAGAATCCGCTCGTTGAGCGGGTACTCGACGCCGGCGAAGGCGCTCCGCTCGTTCCCCCAGTGCAGCCAGCGGTCGGCCGCCAGCTTCCGGAGCAGTTCCGGCGGGAACTGGAACGCCTTGTCCGTCAGGATGGTTTCCTTCAGGAACTTGAGCGCCTCCCGCTGCTTCTCCGGGTTGACCGGGGTGAGCGGGTCGCGGGCGTTCGGGTCGCCCTTGTGGTCGCGGTACATCGACACCCCGCCGACGTGCTTCGCGGACAGGAACGCCGCGTCGCCGTACTGCCGCATGAGCAGCCCGAACGCGAGGCGGACGCGCTGGTAGCCCTCGCCCTTGTCGGCGGTGGTGTCGGCGATCGTGGCCATCATGTCCTGGGCCATCTTCACGCGGTCCCGTGCGAACTGGAGCGGGTCGGCCCCGAGGTCCCACACGTTCACGAGCGGGTCGGACGTGGACATCAGGTCTTCATCGGTGCCGTAGATCAGGTTCGGGTCGGCGACCTTGGACGCGATCTTCTTCAACTCCTCGGCCTCGCCGTCGGTGCCGCCGGAGAGCGGCTTGTAGGCGTACTCGATGGCCCAGTAGTCGTACGGCCCGAGGGTCGTGGTGAAGTAGTCCCCCTGCTTCGTGCCCTTCGGGGCGATGTTCGCCGGGCTGTAGTCCATCACGCTGCCGACGAGCCCTTGCTTGCGGGTGATGGTGGTGTCGTGGAGCTTGTCGTTGGGCAGCATCGTGCTCGCCTTGAAGTTGTGCCGCAGCCCGAGCGTGTGGCCGACCTCGTGCATGGTCACTTCCTTGACGGCCTGCTGGAGGAGTTCGTCCGGGATCTTTTCGCCGTCCTTGAGCGCGTTCACCGCCGCGAGGTGGGCGACGGCCAGGGACAGTTCGTTCGACTTGTGCGTCGCGCACTGGCAGTTGCCGCTGCGGAGCGCGTTCAGCCGCCGGGCCTGGGCCGCCTCCGGGGTGTTCTCGCGGTCGTCCCAGCTGCCGGCCCCGCGGAGGGCGAGCGGGTGCAGGGGCAGTTCCCAGCCGCGGCGGCTCGCCTGCATGACGCTCGCCGGGTCGACGAGTTCCCCCTTCTCGTTGCGGAACAGCCGCTGTTCCTGCCGGTACGCCCGGACCATGCTGGCGTCGAACAGGATGTCCGCGTCGATGATCTCGCCGGTCAGCGGGTTCGCCCGGCTCGGCCCGATCGCGTAGGGCACGTCGGACGTGATCCAGCGGAACGTGGCGTAGGTCGCGTCCTCGGGGTCGAAGTCCTCGCCTTCCTGCTGCCGCACTTCGATCGCGTCGCGGAAGCCGACCTTCTCGAAGGCCTTGTTCCACTCCAGAATCCCCTCGCGGACCGCGGCGCGGAACTCCTCGGGGACGGTGTCCTCGATCCAGAACACGATCTTCTTCTTCGGCGCGGCGAGCTTGCCGCCCTCCTTCCAGGTCGAGCCGTCGGCCCGTTCGAGCCGCCACCGGTTGACCATCCGGACGAAGGCGCTGTCGGAGCCGTCCCTGGAGAAGTCCTTGACGACGCTGAGGAAGTGTCCGACGCGGTCGTCGGCGAGGCGGGCGTGGTAGCCGGAGTCGGGGAGTTCGACGATCCCGTAGTGGACGACGACGTTGACGCCGCGGTTGTCGATGACGCCGTCGGCCCCGTGGAACCCGCCCCGCCCCCGGCCGCCGCCGGCGAACGTCGCCGCGACCTGGAGTTCGACGTTCTTCTTGAACGCCTTCACCTTGCCCCACGTCGTCCGCTCGCGGTCGAGGAACCCGAGCCCGAGGTCCGCGAGGTCCGTGAAGAAGATGGCGTTGAGGTCGATCACCGTGGAGCCCTTCATCGGGTTGACGGTCTTGATCGGGACGCTGAGGAGGACGGAATCGCTGTACGTGGTTTCGACGGCCTTCGCCGCGGTGCTGCCGGGCTTGGCGGTGAACCGGACGTTCCGGCGGACGACAAACACCTTGTCGCCGACCTTCTTGAACACGATCACCCACTGGTCGCCGAAGTTGAGCGTGGCCCCGCCCATGCCGGCCCCGCGGGCGACGGCGATCGGCATCAGGAACGGCTTGTCGAACTGGTCCGGCCGGATCTCGGCGTATACGTGGTCGTCCTTGTGGTGGAGCGTGAACAGCCCCTCCGAAACCTTCGCCCCCTTCACGACGGCGGCGAAGTCCGGGAACTTCTTCTCGGGCGGGGCCGGGTCATCGGCGGCGGCGGATCCCACGAGGGCGGCGAACAGGACGCCGGCAAGCAAACGGCGCGGCATGGTGCAACCTCGAAACGAGGGTGTCGGTACGGAGGCGAACGGCATGCCTCCACGATACGCGGCAACCCGGGGGAAGTGCAAGGACCGGGCAAGGTTTGCCGTTACACGCGACGGGTGCGGACGTGCGGGTTTTCCCGGTTGGCCGCGAGGCGAAGCCGAGCGGGTTGCTGGGGCGTCACCCGCGGACTGGCGTCCGCGGCTCGCCAGGGTGCCACAAAACGGAGGGCGACGCAGAAATTCCAGTTCTGCCGATTCAGTAGGTCACTCGCTCCGCGAGTGACTGCGCGTCATGGCTCGAAAACGAGTGTTGCGTTCTCGGGACATGAGCCCGCAACTCGCGGAGCGAGTTGCCTACTTTCACGCGCTGCGTCGCCGTGCCGAAAAGCGGAGGGCACGGCCGAAATCTTGAAAGACGGTCGGTCTCCGGGTACTATTCCAGGTGGGAACTCGAGGGCAGACCCGTGCGGACGGCTCTGGCGATTTTCGTGGCGGTCGTTCAAGTGGCGGGGCCGTGGCTCTGCTGCTGCGGCCCGGTCCACGCCTTCGCCGCGGCCTCTGTTCCGGCCCAGGTGCAGTCGGAGTTCGCTCCGACGCCCGAGCCCTCCGGGTGCCCGGTGTGTGCGAAGTTGGCCGCCGACAAGGGGCAGCGGGAAGCGGTTGCCCCGGCGGTTCCGACGCACCCGACGCCCCACGCGCCGACCGTTCCGGAGCCGTGCCCGTGCGGGGGGGTGGTACTCGATACCGCGCCCCCGGCCGCGCTCGAAACCGGGGCGGATTCGCTCCTCGCGTTCGTCGCGGACCTCGGCGGGCTCCCCTTGGCCCGGGCCGTCGCCCCGGTCGCCGTCGCGCGGCCGGCCGGCGGGCTGTCGGACCTGCCGTTCCTGCCCCCCGGCACCCGGACGCGGGTCCACCACGTCTTGCACTGCTAACCCCCGGAATGCGACAAGAAGTCCCGCGGACTCGCACCCCACGGTGCCGGTTCGCCGTGCGGTCTTGCGACATTTTCAACACCATTCCGAGGGTTCGATCATGTTCACGAAACTGTTCATCGGCACGCTGGCGGCGGTCGCGGTCGGGTTCGGCGGGTACGCGGCGAGCGTGAAGCAAGCCCCGTGCTGCTTCCCCGGTGCCGAGTGCTGCGAGCTCGGCCTGGCGTGCTGCGCGGACCACTCCTGCTGCCTGACCGGGGAAGCGTGCTGCGACACCGGCGAGGCGTGCTGCGCCGCCCCGCTGCCGACGGCCGCCAAGCTGGCGAAGAAGTCCGACTGCTGCGCCCCCGCCAAGGCGTGCTGCGAGAGCGGCGAGGCGTGCTGCGTGAAGTGATTTTTGTAGGGTGGGTCGAGCCGTTTCGGCGAAGACCCACCGGCTTCGCAACCGCGTCCTCCGAGACAGACAAGGCGTTGCGGGTTCGGTGGGTCTTCGCCGCAAAGCCGGCTCGACCCACCCTACGAACACGTTTCCCCTAAAATGCCGGAGCACCAACCCTCCGGAGAGTCGCGGTGGATCACCTCTGGGCCCCCTGGCGACTCTCGTACGTCGCGCAGCCGCCGAAGCCGCACGCCCCCGGCGACGACTGCTTCATCTGCCGCGGGCTCGCCGCGGACGCGGACCGGGAACACCTCATCGCGCTGCGGACGGCCCATTCCGTCGTGGTGCTGAACCGCTTCCCGTACAACAACGGCCACCTGCTCGTCGCCCCGCGGTCGCACAAGGCCCGGCCGGACGAACTCGCCGACGCCGAGACGCTCGACCTCCAGCACACGCTGCGGCGGATGATCGCGGTCGTCGAGAAGCGGATGAACCCGGACGGGTTCAACGTCGGGTTGAACCTCGGAAAAGCCGCCGGGGCCGGGCTGCCGGGGCACCTGCACTGGCACCTCGTGCCGCGGTGGGCCGGCGACACGAACTTCATGCCGGTGCTGACGGACACCAAGGTGATCGTGCAGTCGCTCGACGCGCTGTACGACCTGTTGCGGGAGGAGTTGACCGGTTAATCGCTTCCGCGCTCGGCTTCGCCTCGCGGCTAACCGGGGAACACCGTGATGCCCCACCTCCCTCTCTCCTCCGACGCCTGGCTCGACCACGAGGACTCGTGGCTCGCGCCGTATGCGATGCGCGGCCGCACCACGCGCGGCCGGCGGTTCCCCGAACCCGCGCACCCGTACCGCACTCCCTTCCAGCGGGACCGCGAGCGGATCGTTCACAGTTCCGCGTTCCGGCGGATGACCGGGAAGACGCAGGTGCTCGTCGCCAGCGTGAACGACCACCACCGCACCCGGCTGACGCACACGCTGGAAGTCACACAAGTCGCCCGCACCGTGGCCCGGCGGCTGCGGCTGAACGAGGACCTGACGGAAGCGATCGCCCTCGCCCACGACATCGGGCACCCGCCGTTCGGCCACGCCGGCGAGCGGGCGCTGGACGGCTGCCTGAAGGGGTTCGGCGGGTTCGACCACAACCTGTACGGGCTCCGCCGCGTCGACGAGCTGGAGGAACGATACCCCGAGTTCCCCGGCCTGAACCTGACGTTCGAGCTCCGCGAGGCGTTCGTCCGGCACAGCGGGAACGCGGACGCCCCGGAGGGCGTCGAATTCGCGGGCGTCGGCGGGCCGCTGCTCGAAGCCCAGGTGGTGGACGTGGTCGACAGCATCGCGTACGACACGCACGACGCGGACGACGCCCTCGGGCTCGGGTTCATCACGCTGGACGACCTCCGCGGCGTCGAGCTCTGGGAGCGGGCGTCGGTGAGCGTCGGCCGGCGGTTTCCGGGGCTGAGCGGGCACGCCTTTCGCACCGCCGTCGGCCGGGAACTGCTCGGGATGCAGGTCACGGACCTGCTCGACGAGACCGCCCGGCGGCTGGAAGCGGCGAACGTGCGGACGGTCGAGGACGTGCGGCGATCGCGCGACGAACTCGTCGGGCTCAGCCCGAGCATGGCGTTGTTGAAGCGGGAACTGGAGCGGTTCCTGCGCGAGCGGGTCTACCGGCACCACCGGGTGCTGCGGATGACGGCGAACGGGATGCGGGTGCTGAGGGCGCTGTTCGCGGAGTACGTGACCGCGCCGGAACTGCTGCCGGAACGCCACCTGCGGCGGTGGGCCGGGGCGGACGCGGTGGTCGGCCCGCCGGCCGGGGCGAAGCTGCCGGGCCGCGGGCCGGTGCCGGACCTGGAGCGGGTCGTCGGCGATTACTTGGCAGGGATGACCGACCGGTTCGCCCAGCAAGAGTATCGCCGGCTGTTCCATCCTTCGACCGATTTGTAGACTGACGCGGTCGGTTGGCGGCCGGATGGTGAGCGTCCCGCCTGCGAGCCGCGGACGCCAGTCCGCGGGTGGGAGTCTTCACCCGCGGACTGGCGTCCGCGGCTCGCCGGACCCGTTGACGTCACCGCGAATCGTCGCTCGGCTCATTCTTCTCCCGAGGCACGTTCTATGCTGCTCGTCGGCCTACGCGGGGTGTACGCGGCGCTGCTGATCGGCATCGCCCTGTTCGCGTTCACCCTGTTCGAGGAAGTGAACCAGGGGACCGACCGCGCGTTCGGCGCGGGGGCCGTCGCCGCCGGGATCATCTTCGTCGCCGGGGCCGGGGTGCTGTTCGCGGACGTCCGCGGCAAGAACAAGCAGATCGTCGACCTCACCGCCGTCTACTTCGGGCTGCTGCTCGGGTGGCTGTTCTCGCTGGCGCTCGCGCCGCTGATCGAGGC
>CAYUHJ010000051.1:0-2278 GCA_964444365.1 uncultured Alcaligenaceae bacterium | reverse complement strand
TCGGGCTGCTGCTCGGGTGGCTGTTCTCGCTGGCGCTCGCGCCGCTGATCGAGGCGGGGTTCCCGGACCTCAAGCCCGCGCAGGCCGTCAAACTCGCGCTGCTCACCCGGCTGTCGCTCAGCGTGCTGTGCTGCTACGTAGCGATTTCGACGCTCGTGCAGACCAAGGACGACTTTCGGTTCCTGATCCCTTATGTCGAATTTTCCAAGCAGGTGAAGGGCGGCCGGCCGATGGTCCTCGACACCAGCGTCATCATCGACGGCCGGATCGCGGACTTGTGCGATACTCGCATCATCGACACCAAGCTGGTCGTGCCCCGGTTCGTGCTGAACGAACTGCAGGGCATCGCGGACAGCTCGGACAAGTTGAAGCGGAACCGCGGGCGGCGCGGGCTGGACGTGTTGAAGCGGCTGCAGGCGAACCCGCGGGTCGAACTGGAGATGCACGACGGGCACGTGCCGGACGCGGGTCAGGCCGGCGAAAAGATCCGCGTCGACGAGCGGCTGGTCCTGTTCGCCCGGTCGATCGGCGCGCGGGTGGTGACGAACGACTTCAACCTGAACAAGGTCGCGCAACTGCAGGGCGTGGACGTCATCAACCTGAACGAGATGGCGAACGCCCTGAAGACGGTCGCGCTGCCGGGCGAACCGCTGACGATCAAGGTGGTGAAGGCCGGCGACCAGATCGGCCAGGGGGTCGGGTACCTCGACGACGGGACGATGGTGGTCGTCGAGCAGGGGCGGAACCTGATCGGCCAGGAAGTGCCGATCGTGGTGACGAGCGTCCTGCAAACCCCGGCGGGGCGGATGATCTTCGGCCGGCTGGAGAACCGGGCCGGCCCCGGCAGCGGGACCGCCCCCGCCTTGAACGCGAATTCGGCCGGGCCGGGGTCCGCGCCGCCGCCCAAAACGTGACGCGACCGACCGGGGCACCCCGCCGGCCGCGGGGTCCGCACACCGGAGGTTTCCCATGGTCCGCGTCCGCACCCTGATCCTGTCCGCCGGGCTGTCCGCCGGCGCGTTCCCCCTCCTCGCCGCGGACCTCCCCGCGAAGCCGGCCAAGGCGACGAACCTGAACGGCGACGCGGAACTCGTCGAAAAGCTGATCGCGAACCGCAAGGAGTACCAGGCCACGCTGGTCTCCCTGTACGAGCACTACTCCAAGGTCGGCGACCGCGAACGCGCGAAGTGGGTGGAGGAGGAACTGAAGGCGTTCCACCTGATCTCCAAGCCGTCGTACCGCCTGGACATCCTCGACGTGCCGCCGCCGACCCTGGAGGCGAAGGTCAACGTCAAAGAGGCGAACGACCTGTTCAAGGAGGCGATGGAGTACAAGGACCGCGGGTTCGGCACGGACTACACGCTGAACCAGCGGCGGGCCGAACTCCGCCTGCAAGAGGTGCTGCAAAAGTACCCGAACTCGGACAAGATCGCGGACGTGGCCTACGAGCTCGGCGACCTGTACGAGGGCCGCGCGTTCAAGCAGTACGCCCGCGCCGCGGCGTACTTCGAGCGGTCGTTCCAGTGGCGCAAGGGCAGCCGCACGGACGCCCGGATGCGGGCGGCCCGCATCTACGACCGGCAGTTGAACGAGCGAAACAAGGCCATCGAACTGTACCGCGACGAGATCGCCCACGACACCGACCCGGCCCGCATCCGCGAAGCGGAGAAGCGCCTCGCGGCTAACCATTCCATTACGCCCCCGCCGGGGCGTCCACCGCGTAGCGCTGCAAGTCTGCCAAATCCACGAACTCCAGCGCCGACATGTGCGTCGCCTCCAGCACCACGGGGGCGGCCGCGCCGGCCTCGAACGCTTCCTTCCACCGGGTGACGCAGACGCACCACTGGTCGCCGGGCTTCAGGCCGGGGAAGCCGAACCACGGGTTCGGGGTGGACAGGTCGTTGCCGGCCGCCTTGCTGAACGCGAGGAAGTCGGCCGTCACCCGCGTGCAGACGAGGTGGAGGCCCACGTCGTCGGCCCCGGTGTCGCAGCACCCGGTGCGGTAGAAGCCCGTCATCGGGTCGGTGGAGCAGCTCTTCAGCGGCCCGCCGAGCACGTTCTTCGCGGTGGCCATGACCCGTCCCCCCTTCGCCCCGAGTTCCGCACCCGTAGTCATTCTATTTGCTTTACACGGCCGCGATTCTCGGATATGTAGAAATCCACTCGCACTCGCACCCCCGTCGGAGTACGCTCATGCGTCGCCGCGGCTTCACGCTCATCGAACTGCTCGTGGTCATCGCGATCATCGCGATCCTGATCGGGCTCCTGCTGCCGGCCG
>CAYUHJ010000050.1:5556-31889 GCA_964444365.1 uncultured Alcaligenaceae bacterium | reverse complement strand
CCGTCGTGGACAGTGAGCCCTACTTCCGGGCCCACAGCAACCTCGTTCGGGCGAGAATTCGACAAGTTCTGCGGGGCAGAAGTGTTCAGCGCACACCGCTCGGCGAGCCGGACCGCGGCGCGGGCGAAAATGCCGGCCACCTCGCGGCGGCGGTCGTCGGGCGACAGGTCTTCGGGGTCGGGCAGGCGCGACACGGCGGTCCTCCGGGCTAAGAGCCCGGCGGCGTCCGCGGTGCGGCCGGCCGTCGGCGAGGTGCGGGGCGATTGCCCCTACCTATTCCTTCGTAACCGGGGTGCGAAGTGTGTCACGCTCAACAATAGTTTTCGGCTTCGGCACAGCGAAACAGCGATTGAGAGACTTTCGGCTCTTTTCATACCTGATAACTTCGCTCGGCCTGCATTGCCGAGTCCGACTGAAAAAAACTTCTCCGCGATTACTTCGGAGATCCCAATCCAGTGTCCGTTTCTCTTCGCAACTCGAATAGACGAGGTGTTCCCAAACGCGATCGCCCTCTCCCAATTTCTTGAGGCAGTTGAGATGGTTCGGACGATGTTGAATGCCCTTCTGCGTGGTGCCCGTCGACGAAATGCGAACACGACGAAGTCCCGCTCCCCCCGGTTCACGCCGTCGGTGCTCACCCTGGAAGCGAGGGAAGTCCCGGCGGTGATCGCAACCTTCTCTGCGAGCACGCTCACGGTGTTCGGGGACTTCCAGGACAACGCGATCACAGTGAGCCGCAACGCGGCCGGACAGTTGCTGGTCAACGGCGGGGCGGTCAAGGTGCTCGGCGGCACCGCCACGGTGGCGAATACCTCGCAAATTCAGGTGTTCGGCCAGGGCGGAAACGATGTCATCACGCTGAACGAGTCGAACGGGGCGTTGCCGAAAGCCAACCTCTTCGGCGGGGCTGGCAACGACACCCTCACCGGCGGGTCGGGCAACGACATGCTCTTCGGCCAGTCCGGGAATGACACGCTGCTCGGCAAAGGAGGGAACGACTTCCTCTTCGGCGGGGCGGACAGCGACACCCTCACCGGCGGCGACGCGGACGACCAGGTCTTCGGCGAATCCGGTAACGACCGCATGGTGTGGAACCCCGGTGATGACACCGACCTGAACGAAGGCGGGTCCGGCACCGACACGATCGAGGTCAACGGCGGCAACGGCGACGAGCAGTTCACCGTCACGGCCAACGGCACCCGCGTCCGGTTCGACCGCCTCAACCCGGCCCCGTTCAGCCTGGACGTTGGCACCAGCGAAAAGCTCGTCGTGAACATGAACGGCGGCAACGACAGCTTCAGCGCGACCGGCAACCTCGCGGCTCTCATCCAGATCACCGTCGACGGCGGCACCGGGAACGACACGATCCTCGGCAGCAACGGCGTAGACTTGCTCCTCGGCGGCGACGGCGACGACTTCATCGACGGCCAACAAGGGAACGACACCGCGTTGCTCGGGGCCGGGAACGACGTGTTCCAGTGGGATCCAGGTGACGGGAACGACACCGTCGAGGGACAAGACGGCACCGATTCGCTGGTGTTCAACGGCAGTGCCGCGAACGAGATCTTCAACGTCACCGCCAACGGCAACCGCGTGCGGTTGACCCGCAACATCGCGAACATCACGATGGATCTCAACGATGTCGAAGGGCTCACGCTCAACACACTCGGCGGGGCGGACACGGTCACGATCGGCGACTTGAGCGGCACGGACATGACGCAGGTGAACGTCAACCTCGCGGGATCGGGTGGAGTCGGCGACGCGGCAGCGGACACGGTGATCGTCACCGGCACGAACGGCAACGACGTCATCGACGTGTTCGGCTCGGGAAGCTCCGCTTCGGTGATCGGGTTGGCCGCGACTGTGAACATCACGGGTTCCGAAGGGGCGAACGATTCGCTCGTCATCAACGCCCTCGGCGGCAACGACGGCCTGACGGCGACAACCCTGCCCGCGGGCGTGGTGAAGTTGACGCTCGACGGCGGGGAGGGGAACGACACGATTCTCGGCAGCCAGGGGGCGGACGTGCTCCTCGGCGGGGACGGCGACGACTTCGTCTTCGGCGACAACGGCAGTGACGTGGCCTTCCTCGGGGCCGGGAACGACGTGTTCCAGTGGGATCCGGGTGACGGTAACGACACGATCGAAGGCCAGGACGGTGCGGATTCGCTGCTGTTTTTCGGCAGCAACGCCAGCGAGAACATCAACATCTTCGCCAACGGCGGCCGGGTGCTCCTCACCCGCGACGTGGCCAGCGTGACGATGGATCTGGACGACCTGGAATCCGTCGAAGTCCGCACCCTGGGCGGGTCCGACAACGTCGTGATCGGCGACCTGACTGGCACCGACCTGACCCGGATCGACCTCGACCTGCGGGGGCCGAACGGCGGCGGGGACGGGTCCGTCGACACCGTCACGGTGAACGGGACCCAGGGGGCCGACGTGTTCGGCGCGTTCGGCGACTCCGGCGGCGTCACGGTCTTCGGCCTCGCCGCCCGGGTGAACGTGTTCCAACTCGACGCGGCCAGCGACCGACTCACGCTCAACGGCCAGGGCGGAGACGACGTCATCGACGCGACCTCGCTGGAAGCCGACGGGTTGAAGCTCACGATCAACGGCGGCCTCGGGAACGACGTGCTGATCGGCGGGGAAGGCGACGACACCGTCGCCGGCGGCGACGGCAACGACCTCGCCCTGATGGGGGCTGGCGACGACACCTTCGTGTGGAACCCAGGCGACGACAACGACACGGTCGAAGGACAGGCTGGGTTCGACGAACTCGTCTTCAACGGGGCCAACGTGGCGGAGCAAATCGGCATCTCCGCGAACGGCGGCCGGGTGCTGTTTACCCGCAACATCGCGAACGTGGTGATGGACCTGAACGACACCGAGGCGATCACGTTCAACGCCCTGGGCGGGGCAGACGTCATCACCGTCGGCGACCTCTCCGGCACGGACGTGACCGAGGTGAACCTCAACCTGGCCGGCTCCGGTGGGATCGGTGATGGTGTGGCGGACACCGTCAACGTGATCGGCACCGACGGCGACGACGTGGCTGTCGTGGTCGGCAACGCGAGCGGAACCAGCGTGTTCGGGCTGGCGGCCGTCGTGAACATCTCCGGGGCGGAAGCCGCGAACGACCAGTTGGTCGTGAACGCCCTCGGCGGCGACGATGTGGTGGAAGCGAGCGGACTCGCGGCGGGTGCGATCGGGTTCACTGCCGACGGCGGGGACGGGGACGACGTGCTGGTCGGCGGCGACGGAAACGACACCCTCCTCGGCGGGGCCGGCGATGACGTCCTGGTCGGTGGCAACGGGCTCGATGTGCTCGACGGCGGCACCGGAGGCAACGTGGTGATTCAGTAAGTCCTTTCCTCGGCGCAGGCGCAATCTTGCGGTCGCGCCGATTCCTTGCTCCTCTCCCACACGCAACACTCACATGCGATACCCGATTCTGATCCTGCTCGCGGTCGCGGTCGTCTCCCCGGCCGCTTCGCCCGACAACCACGCTCCGAAGTTCGACGGCCTCGGCGGGCACACCCGCAAAGTCACCGCGAACGCCGACGCACAAGCCTACTTCGACCAGGGCCTCGCGTTCCTGTTCGCATTCAACCACGACGAAGCGATCCGCTCCTTCGAGCAGGCCGCCGAACTTGACCCCGACTGCGCGATGGCTCATTGGGGCGAAGCGATTGCCAACGGCGGGCACATCAACAAGCCGACCGTCGAACCCGAGCGGGCGAAGAAGGCGTTCGCTGCCGTGAAGCGAGCCGCCGAGAAATCCGCGGGTGCGTCCGATTCGGACAAGGCTCTCATTGCCGCGCTGGTGAAGCGGTACGCCGACCCGTTGCCGGCCGACCTTGCGGCGCTGGATAAGGCGTATTCGACCGCGATGAAGGCCGCTTGGAAGCAGTTCCCGGACGATGCCGATGTCGGGGCGTTGTATGCGGAATCGCTGATGAACCTTCGCCCGTGGGACTTGTGGACCGCGGACGGCAAGCCGCAACCGGAAACGCCGCAGATCGTCGCCACGCTGGAAGCCGTGTTGAAAACACACCCGAAGCACCCGCTTGCGTTGCACCTGTACATCCACGCGGTGGAGGCGTCGCCGGAGCCGGACCGGGCGACCGAAGCCGCCGACCGCTTGCGGAATCTTCAGCCGGGGCTGGGTCACATGGTCCACATGCCGTCGCACATCGACGTGCGGTGTGGCCGGTGGAAGCAGGCGGTCGTGGCGAACGAGAAGGCGATGAAGGCCGACGCCGAGTACGCGAAGCGGTCGCCGAAGCAGGGATTTTATCGGCTGTACATGGCCCACAACCACCACATGCTCGCGTTCGCGGCGATGCAGCGGGGCGAGTCCAAGCGGGCTCTCGGCGCGGTGCGGGCGATGGTCGCCGGCGTGCCCCAGGAGTGGGTCGCGGTGAAGGAGAACGCCGCCATCGCCGACGGGTTCCTGGCCGCGCCGCTCGAAGTGATGCTGCGGTTCGGCCAGTGGGACGACATTCTCGCGGAGCCGGAAGCCCCGGAGAACTTCCCCATCGCACGTGGGTTGCGGCACCACGCCCGCGGCGTGGCGTTCGCAGCGAAGGGGAAGACACAGGAAGCCCGCGAGGAACTGGCCAAGCTACGCGAAGTCGCGAAGTCCGCGCCGAAGGACGCACACTTCGGCAACAACCCCGCCGCGGCACTCTTCGCCGTGGCCGACCCGATGCTCGAAGGGGAAATCCTTGCTGCCGAGGGGAAGACCCCGGACGCCGTGAAGATTCTGGCCGTCGCCGTCGAGAAAGAAGACGCCCTGCGATATGACGAACCGCCAGACTGGGTCGTCCCGGTTCGCCATGCCCTCGGCGCGTTTCTGCTGAAAGACGGGCAACCCGCGAAGGCGGAAGCCGTCTACCGCGAGGATTTGAAGAAGTGGCCGAACAACGGCTGGTCGCTGTACGGACTATCGCGAAGCCTGGAAAAGCAGAGCCATGTCGCGGAAGCCGCCCGCGTCCGCGAGCAGTGGAAGGCGGTGTGGGCCGACGCGGACAACGTGATCGGGTCGTCGTGTTTGTGCGAACCGGGGGCGAACCGATGATCCGAAGGGGGCGGGGGATAGAATGTCGTCAGTCGCCCGCCCCCAACTTCAAACCATGACCGCGATTGCGGACGACACCACTGACGAAGACCTCGCGGCGGCCTGTGCCCGCCGCGACTCCGCCCCGGCGCGTCGTCACGCCGAAACCGCCTTCCGCACGCTGTACGATCGCCATGCCCGGCGGTTGCTCGCGTTCCTGGGCGGCCGGGTGGATTCGGTGCTGGTCGAAGATGTCCACCAGGACGTGTGGGCGAAGGTCTGGCAGGCGACGCCGACGGGGTTTAACGGCGGCAACTTCCGGGGGTGGCTCTTCCAAATCGCCCGGAACGTCGTCATCGACCACCAGCGGAAGCGCAAGCCCGAACCGCTCGGCGACGATGCGAACCTCGTCGACCACCGGCAACCATCGGCCCTTCACGAGATCGAAGCGGAACGGCGGGCGGTTCTGGCGAAGTGCCTGGAACGGCTAGAACGGGCGAACGCAAAGGTCGCCGAGTTGGTCCGCTGCCGGGTGGCCGGCGAGAGCTATGATTCCATCTGCGCTCGCACCGGCACCCGGCCGGACAAGGCGTATCGGGTGTTCCACCAGGCCAAGGCCCAGCTTCAGGCGTGCGTGGAGAAATCGCTGTGACACTCCTCACGCTCACCATCCCCGACGACCCCGCCGAGCTTACCGGCTGGCTCGAACGCCGACTCGTTTCCCCCGATTTCGGGCAGTTCGTGGCGGAACTCGCCGCACACTTTCCGGACGTTCGCGGCACGCCAGACTTCAAGAAGGCCTTCGACAAGTGGGCACCCGTTGCCGTCGAACGCGGACTGTCCGCCGTCCCCGCCGACGTGCTCGGCCAGTTCCTTCGCCATCCTGCCGTGCTGGTCAGCTTGCAAGAACTTGTCCTGACCGACGGTGGCGCACACTGGGACGAGGTCGCCGATTCGTCCGAGGATCTGACCGCGAGTTTCTCACAGGGGAAGTCAGCTCTCGACTCCCTGATCGAAGCGGAAGCCGTGACGGTGCCTTCCGAGGTCGCGAAGCGAAGCACCGGCCGAGTCTACAAAATTTGGGCCACGGTCAGCACGGCTGTCGCGGTCTGCCTGGCCGCAGTGGTTGGGTATCAGGCGATGCAGAACCCACCGGAATCGCCGGTGCCAAAGGCCCAGGTCGCGTGGGGTTGGGGCAAGCCGTCCGGCCTTGCGGCCGACCAGACGACGCCGAAAGGCTACCTCAACAAACTCGCCGACAACGTCGAGGAGTGGAGTCTGCACCAACCCGTCGACGCGACCGGCGTCAGCGTCCGCCTCGCCGAGTTCCGCACCGGTTGCAGCCGGCTGATGCACTCTCCGTACGGCCCGTTGGCCGAGGCGGACAAGGCGTGGTTGCTGGACAACTGCCGCAAGTGGGCGAAGCAACTCGACTCGCACCAGCAGGCGCTCGACGGCGGCGCGAACCCCGCCGCTGTGCGGGCGGACGTGGATGAACTGGTGAAATCCATTTCCTCGACGCTGCGTATACGATCGAAAGATGCAGGGTGAGCGGAAGAATTGTGAGTTGTCTCACTCGGGGTGCGAGTGGGAAGAGGCTATTAACCGGAGTGTCGTTCTCTCGGCCGCGGTGCTGAGACATTTCCGCAGAGAATCTCGGGTCCGAGTTGGACAGGCCCGTTCCAACTCGGTCCCCGAGTGAGACACTTCGGAAACGAGCAGAGGCGGCAGTTACCGGAATGTGCGAAAACGCCTGGAAAAGCGGGGTGGAAAGGCCTTCGGCCCGAGGGGTGTCCTCGGGCCGAAGGCGTTAACTGGATGGGGTCAGAATTCCGTACTGTTCAGGTCAGCTCCCCTAGTGTCCCGTCCGGGCTGAACTTTCGGGTTGCCAAAACCTTCGATCCCGGGGAACCTCCACCTCAACAAGGAGGTTCCCATGAACAAGAAGTATATCGTGCGGCTCACTGACGAAGAGCGGGCGATTTGCGAAGCGACCATCAAGAAGGAGACGGGCAAGTCCCAGAAACTGCGGCGGGCGACCATCTTGCTCAAGGCCGACGTCGACGGGCCGGCGTGGGATGACGCCAAGATCGCCGAGGCGGTCGGTTGCCGGACGCGGACGGTCGAGAACGTCCGGCAAGCGTTCGTCCTCGAAGGCTTCGAGGGGGCGTTGGTCCGCAAGAAGCCGGCGACATCACCCACGCCGAAGTTGCTCGATGGCGTGGGCGAGGCCAAGTTGATCGCCCTGCGGTTGGGCAAACCGCCCGTCGGCTTCGGCCACTGGACGCTGCGACTGCTGGCCGATCGATTGGTGGAACTGGAGATCGTCGAGTCGATCAGTCCGGAGACGGTCCGTCAGACGCTCAAAAAAATGGCATGACGAGGCGGAAAATCGAGTACTGGGTGATCCCTCCCGACGCCGATGGCGAGTTCGTCGCCCATATGGAGGAGGTGCTGGAGACGTACGAAAGAGCCTACGATCCCGACTGCCCCGTCGTGTGCATGGACGAGCAACCGGTGCAACTGATCGGCGAGACGCGCGGGCCGATCCCGGCGACCCCGGAACATCCGGAACGGGTCGATTACGAATACGAACGGAAGGGGGCGGCGAGCCTCTTTCTGTTCGCGGAACCGCTCTCGGGCTTCCGCCAGGCGACGGCCCGGCCGCGCCGCACCAAGGACGATTGGGCTCAGGAAGTGGCCCATTTGCTGGACACGCGTTACGCCGGCGTGGAGCGGATCACGTTGGTCTGCGACAACTTGAACACGCACACCAAGGGGGCGTTCTACGAAGCGTTCCCGCCCGACAAGGCCCGCGACTACGTGCGGCGGATTGACTTCCTGTATACACCCAAGCATGGGAGTTGGCTCAACGTGGCGGAGTGCGAGTTGAGTTGCCTAACGAGCCAATGCTTGAATCATCGCCGGATCGGCGACCTTGAGACGCTTCAATCCGAAATTGCCGCCTGGTCAACCCGCGTCAACGAGAAGCAGCGAGTCGTCGATTGGCAATTCACGATCGACAAAGCAAGGCTCAAATTGAAGCGGCTCTACCCGAAAAATTAGCCTGGACAAGGCACTAGAGCAACACTCTTCGTAACAACTCTCTCCCCGATACGAACAACAACAGATTGAGTTGACATCTCGAAATCACTGGAAATCATAAGATTTCCCGCAAAAGTCTCGGGTTATCCCCTGCCCGGTGGGAATTGATCTGTTCTTCGGACTCGGAATCGGGTTTCATGCTGGTCGTGGCGAGCGGAGGTCTCGCCGGGTCGCTTCGGAGTTACGGATGGCCACCACCTGGTTTCGACCCGCCCTGTCCGCCGAGCAACACGCCGCCGTCCTCGCCGACCGCGACCGGCACCCGGACCCCGTCGTCCGCCGCACGATGCTCGTCCTCTGGGCCGTCCACCTCGGACACTCCCGCCAACAAGCCGCCGACCTCGCCGACGTCGGGATCGCCACCGCCGAGCGGTACCTCCTCGCCTACCGCGACGGCGGACTGGACGGACTCCGCCGGTGCGACCGACACGTCCCCACCAGTGAACTCGCCGATCACGCCGACGCCATCCGCCGGTCCCTGACCGACCAACTCGTCCGGACCCTCGCCGAAGCCGCCGACCGCATCCACCACCTGACCGGCCTCCGGCGCGGGCTCACCCAGACCCGTACCTTCCTGGCCGGGTTGGGGTTCCGCTGGCAACGCACCCGGTGCGTCCCGGTGCCCCCACACAGTCGCTGACCGCGCACGTCGGGAGTCAGCAGACATTCCTGGAAGCCGAACTCCAACCCGCCCTGGACGCGGCCGCCGCCGGGACCGGGCACGTGTTCTTCGTGGACGCCGCCCACTTCGTGTTCGGCACCTTCCTGGGTCGCCTGTGGTCGGTCACGCGGGTGTTCGTCCGGGCGGCCAGCGGCCGGCAGCGGTTCCACGTGCTCGGGGCCTGGAACGCCGTCACCCGCCGGTTGGTGACGGTCACGAACACCACGGTGGTGAACACCGACACGATGGGCGAGTGGCTCCGGGCAATCGCCGCCGAGGGCCTGGTCGGGCCGGTGACGGTGGTACTGGACAACGCGCGGTACCAGCGGAACCGGGCGGTCCAGGGGTTGGAGGCGGAGTTGGGCATCCGGTTGTTGTACCTGCCCAGTTACTCGCCGAACCTGAACCGGATCGAGCGACTGTGGGGGTTCGCCAAGCGGCGGAGCGTGCACGGCCGATACCACCCCGACTTCGCGTCGTTCCGGTCGGCGATAGAAGCGACGCTGGCGGGCATTCCGACCACTCAGCAGAGTGCGCTGGATCCACGAGGCGATTCGGCGGATCGACTCCACGACGCCGAGCCCGTTCATGTACAGCATCATCACGTCCACAAACGCGGCGCGGATGTGCCGGCCACGGCCGCGGACTGTGTCGACGGCGTCCTTCCCGTAGGCCGCGACGCGAACGATGAACCCTTCCGTTCCGAGCGCTCGCCGCAGCGAAAAGCAGATCGCCTCCTCGTCGTCGGCGACCAGCACCTCGTCGGGAGCGGTGTGTGCCATCTGCTCACCCGGGTTGCTTCTTGGGTTTCGTCGCTTCCTCCGGAGAAAGCAACCCGTCCTTGTCGGCGTCGAGTTTGTCGAACGCGTCCGGGTCGCCGGTGAACTCCTTGCGGGACACGTCGCCGTCGCCGTTGCGGTCCATCGCCTTGAACCACGCGGGGCCGCGGCGGGTGTCCGTGGCGGCGGGGTGGCCGCGGCTCACGGTCGCGAGCACCACCCGGGGGAGTTTCTTCGGGTCGAACCGGCCGCCCGTCACGCACCCGGCCGCCGACAGGCGGTCCCACGCCCCGCGGACCTCCCGCACCGACAGGGCCCCGTCGTGGTTCGCGTCGAGCAGTTCGAACAGGCCGCCGCCGTCGATGAGCGTCACCAGGACGTGCCCCCGGGTGATCTGGTCTTGGAGGTCGAGCCAGGCGTCGAGTTCGGCCCGGTCGAGTTTGCCGTCCCCGTTGCGGTCCGCGGTCGGCGTGAGCCAGGCGATCCCTCCGGGCCGACGGCGGCGATTCCCCCCGGCGGGCTCCGGTTCGGGTTCGTCGCCGCCGCGTTCGAGCGCGGCAACGAGTTCTTTCCGGACGCCCGCACTCGCCGCCGCGAGCTTGCCGTCCGCCGCCCACCCGTCGATCAGGACGTTGCCCGCGACGAAGGCGAGGCGGTCCGTAGGCGGTGACTTGTCGCCGAGGCGAACGACCCACGTCGCGGCCGGGGCTGAGTTTCGCGTGGCGAGCAGTTCGTCGGCGGTCGGTTTCCCAAGCGGCTTGCGACGTTCGACGAGATCCGTCGCCCACCGGCGGTCGGCCGCGTCCGCCGGGAGGAGCGCGACCGGGAACGCGAAGCGGACGTCGGCCGGGGCGATTTCCCTGGACTTGTCCGAGAGCAGGACGCTGCCGGTCGCCCCGGGGTAGATCGCCTTCGGGAGCAGTTCGCCGGCCCCGATCAGTTCGTCGTCGTTGCCGTCGAGCTTGGCTAGCGCCGCGGTGGCCGTCTTCCACTCGGTCTCGGTCACCTTGCCGTCTTTGTCGGCGTCGACCGCGGCGAGGATCGCGTTCGTCAGGTCGGGGCCGTTCGGCAGGCGGCCGACGCCGACCACAGCGGACCCGAGGCCGGCCTTGCGGTAGAACGCCGCGACCTCGGCCGGCGTCACCTTCCCGTCCTTGTCCGCGTCGAGTTCCGCGAACGCCGGCGGGAGCCCGACGGGCGGCGTGAACCCGGTCCCGAGCACGTGCCGGAGGGCGACCGCGTCGGGCAGGCGGGCCGCTTCTTTTTCGTCGAGCGACCCGTTCCCGTCGCGGTCGAAGTACGCGGCGAGTTTGGCGAAGGCGTCGTCCCACACGGCCGACAGCGGCTGGCCGTCGATCTCGACGCGGACTTCGAGCCGGGCCGGGGCACTGTCCGGGACGACGACGAATTCCAGCGGGACGCCCGGCTTCGCAGTTGGGACAGGATCACTCGGCAATCCCTTCCCGCGGGCGGTCGGGTTTGCCGGGTCCGCCGCGGGGGCGACGGCGGCGACGGCGGCGAGACACAGGCCGAGGGCGGGGCGAATCACAGGAGCTCCTTGATCGGCTTGCCGTTCGGGTCCGCGATCCGGATCGGGCGGCTGACGTTCGACATGTTCTGTTTCGTCGGGTCGATGCCGACGGCCTTCACGACCGTCGCCACGAAGTCGGCGGTGCGGGTCGGGTCGGACTCGACCGCCATTCCGTCCGGGCTCGTCTTGCCGACGGCTTGGCCGGTCTTGATGCCGCCGCCCGCGAGCACGGCCGACCACGACGCGGGCCAGTGGTCGCGGCCCTTGTTGCCGTTGATCTTCGGCGTCCGGCCGAACTCGCCCTGGCAGACGATCAGCGTGTCGTTTAGCAGCCCGCGGTCCTTCAGGTCGTCGATCAGGGCGGCGAACGCCTTGTCGAGCGTGCCCGAGAGCCGTTCCACGGAGGTGAAGTTGTTCGCGTGCGTGTCCCACCCGCCGAGGTTGACCTCGACGAACGCGACGCCCCGTTCGACGAGCCGGCGGGCGAGCAGGCACCCCTGGCCGAACGTGCCGCGGCCGTAGGAGTCCCGGAGGGCGTCCTTCTCGTCGTCGAGCCGGAACGCGGCGGCGGCCTCGGGCCGCATCAGGCGGACGGCCCGCTCGGTGGCAGCCTTCAGCGTGTCCGCGACCGGGCTGCCGCGGCCGGGCTCGAAGCCCCTGTCCAGCCCGGTGAGCAGTTCCATCCGCTTGGCGTGCGTCGCCTGCGAGACTTCGCCCGGCCGTTCGAGGTCGGGCACCTTGAGGTCGGCCGCCTCGCCGTCGCCCTGGGGCCGACCTCCGCCTCCGCCGACCACGAGCGGGGAGAACTTCGGCCCCAAAAACCCGCCGCCGAGCACTTCGCCGTTCTGCCCGCCGCCCCCGCCGCCGATACTGACGAACCCGGGCAGGTCGGCGTTCGGGTCGGCGAGTTCGTGGGCGACGAGCGACCCGATCGCCGGGAACTGGATCGCCCCGACCGGCGTGTACCCGGTCAGGCTGACGATCCGGGCGCGGGCGTGGTCGCCCTCGCGGGTGGCCATCGACCGGACGATCGCCACGTCCTTCATCCGCTTCGCGACGCCGGGGAGGTGCTCGGAGATCTTCACGCCCGTGACGGCGGTTTCGATCTCCTTGAACGGCCCGCCGTTCTCGTGGCCGGGCTTGAGGTCCCACAGGTCGATCGTCGCGGGCCCGCCCCCGAGCCACAGCAGGATGACGGACTTCTTCCGCTTCGGGTCTTTGGCCGCGCCGGCGGCGAGCGACTGGAGCCAGCCCGACTGCGACACGCCGACGGACCCGACCGCGGACACCCGCAGCCAGTCGCGCCGGGACAGGGAACTCCGGAAATCGGACATGCGACGACCCCTGGCTGAGTTAGTGGTTGGTGTTGAATTCGGTGCCGTTGATGAGCGCCCAGAACACGTCCGCGAGGGCCTTGTGGGGGTCCCCGTGGGTGCCGCCGTCGGTGACGTACTCGACGAGTGGGGCGAGTTCCTTCGCCGTCGGCTTGCGGCCGACCGCGGCGAGGAACAGCGTCTCGACCTTCCCCCTCGTGTCGAGGAACGGGGCGTCCGTCGCGGCCAGCGTCGGGTTTTTGTCGGGGTTGGTCAGGTCGAGCGTGAGCCGGCCGTTCATCAGGGAGAGGGCCTGCACGATCGAGCGTTCCGCGGTGACGGCCCGGTCGATCCGGAACCGGCTGGCGAACGCCTTGCGTGCGGTCCCGCGTTGGCCGGCGGTGTCGTCTCGCTCCGCCGGGAGCCCGGCCGCGGTCCGGATGCTGTCGTACAGTTGCTCGCCGGTCAGCCCACGGACGGCCGCCCGCGTGTACAGCCGTGGGTCGGCGACGGTCCCTTCCGGGAGGATCGACGAGAGTTGGTACGTCCGGGTCCGGGTCAGGGCGCGGGTGAGGAATTGCAGGTCGTACCCGCTCGCGGTGAACGCTTCCGCGAGTTCGGTGAGCAGTTCCGCGTGCGGCCCCGGGGTGCCGGACTCGCCGCTGAGGTCGTCGAGCGGTTCGTGCAGGGCCGTGCCGAACAGGTGCGCCCAGACCCGGTTGACGGCGTTCTTGGCGAAGTACGGGTTGTCCTTCCCCGTGACCCAGCCGGCAAGCAGCGTGCGGCCGGTGTCCGGGGTGATGGCGGCGGGCCACTTCACCGCGGAGCCGACCATCACCTCGGCGGACACGGTCCGCTTCGTGCCGGGGATCGTCATCTTCGGGACGGCGGCCATCCCGGGTTTGTCGTCGGCCCGCACGAAGAACGCGGCCGTCTGCCAGAACTGGTCGCGGGACCACCGCGCGAACGGGTGGTCGTGGCACTGGGCGCAGTCGAGGTTCACCCCGAGGAACGCCCGGCTCGCGGTGGCGGCGAGGTTCTCCGGCTTGTTTTCCGTGGCCGAGTAGAACCCGACCGGGTTGACGCCGCGGGCCGTCGCGACCGGATCGAGTGGAGTCGTCAAGATCTCGGCGACGACGCGGTCGTACGGGACGTTGTCCCGCAGCCGGACGACGGCCCACGCCTCGAAATCGTCGGCCAGCCGGGCGAACTCGGCCGCGTCGGTCTGCGGCACCCACGCCCGCCGCCAGACGGTCGCCATGTGGCGGGCGTGCGGGCCGGACGCGACGAGCCTGTCGATCAACTTCGCCCGGCGGTCCGGGGACTTGTCGGCCGAAAACGCCCGCGTCTCGGCGACGGTCGGGATGCGGCCGAGCAAGTCGAGCGACACCCGCCGCAGGAACATCGGGTCGTCGGCGTTTCCCGCCGGCTTCGCGTTCGCCTTCTTCCACCCGGCTTCGATCCGGGCATCGACCGCGGCCGCGAGCTCGGCCGGGTCGGCCGCGGGGGAACCCGCCGCGACCGACGCGAGGAGCACGACGCACAACAGTTGCGATCTCATCGAAGTCGGCTCCTGCTTCATCAGTAGTCGTCGGAACCGATGACGTGGCCGTCATCCCGGAGGGTCAGGTACGCGAATGTCAACGGGTTGAGCTTCTTGCCGACGAAGCGGACGCCGCCGTCGCACAGCAGCACGTTCGCCCCGCCGTCGTGGAAGCCGTAGACCCCGAAGGTGTTGTTGCAGTTCACGGTGCGGTCGGTGGCGTCCCCCTTGCCGGGGGTTTCGCCGGTCTCCCCGTCGGCCGCACCGTACGCGATCGATCCCCACCCGGCCCAGGCCCCGCGGGCGTTGTTGGCCATTCCGAACTGCCCGTCCCCTTCGATCTTCTTGCCGTTGCGCCAGTTGCTCGGCCGGCCGGCCTGCTCGATGAGAAGGAGCGTGCAGGAGAGCCCGTCGGTGATCTTATTCAAAGGCAAGTTGTCGTTATCCAACATTGCCTGACGCTGGTTGCCATTCATTGCATCCGAGACAAGGGAGGTCATCCCGTAGCCGCCGCGGGGCATGAGCAACCCGTTCGATGCGATGAAGTCGGTCGGTGCGGACTTGACCGTATAGACCGTGTCCTTGTCGGGGTTGTCCGACTTTGTGGACGCTTGCGACTGGATCGGGACGAAACGTTCCGGCGACGCGGGGCAGAGATAAACCTTGACTTGCGTTTCAACCGCGGCCTTATTCGCGGGGTCGAAGAAGTCGTATTTCTTGTCGTACTTCCGGGAGACGGTTTCTTCGCCGATGTACGGGAGGACGTGGGCACCCCACCCGCTGTACGGTGCCCCGTTGTTGAACCCGGCCCGCCGCGGCGGGAGCCCGCCGTAGGTCTTCTCGTACTCGGCGAACCCCTTGCCGAGTTTGCGAAGATTGTCCGCACACTGCGCCCGGGCGGCGTCGGCCCGGGCGGCCTGGACGGCGGGCAGGAGGAGCCCGAACAACCCGCCGATGAGACCGATCGCGACGAGTACGTCGACCCTCCCCCGCCCGCGGAAGCTCGGAAGCCTCGTTCCCATTCGGTACCCCCTCTGTGGTGTCAGTCGAGTCGGAACGGGTCGAGGACGTTCTCCCCGTCCCGCACGGTGATCTTCCAGGAACTTTTCGCGGGTTCGCTGTACCGCCCTTTGAGGAGGTCGTCGGTCAACTCGTCACCGGTCGCGGCGTCGGCCTGGCTCCGAGGCAAGGTCAGGGTGACGACGTATTCCCCCGCCGGCGCGCCGTCATCGGGGGCGAACGTGGTGATCCGGAACGACCCGTCCGCCGAGGTGGTCCCGCTGGACGGGCGGGCGGTTCCACCGGCCACCGGCCTGATGACGACCACGATCCCGGCGGCGGGCTTACCCTTGTAGAAGACCGACCCGCGAACAGGGTAAACCGGAGTCTTGCCGTCTTTCTGACACCCGGCCGTCACAGGCATCAGGGCGATCAGGGCAAGCACCAGACAGGGACGCGGACCCATCAGTAACCGTCCCCGGAAACGACCTCGTTCCCGTTGATGGTGACGACGGCGAAGAGGATGTTCGGGTCGAGGTTTCGGGTGAGGAACCGGACCGACCCGTCGCAGTACACCGCGTTCGCGCCGCCGGTGTGGAAGGCGTAGAAACCCTGACTGTTATTGCAGTTGATCGTACACGGGCCGCCGGCACCGTCGGCCGTGATGCCGTCCGACCCGAACTGCTGGATCCGGGTGACCTGGTAGGCCGCCCACGGCCCCCACGAGTTGTAAGCTGCCATCGCCGTGTTGCTGGCCTGCTTCACCCCGAGGATGTAAAAATCCGGCCTGCCGGCCTGTTCGCTCACGAGGATGGTGTTGGAGGTGCCGTCGGTGATCTCGACGATCTTTCGCTCGCCGGCGTCGATCATCGCGGTGCAGGTGTTGTTCCCGCTCAGGGCCGCGTTCCCGTACAGCGTGGATTGGAAGCTATTGGGTCCGAAGTAGTCGCCGGCCGCCCCGACTGAAGTGGTGGTCACGCCGGCGGTAGTGAAACTCACATCAACGGTCCGCCCCGGGGGGGGCCGCCGGGCAGGTGAAGAGCTTCAGCGGCACGATGATGTTGGCCGCGTTGTCGGCGTGATAAAAGTCCCGGTCGAGCCGATAATTCCCACCCAGGGCCGCCTGTTCGACGTAGCTCAGGATGGCCGGCCCCCACCCGCGGCGGGTGCCGGCCGTCAGGTTGCGGCGGGGAGGAAGCCCGCGGTTGGCGGACTCGTAATTGTGCATCGCGAGACCGATCTGCTTTAGATTGTTCTGGCAGGTCGATCTCGCTGCCGCCTCCCGAACCTTCTGAACCGCCGGCAGCAACAGGCCGATGAGCACGGCGATGATCGCGATCACCACCAGCAATTCGATCAGTGTGAACGCACCCCGGGCACGGCGGCACATGAGACGGACTCCGCTGGAGGGAAGCGTGCTGCAGCAACGCAATGTCGCGTACCGGGACGCGAGAAACGTCGAAATGCACATGCTCGGTGCCGCACGAGAAGCGAACCGTGCGCCAAACGTGGAACGATTCGCCGATGACAAAATTCCGCTCTTTTGCCGCGTGTGGTGAGCAAAACAAGGAGGAATAACTGCGCAAAATCTGGCCCCGAGTGGTCCTAAGTTAGCCATCTTCCAGGTAGAAAACAGGTCGGTCGACATCGGGACTCAGCGGTAGATCATGCGGTCGTCCACCGACCGGGGTTGCAAATCAAAGGCTGCTTGTACTGCTTCTCGGCCAACTGGATCGCCGGAAGGAGCAGAAGGACGTCGAATACGCGGTCGCCATACTGGCCGGCCCTGATGAGGCATTGGGTGATCTCGCATCCTGGTACCATGGTTCGCGAGGCACCTTGTCCAGCCGGGCCGTCAGTCTCGCTGTGCACACCTCGGTAGAACGCGGAGACCGTGTCATGGAACGCGCCAGAAACGCTGAATTACGCGGCGTAAAAGTGTTCGTATCCTCGATCGCAACGGTGTTGTTAACCCGTTTCTCGGAGAGAGGGAGAGAGTCCGAGAGTTTGGGTCAAAATGTGCGAACCGTCGGGTGGGAGTGTTCGAACCCGCGAACTCTCTCCCCGAACAGAGAGTTTCCCGACCGTCCGAAACATCGCGAAACGCTACGAAAAAAGGCGAAAGCTGCTGGGGGCGTAAAGGTCCGCGATGTGCCCGTCTGCGTCAACCCGTCTAGTGGATTTGCTCCAACCTGGAAAAGTTAGCTCCCTGTACACCACAAGGTTCGAGCAACTCTTTCCTCGGATACGAACAGCAACCATTGGATTTGCACTTCTCATCGCCCACGAATCATGGGCGATTTGAGAGTAGTCTCAGGTCAACACGGCCTAGTCCGCCTGTTCGCTCGGCCAATTGGATCGAAGCAAGCCTCGAACAGAATCACAGCCGAGTTGACACCTCGCCCCTACACGGGCCACACCCGATCGCGAGCCGACCTCGATCCCCCCTCCGGTGGGCGCGGGCCGGGGTCCACCCACGAAGTCCAGTTCGTACTCGTCGAGGGTTCGCTTCGACCCCAGCCGCATGCAATCGTTCCCCTACCGCAGGGCGTGGACCCCTCGGAGTCGATCAACAGGGTCTTGACGGGCGTCCGTGGGATTCCCCGACACCGGCTATGTCCGAGGGGAGTCACGCTCCGCACGAGGGAAGTCGGGCCATGTTCATTCGGTGGGTCCTCGGAACCCTTGCCCTGTGTTCATCCCCACTCCCCAGCGGGGCGGCCGCCCCCGACTTCGTTCGCGACGTGGTGCCGACGTTGCAGGCGCACTGCTACGGGTGCCACGGGAACACCGGGAAGCCGAAGGGCGGACTGAACCTGGCGAAGTTCGCGACCCCCGCTGAGGCCGCCAAGGCGGGAGCCGTTTGGGCCGACGTGCTCGCCTCGGTTCGGGCCGGAGACATGCCCCCGGACGGGAAGCCGAGGTTGACCGCTGCCGAGAAACAGACGCTGCTGGCTTGGCTGGACGCGACCCTGACCGCGCCGGGGCTAGGCGGGGTCCGCGACCCCGGCAAGCCGACGCTTCGGCGACTGACCCGGACGGAGTACAACAACACCGTCCGCGACCTGCTCGGCCTGTCGACCGACGTGTTCATGTTCCCGGAACGGCTACCGTTCCAAAAGCCGTACTTCGACCCCGCGTCGGGGAAACTGCCCGAGAAACTGAACGTCGGGGCGATCGAGTACGGCGGGAAGGTGCCCGCGCTGTTGAAGCAGGCCGGCATTCCCGGCGATCCGCGGGCCGAGCACGGGTTCACCAACCGCGGGGACGTCCAGAACTTCGGCGCGCTCCAGTTCGAGAAATACGTCGAGGTCGCCGACCAGATCGTTTCCGCGCCGAACCTCGTGGCCGCGGCCCCGAAACTCGCCCCGGTTCTGGGTGCGTCCGGCCGGCCCGCGGTGAAGGCGGCCCTCGTCCCGCTGCTGACCCGCGCCTTTCGCCGGCCACCAACAGACGGCGTGGTCGAGGCCTATCTCAAGCCCTACGACTCCGCCAAGAGGCAGGGGGCGAACGACGCAACCGGCGTCCGCGAAACCCTGCGGGCCGCGCTGTCGTCGCCCGACTTCCTGTTTCTCGCGGAAGCCGGGGAGTCCCGCGTCGGCCCAGTCGCCAAGCTGGGCGGGTACGAGGTGGCCGCCCGGCTGTCGTACTTCCTGTGGGCCAGCCCGCCGGACGACGAACTGCTCGCGGCCGCGAAAGCCGGCCACCTTTCGGACCCGGCCGGCGTCGAGAAGCAAGCCCGGCGGATGCTGAAAGACCGCCGCGCCCGGGAGTTGTCCGAGACGTTCGCCGTCCAGTGGCTCCGTCTGAACGAACTGTGGGCCGCCCAGCCGGACAAGTCGTTCAAGTCCTTCTACGCCGGCCCGCAAGGGAAGGGGACGCTCCACGCCGACCTGATGGCCGAGGCCCTGCTGCTGTTCGAGACGGTCCTGATCGAGGACCGCAGCGTGATGGACTTCGTGGCGGCTGACTACGGATACGTCAACCCTCGGCTCGCGGCACACTACGGGTTGGCGAAGGAGTTCGAGCCGGCGTTCGTCGCGGCCGGGGCGGGGGTGAAGCCGGGGCTGACGGGGCATGAACTTCAGCACGCCCAGGCCGCGCACAACGCCACTTGGGTCCGGGTGAAGTGGCCGGACCAGTCCCGCGGCGGGTTCCTCACCTGCGGGGCGGTGCTCACGGTCACGTCGCTGCCGCAACGGACCAGCCCGGTGAAGCGGGGCGCGTGGGTGCTGGAAAGCGTGTTCAACCGCCCGCCGCCGGAGCCGACCGTCGCCGTCGAGCCGCTTGACTCGAAGCCCGCGTCGGCGACCGGGAAGACCGTCCGCCAGAAGCTGGAGGCCCACCGAAAGGACCCGAACTGTAGCGGGTGCCACGCGAAGATCGACCCGCCGGGCTTCGCCCTGGAGGCGTTCGACCCCGTCGGCCGGCTCCGCACGACCGACGACAAGCTGCCGATCGACGCACGGGGCACTCTCCCGGACGGCCGCACGTTCGACGGCCCGACTCAGTTCAAGGCCACGATCCTGGCGGACAAGCCGGCCTTCGCAAAAGCGTTCGCTGGGCACCTGCTGTCCTACGCGCTCGGCCGGAAGCTGGAGCACTTCGACGAGCCGGCCCTGAACGAGATCGCGGCCGCGGCCGCGCAGGACGGGTACCGGTTTTCCCGGTTCGTCACCGGGGTGGTGACGAGCTACCCGTTCCGGCACACGCGTACCACACCTCCGGAGTCCGCGAAATGACCAGCCAACCCATCTCCCGCCGTGCCGCCCTCCGCGGGCTCGGAGTGTCCGTCGGGCTGCCGTGGCTGGAGGCCATGACCCCGCGGGCAACTGCTGCCCCGACCGCCGCGCCCCCCAAGCGGGCCGTGATCATGTACATCCCGAACGGGGTGCGGCTCGACACCTGGTTCCCCAAGAAGGAAGGCAAGGACTTTGACCTGCCTGCCAGCCTGGAACCATTGTCGAAGGTCAAGGGGGACATTACGGTACTCGGCGGGCTCGACCGCACGTTCGTGCCGGGGACAGGGGTCCACGCCCAGTGTGGGTCGTGCTGGCTGTCGAGTTCCCCGCCGAGCGAACCCAAAGACGGCGGGTTCCCCACCAACACGTCGCTCGACCAGATGCTCGCCAAGCACCTCGGGGCGGACACGCAATTGCCGTCCCTGGAACTCTCCTGCAACGACCACCCGGACACCAAGGAAACCAAATACTTCGAGTCGATCTCCTGGTACGGGCCGGGGTACGCGGCGGGCGTGGAGAAGAACCCGCGGGCCGTGTTCCTGCGGCTGTTCGGCAAGCCCAAGGGGAACCCGGCGAGCGTACTGGACACCGTCACCGGCGGGGCGGCCCGGCTCCGCGGGAACCTGGGGGCCGGCGACCGGGCCAAGCTGGACGAGTACCTCGAGGCCGTCCGGGCGACCGAGCGGCGGGTGCAGCTGGCCGAGAAGGCGGCCGCCGCCGGCAAGCCGCCAATCCCGGAACCGGCCGGGGCACCCGCCGACCGTGGGGAGTACCTGCGGCTGATGCTCGACCTGGTCGTCCTGGCCTTCCGCCAGGACCGCACCCGCGTCGCCACCCTGGTCGTTGATCCGGAGCGGTGGGACACGCCACGGGTCTACCACGGCGTCTTCGAAACCCCCCAGAACCACCACGCCCTGACCCACACCAAGGACCCGACCGCGAAGGACAAGATCGCCCAGATCGACCGGTTCCACGTCGCCCAGTACGCCTACCTCGTCGAGCAGTTAAAGGCCGTGCGAGAAGGGAACGGGACGCTGCTGGACCAGTGTGCCGCGGTGATCGGGTCCGGGATCTCCGAGGGGAATTCGCACAACTACAAGGACTTGCCGGTCGTTGTCGCCGGGAAGGCGGGCGGGGCGCTGGCCACCGGGTTCTACAAGAAGTTCGCCGGCGAGGTGCCGATCGCGAACCTGTGGCTGTCGCTGCTCCATGCCTTCGGCGTCAACGCCCCCCGGTTCGCGGACAGCACCGCCCCGGTGAAGGACGTGTTGACCTCGGCCGCCCGCTAACCCAGGAGTTCGACCGATGCGTCGTGCCGCTGCCGTCGCCTGGTTGCTTGCCGTCTCGGTCGTGGCCGCCTCCGATCCGGCCCTCGTCGAACGAATCCCCAAGGGAACCACGCCCGACGCCGGCGACCGGGCGGTTGTCGAAAAACTCTCGACCCAGGTGTACGAACTCGAAGTCGAGTACGACACCGGCGGCCGCGTCGTGAAGTTGTTCGCGACCAACCACACGGTCAACCAGAAGACCCGCAAAATCGCCGACGACCGCCCCGGCCTGGGTGACGGCGACGCGGCGGACCTTGCCAAGCTCGCGAAGCTGACCGCCATCTGCCTGGAAAAGCAGGCGATCACCGAGAAGGGACTCGCCGCCCTCAAGGACCTGCCGCTGACCGACGTCCGCCTGCACTACATGCCGAAGGCCATCGACCCGAAGTTTCCCGCATTCCTGAACGGCAAGCCGCTCGAGGTGCTCCACCTGAAGCACAACTTCTCCGCGAAGGTGGACATGACCGTGCTGAAGGGGTTCCCGGACGTGCGGTACCTGGTTCTCGACACGACTGCCGCCGGGCCGGGGTGCGTCGCGTTAGTGAAAGGATGCCCGAAGGTCGAGGTCTTCGAGCTGCACCGGCCGAAGCTGACCGCAGCACAGTTCGGCGAGCTGTGCGACCACCTGCCGAACTGCCGATGGTTTGAAGTCAAACCGGACATCGGCGGGGCCGCGGCGTTGAAGCACCTGGCAAAGCTGCCGAAACTGGAGGCCCTGATGCTCAGCCAGTGGAAGGCCGGGACGCTGCCATACGCGGACGGCCTGGAACACCTCGCCGCGGTGAAGGGGTTGAAGGCCGTGTCCCTGAGCGGGGCTGCTGCCGAGGACGTCGCGAAGCTGAAGGCGGCCGCCCCGCACCTGAAGGTGTCGGGTGCCGACAGCCCTTTCCCGGAGCACCAGACCGCCGACGGTACCCGGTACAACCGCATCTCCCCGATCCGTCTGAAGTGAACGCTCGGTCACTCGAATCTGATCGACCCAATCACGAGCGCGGGTCGCCGTGGGATTGACGGCATCGCGGCTATCCCCCATGCACCACAACCAATCGGGGCCAGGACACCCATGCAGGAAGACCGTCCGCGGATCGCGGTCACGATGGGCGACCCCGCGGGTGTCGGCCCGGAGCTGTGCCTGAAGCTGCTCGCGGACCCGGACATCCGGGCGGTCTGCACCCCGGTCGTGTTCGGCGACCACCGGGTGCTCTCGACAGTGGCCGCCCTGTGCGACGTGCCCCAGCCCCCGGCCGCCTACCCCCTCGGGCGGGTTCGGGAGGCCGGCGAAGGCGGCCCGGCGGTCGTCGACTTCCGGCGGATCAGCCCGGCGGACTTCCGGCCGGGCGAGGTCTCTGCGGCCGCGGGCGCGGCGGCCTACGCCTACATCGAGGCGGCCATCCGGGCGGCCCAGGCCGGGCACGTCGACGCCGTCTGCACGGCACCGATCCACAAGGAAGCCATCGCCGCGGCCGGGGTGAAGTTTCCGGGGCACACGGAGATCTTCACCACGCTGACCGGGGCGGCGAAGTCGTGCATGATGCTCACGTCGTCGGTCATCACCTGCAGCTTCGTGACCGGCCACGTCGGGTATCGCGACGTGCCGGGCCTCCTGAGCGTCGGTCGGGTTCTTGACACGATCCGTCTCACCGCGGATGCCGTCCGCACGTTACGGGGGCGTGAGCCACGGCTCGTCATCTGCGGGCTCAACCCGCACGCCGGTGAACACGGCCTGTTCGGCGACCGGGAGGAGGAGCGGTTCATCATCCCGGCCGTGGAGCAGGCCCGATCCGAGGGCCTGACCATCGAAGGTCCGCTGCCGCCGGACACGGCGTTCCTGGCCTGGCGGCGGCAGCGGACCGATGCCTTCGTGTGCATGTACCACGACCAGGGGCACATCCCGCTCAAGGCCCTGGCGTTCGACGAGGCGATCAACGTGACCCTCGGGCTCCCGATCGTCCGGACCAGTGTCGACCACGGAACCGCGTTCGACATCGCGTGGCAGGGGATCGCGAGCCCGACCAGTTTGTTTGAGGCGGTTCGGCTGGCCGCGCGGCTGTCCGGGTGCCGGGCGGTCCCAGCAGGGGTCGCGCCGTGATCCTGGTTCTCGCCGACGATTTCACCGGGGCGGCCGAGTGCGCCGCCGTCGCCCGCCGGTTCGGGCTGACGGCCGAGGTGCAGACGGTCCCGGAGCCGGACACCGCGGCCGACGTGGTCGCGGTCGACACCGGCACCCGGTCCCTCGACCCAGACGCGGCGGCCGAGCGGGTGGTATGGGTCGCCCGCGCGATGGCCGTGGCACGGCCGCCACTGGTGTTCAAGAAGGTGGACTCCGTCCTCCGCGGGAGGGTTGCCGTCGAACTGGCCGGCCTCCGGCTCGTGTTCGGCAGGATGGATGCTGTTCTGGTCCCGGCGAATCCCGGCCGCGGGCGAGTCGTGCGCGCGGGCGTTTACCTCGTTGACGGGGTCCCGCTCGACCGCACCCCGTTCGCGGCCGACCCGGAATACCCGGCTTGGACGGCCCACGTGGGGGCGATTCTCGCGAGCCGCTCGGGGACGTCCGTGAGCTTGCCGGTCGTCCCGGACTGCGAGTCCCCAGCGGACCTCGCCCGGATCGCGTCCTCGGTTCGCCGGTCGGACCTGCCCGCCGGCGGGAGTGAGTTCTTTTCTGCGGTGTTGTCGGTGCGGTATCCCAATCGATCTCGGCCGCACGAGGTCGCCCCTCTAACCACACCCGGTCCGGTTCTGGGCGTGCGCGGATCGGCGTTCCCGACCGGTCTATGTCCTGTCCCGGTCGTCACTTCCCCGGAAGCGGCCCGCGGAACTCTCACGACTCACGGGGCCGCGTTGCTGACGCTTCCCGCCGTCGATACGCCATCGTCGCCTGCCGAACGTCTTGCGCGGCTGGGTGAAGCCGCCGAATCCGTTCTCTCAACGACACCGGTGGGCCGGTTGCTGCTCGATGGCGGGGCGACGGCGGCAGCGGTGGTCCACCGGCAAGGCTGGGTGCGGTTCGCCGTCGGGGTTCCTTGCGATACCGGGATCGCCCCCCTGCGGGAAGTCCACGGCAAGTCGCCCGAGATCGTCGTGAAACCGGGCAGCTACCCGTGGGCCGACTCGGTCTGGGTCACGGGTCGAGGTTGACCGGCTGGCCGTCCGCGATCTCGCAGAGGCGGCGGAACGTGACCGGGTCCGGGTTGTACCGGATCATCCGGACGGACCCATCGCACAGGGCGAAGTTGGCCCCGGCCGGGTGGCTGGAGCTGAAGTAACTGAAGTGACTTTCCGCCCGGCCGCTCGGGGTGGAATCGGGTGATGATGTAGTCACGTCGGGAAGCGGGCCACGAGTGCCTGGTGGCGGATCGGGGTTGGCATCGTGCCACTGCTTGGTGGACGCCGTTCGGACCACGTCCAGGTCGTAACCGGTGGAAATGAACGCCTCGTTGTCGGCCCACTCGACGCCGAACTGGTCGGTTCGCATCATCTTTTCCCCGAGCATGACAGTGTTCGACAGCCCGTCCGTGATGGACGCCATCTTCCGCTTCCCGGTCCCGGTTCGGACGAGTACCCCGGCCGAGCCGTTCTGGGAGAGGGCGGACCCCCCGTTCCCGGCGTAGTCGCCCTTCGCCTTGTTCGCATACACCGTCACCGCCCGCCGCGACGGGCAGTAGTACAGCGGCACCGGGGTCCTTTGGATCAAGGTGTCGTTGGTAGCGAGGTCTGGCAGGTCCGCCAGTGCGGTCTGCTCGATGTAGGAATAGATCTGCCACGGCCACGACCACTCGGGCCGGCCGTCCGGGCCCTCTTGTACACGTAGTAGGCCGGTGCCGCACACTTGGCCAAGTCGACCGGCGGGGCGGTCGAGGCACTACAGCCGTTCTTGCCACCCAGCGGGAAGTGGCCGACCGTGTCGTGGTGGTGGTGGAACGCCAGGCCGAGTTGCTTCAGGTTGTTCTGGCACTTCGTCCGGGCCGCCGCCTCCCGAACCTTCTGCACGGCCGGAAGGAGCAACCCGATTAGGATCGCGATGATGGCGATGCCGACGAGCAGTTCGATCAGGGTGAACCCCGACCGGGCACGGGACTGGTGCATGGCAACCCTGCCATAAAATGGTGAACGTTTCGGTGCGAGTGAGTGCCGAACCCTCGAAAATGAATGTCCGATGAAGTGGGGATCTTACGGCGATCTGGAACCGTTTCGCGGAGCAGTCCTGACGGTGCAACGCACCGAGACGATCGCTCGCCGGAGTACACCGGAGGAGAGTCGATCCCGGCGTCGTGGGTTTTTCACTGCGGGGCTATGATCTGGCAAGGGCGGTGTTCGATTTCCGTGGGGCGATCACATGAACCGGCTCGCGTGGGCGGTGGTGTTTGGGTTCTCGGCGACGCTCGCGGCCGCGGCCCCGGCCGACCCGCAAGAACTCGCGACGAAGGCCGGCGGGACGTTCGACCCGGTGAGCGGGGCGGCGATGTTCAAGAAGGTCCGTCCGGTTGACGCGGCCTCGCTCACCGAGCTCGCCGCGACCGGCAAGGTGACGGCCCTCACACTCGACGGCTGCGGGCTCGGCCCGGACGGGCTCAAGGCCGTCGCCGGGTTTCAGGGCCTGGTGTCACTCGACCTGACGCACACGATGGTGAACAAGCCCGCCGACCTCAAGACCCTCGCAGCCAGGCTGACCAGGCTGGAGTCCTTGAACCTGGGGGGCTCGGACTTCGGCGACGACGGGTTGGCGGTCGTCTGCGGAATCCCGACCTTGCGGACGCTGCACCTCGGGCACGTCGGCCGGTCGCCGAATACCGCGTTCACGGCCACCGGGTTGAAGGCCCTCGGTGGGTTGGAGAAGCTCGAAACCCTCACCCTTCACCTGGAAAACCCGGACGGCGAGATGATCCCGGTGCTCGCCGGGCTGAAGGGGTTGAGGTACCTGAGCGTCGGCGGGGTGAGCAAGGACTTCCTAGCCAAGCTGAAAGCCGCGATGCCAGCCGTTCAGGTGCGACTCCGGGGGTCGCCGAAAGAGTGACGAACCGTGGGATGTCCGATCTCGGGCTATACTCTCGTTGCGAACCCGTTCGCGCGAGGACGCCTACCGTGGCACGCACCCCGGCCCCGCACTCCGTTGCGGACTCCGCCGCCTTCGTCCGCGAGGTCACGGCCAACCAGCGGCGGCTGTACGCCTTCATCCTCTCCCTCGTCCGCAAGCCGGCCGACGCCGACGACGTGTTGCAGGAAACGAACCTCGTCCTGTGGCAAAAGTCCGCGGAGTTCACGCCCGGCACCAA
>CAYUHJ010000050.1:0-5546 GCA_964444365.1 uncultured Alcaligenaceae bacterium | reverse complement strand
CTTCGTCGCCTGGGCGTTCCGCATCGCCCGGTTCCAGGTGATGGCCCTGCGTAAGCGGCAGCGGCGGACGCACGAGGCGTTCGACGACGAACTGATCGACCTGCTCGCACGGGACGCCGAAACGCGGGCGGACGACGACGAGGCGCGCCGGACGGCCCTCCGGGGGTGCGTGCAGAAGCTCCGTCCGGACCAGGCCGCCCTGATCGCCGAGCGGTACGAGCCGGGCGGGTGCGTCAACGACATGGCGGAGCGGGCCGGGAAGTCGCCGAAGGCCTTGTCCGAGCAACTGGCCCGCGTCCGGGCGACCCTGTTGAAGTGCGTGTCTCGCACGCTGGCCGCGGAGAACCAATCATGACCACGCCCGAACCGTCTCGCGAACTCGCCGCGCTGGTGGCGGCCGTGGCCGACGGCGTCGCTACGTCTGAGGAGGAGGCCCGGCTTGCCGCTCTATTGAAGGCCGACTCGGGGGGGCGCGCGTACTACCTGTCGCACACGGACCTCGCCGCGGACCTTCAGTGGGAGTACGCCTACGCCGCCACGGCCATCCCGACGGCCCCCGTACCGACGCCGGGCCGCCGGCCGTCTTTCCGCCGGCTGATGCTGTACGCCGCCAGCCTGTGCGCGGCGGTCCTGGTCGGCGTGTCCGTCGCGGTGATCGCTCGGCCGGCGAGGGTCCTGGCCGCGACCGAACCGCCGCCGGCGGTCCTCGTTCGCGCGGACGGGGCCGTCTGGGCGGACGGCAGCGGGCCGGCCGTCGGGGCCGCGGTCCCGGCCGGCACCGTCCGGCTGCGATCGGGCGGGGCGTCCTTACGGTTCGAGTCCGGGGCGGTGCTGACCGCGTCCGGGCCGGCCGAATTCGAAGTGCTCTCCGGCCGCGCTGTGACGATCCGAACCGGCCGGGTGTCCGTTCGGTGCGACGACGGGACGATCGGGTTCCGGGTCCGCACGCCCGCGTCCGATTTCGTGGACCTGGGGACGGAGTTCGCCGTCGTCGTCGCGGACGACGGTTCGACCGACGTCCGCGTCGCGGAGGGGGTCGTGATCGCCCGGCCGCTGGCCAGTGAGTTGATCGTCCCGCTGCACCAGGGGGAGGCGGCCCGCGTGGACGCCCGGCGCGGGGACGTGTCGTCGATCGACCCCGACCCCGCCCGGTTCCGGGTCGGCGAGCCGTCGCCCGTCACCGCCCCGCCGCCCCGCCGGGTGGACGAGTACCCGCCGCTGCCGGCTGGCTCGCGGGTCGTGTTCCTGGGCGACCACCTCACCGACCGCGAGACGCACATCCTGCTCGTGAACCAGGCGCTGGCCGGGGTGCCGGGACGGCCCGTCTTTTTCAACGCCGGCGAAACCTTCCCCCTGCATTTCACGGACGCGGACTTCAACCGGGTGATCCGGCCGCTCCGCCCCACGCACGCCGTCGTTGAGTTCGGGTCCGACGCGGCGTCCGCCGAGCAACCGTCCACACCTGCGGACTTCCGGGCCGCAGTGGTGCGGCTGTTGGACCGACTGCGCGAGGCAAAGATCGAACCATTGGTCGAACTCGGCCACCCGCTCGGGTCCGGGCGGCGGGCGGACCGGGACAGGCTCGACGAGTACAACCGGCACCTCCGGGAACTGGCCGCCGAGCGCCGGCTGCGCGTGATCGATCCCCGCCCGCGCTTCACGACCGCAGACGAGGCCGGGGTCACCGTGCTGACGCCGAACGGCCGGTCGCCGACTGTGGCCGGGTACAGACTTCTCGCCGAATCCGTCCTGGACGCGTTGGGCTTCCCGAACCGAGCGGTGCCGGCGGCCGTCCCGACCGACCCGCTGCCCGGCGTGATCGCCCACTGGCGTCGCAAACCCACGGCGGCGGGCGGCTTCCCCTTGACCGACGCCGAGGCCGCCGCCGTTCAGCCCGACGATTCCTGGGGCCAGGTCACGCTCCCGCTGCCCGGCGACCCCCTTCAGATGCGGCTCGCGGATCGGTCCCACTCGATCGGTTACCGCGACCGGCTGCGTGGCTACTTCAGCGGCGTCCGTCCCCCGGCCGGAGGGAGCGTGCTGGCCGTCGCGGAGGTCGAATCCCCCCAGGCCCGAGACGCCTGGCTCAACACCGGCGGCGGAGCCGCGGTCGTCTGGTTGAACGGGGAAAAAGTCCACGAGTCGGTCAAGTGGACCGGTTGGCACGCGGGGAAGGAACGGTACCCGGTTCGGCTGAAGGCGGGGAAGAACACGATCCTCGTCGAGGCCAAGTACGACTTCTTCCTGGGCGTGACCGACACCGGCGACTGGGCAATTCCGATCCCGGCGAAGTAGTCAGTCGTGCGTGGAAACGCGACGGCCGCGGTCGATGCATCGACCGCGGCCGTCCCGTGAAATCTCCCACTTAACCGACGGGGTCCAGTCCCTTCAGCCCGGCGGCCGTGCTCTGGCCGAACTTCGCCGTCTCGACGCCGACGCGGTTCGCGATCGCCACGAACAGGTTCGAGAACGGGGCGTTGTTCTTCGGGTCGAACGCGAGGTGCTGGCCGTGTTTGAACCCGCCGCCGGCGAGCACGACCGGGACGTTTCGCCAGTCGTGGGAGCTCGCGTTGCCGAGGTTCGAGCCGAACAGCACGACGGTCTTGTCCAGCACATTCCCGCCGGACTCCTTCCCGCCTTTCACGCTGCCCAGGAAGTCGGCGAACGCCCGGAACTCGGCGAGTTCGATCGCCTTGAGTTCCTCGATCTTCGCCGAGTCCTGGCCGTGGTGGGACAGGTTGTGCCAGTCGTTCTTCACCCCGTCGACGACCGGCACGGCGTTCAGCCCGTTCAACCGGATCGTGACGATTCGCGTCGAGTCCGTCCGCAGGGCCAGGGCCGCGACCTCGTACAGCAACTTCGCCTTGCCGATCGCATCGAGCTTGTTCTGCACGTCGGTCGGGGGCTTGGCGGCGACCTTGGGCTTGGGCTTGGTCGCCCACGATTCCGACTCGCGCAGTCGGTTTTCGAGCCCCCGAACCGCGGTCAGGTACTCGTCGAGCTTTTCCTTGTCCGCGGACCCGAGCGACCGGTCGAGCTTCTTGGCCTCGGCGGCGACCGCGTCGAGGATGCTCCGCCCGCGCTTCAGCCCGTGAAGTTGGGCCTTCACCTGGTCCGGGTTGCCGTCGGTGAACAGCTGCTGGAACACATTGACCGGGGAACTCTCGGCCGGCACCTGGACCCCGTTCGCGGACCAGGAGAGGGAGTCGTTGCCGTGGGTGGCCAGGACCAGCGACGGGAACCGCGTGACCGGGCCGAGCTTGTCGGCGAAGTACTGGTCGAGCGACACCCGGTTCTTGAAGCCCGGCAGTCCCGGACGGACCCCCGCGGTCAGCCACGTCAGTTCCGACGTGTGCCCGTTCGCCCCGGACTGGTCGGCGTGGGACACCCCGCTGACCACGGTCAGGTCGTCCCGGAACTCCTTGAGGGTTTCGAGGTACGGCGTCGGCGTGTACTTCGTCCCGGAGTCCTTCGGGAACAGGAACGGCGTGTGGAACCCGAGCGTCCCGCACACGGCGACGAACCGCCGGGGGGCGGCCGCAACCTCGGCCCCGCGGGCCAGGGCGGGGGTCATGGCGTCGAGCAGCGGCAGCCCGACCGCGGCCCCGGCCCCCTTCAGGAACACCCGCCGCGCCAGCCGCTTCCGGGTCACGATCTCGAACGGCATGGGGACGTCCTCGAATCAGGGAACGGGGTTAGTTACCCGCGGGGCAGAGGTCGAACTCGTCGAACCCGACCGTCCGCCGGTCGCCGGTGCTGTTATCGACGTACAGCCCGACGAACTGCTCGCGGGGGCCGTTCGCGAATTTCGTCCAGCGGAACGAAACGGGGGCTTTCTTTTCGTCTAGGAGTGTCACGCCGATCAGGTCTTTGTTCCGAGCGAAGTTCAGTCGAATCCCTTCCGAAAGCAGACGAGCAACAAGGCGTTCGTTGAAGTCGTTTCTGCCTCGCTGGCCAGATGTCACTTGGTCTTGAGGTCCGTCCTGGGCGATCCACGCGTCGGAGGTCCATGCGCCCCCTGTCTCGTATAAGTGGTAGACGCCCAGCCGGCACATGAACCCTTCGGCGGTGCGGACGTAGAGCCCGCACCCGTACCTTGGCTCGCCGATTCGGGACTTCGGTCGGGCGGTGAGGTCCGGCGCGGACGGCCGGAGGACGACCGTTGCGGTCCAGTCGCCCGCCACCTTCCGTTCCGTGCGCGGGAAGGTGCGAACCTCGGCCGGGTGCCGGGACTCGAGCGGGACGGCGGTGGTTTCCACGGTGAGCCGGCCGTCTCGGAGGCCGACCCAGGCCTCGTCGCCCGGATCGACCCACTTGCCGAACCGGGCCTGAAACCGCGGCTCTTGCTCGACCCGCCGGACCGGGGCAGCGATCGCGGGGCCGCCGGCCCAGGCCGCCATCCCGGTGAGGAACGCGCGGCGATCGAACCCGGCGGGAACGAATGGGGGATTAACCACGGCCCTGCCCTCAGTCACTTCGTGCGGAACAGGTCACTCTGAACCACCGCGTGAATCAGGTCGCGGGTCGGGTACTGCTTTGCGGCGGTCGTTTTCAGGATTCGATCGATCTCGGGTTGGTCCGCCGGGCCGACCAACCGGCCGGTGGCGAACGCGACGAGCTTGGCCGTCAAACATCCTGCGAACCGCTCGGGGTCGGCGAGCAACAGCTTGCGGAACTCGGTGAAGTTCTTGAACCTCTTCCCGCCGGGCAGTTCCCCGCCGGCGTCGACCGGCGGCCCGAGCTTGTATCGCGCGCCGGCTTGCTTCGGAGCCGTGCCCGTGCCGAGCGTGCGGAAGTGGTCGCGGTGGCCGCCGATCACGTCGAACTCCTCCAGGGCGAACCCCGGCGGGTCGATCTGCCGGTGGCAGCCGGCGCAGTTATCCGTGCTCCGGTGCTTGTCCAGAAGTTCCCGGATCGTCTTGGCCCCGCGGATGTCCGGCTCGACGGCGGGGACGCCGGGCGGCGGGGCGGGCGGGGTCACGCCCAGGAACCGCTCCAGCACGTACACCCCGCGGACGACCGGGGACGTGTTCGTCCCGTTCGCGGAGACCTTCAGCACCGCCGCCTGGGTCAGCACCCCGCCGCGACCGGCGTCCTTCGGCAGCGGCACCCGTCGGACCTCCGGCCCCTTCACGCCCGGAATGCCGTAGTGCCGCGCCAGTCGCTCGTTCAGCATGGCGAAGTCCGAGTCCAGGAACGTCGCGGCGGGCAGGTTCTTGGTCACGACCTCGGTGAAGAACGCCCACGTCTCCTCGACCATGGCGTGCTGGAGCGGCCCGTCGAACTCCGGGTAGAGTTGCTTGTCCGGGCTGGTGAAATCGATCTCGCGGAGGTTCAGCCAGGCGTCGGTGAAGTCGGCCGTGAGCCGGGCCGCGGCGGGGACTTCAGCAAGCGTTCGGTCTGAGAGTCTATCCGGGAAGTTTCGCCTGATTTTTCCGGGGGTAGTGGAAGGCCACCTCGCGATCGGGAGCGAGTCGTCTCACCATCAGGCGGATCGCGCTAATATTGATCCGCGATTCACTCGACGTCATCCGTCGCTCGTAGTC
>CAYUHJ010000049.1:30855-31933 GCA_964444365.1 uncultured Alcaligenaceae bacterium | reverse complement strand
GGCCAGAGCCCCGCGCTGGTGTCGGTGCTCCAGCGGGTCGCAAAGGTCGCCGCGACCGACTCCACGGTGCTCATCACCGGCGAAACCGGGACCGGCAAGGAACTCGTGGCGCGGGCGATCCACTCCGCCAGCCCGCGAAAGGAGAAGCCGCTCATCAAGCTGAACTGCGCCGCACTGCCCGCGGGGCTGGTCGAGAGCGAACTGTTCGGTCACGAGAAGGGGGCGTTCACGGGCGCGGTCGCGCGCAAGCCGGGGCGGTTCGAGCTTGCTGATGGGGGCACGCTGTTCCTGGACGAGGTCGGCGAGCTGCCGCTCGAAACGCAGGTGAAGTTGCTCCGCGTGCTGCAGGAGCGCGAGTTCGAGCGGGTCGGCGGCACGATCCCGGTCAAGGTGGACGTGCGGGTCATCGCCGCGACCAACCGCGCCCTCGCGGAGATGGCAAAAGAGGGAACCTTTCGCGAGGATCTGTTTTACCGGCTGAACGTGTTCCCGGTCCGACTGCCGCCGCTTCGCGAGCGGCCCGGCGACATCCCGCTGCTGGTGCGGTTCTTCGTGACCAAGTTCGCCGCACGCCTGGGCGCGCGGATCGAGCGCGTGACCCAGGACACGCTCGACCTGCTGACCGCGTACCGGTGGCCCGGAAACATCCGCGAACTGGAGAACGTGATCGAGCGGGCCATGATCCTCTCGGACGGCCCGGAACTGGAGATCGATCCCGAGGTGCTGCCGGTCGCGGGCGTTCCGGTTGCGGCCGACGCGGATTCGTCGGAGTCCGGTGGCAGAAGCCTGTCCTCGGTCGAGAGGGATCACATCCTCGGCGTTCTGAACCAGGCCAGTTGGGTGATCGAGGGGCCCAACGGCGCCGCCAGGGTGCTCGGGCTGCACCCGAACACGCTCCGCAGCCGGATGAAGAAGCTCGGCATCGCACGGCCCGCCCACGAAGGTTCGTAGACGTCACCCACGAGCCATCGTGGCACCCACGACATTTCGTGGGTGCCCGCCGAGGCGGCTCCTCACGCGGCCACAGCAGGCCTCACAATTTTGCGACGCGAACCGCTTACCTCACCATATCTTACGT
>CAYUHJ010000049.1:28209-30845 GCA_964444365.1 uncultured Alcaligenaceae bacterium | reverse complement strand
TCGAGCTTCGTCGGCAATTTCGCACACCGGCACGGTCCTCGCTTTGGCTCCGTTCACCTCTCAGGAGCCGACCATGATCGCGTTCGACGAAGCCGAGTTAATCGTCCGCCTCCGAACCGGCGATAACGCCGCCTACGAACATCTGTTCCGTACGCACGCCGGGGCGATGATGGCCGTGGCCCGACGGTTCTTCGGCGACACCGACGACGCGGCCGAGGCCGTGCAGGACGCGTTCGTGTCCGCGTTCAAGGCGATGACCGTGTTCGAGGGGACGGCGAAGCTCGGCACCTGGCTGCACCGCATCACGGTGAACGCGTGCCTGCTGAAGCTCCGCGGCCGCAAGCGGTCCCGGCTCGTCCCGCTGGGCGAGGGCGAGGTCGCGAGCGCGGCGGGGTGCGACAGCGGGTTATCGCAGGCCGAAACGTGTACCCGCGTCCGGGCGTGCGTGGAGCAGCTCCCGGAGGCGTACCGGGCGGTGATCCGGCTCCGCGACCTGGAAGGCCTCAGCACGGAAGAGACCGCGGCCCGACTGGGTGTGAACAGCGGAGCCGTGAAGACGCGCCTGCACCGCGCCCGACAGGCGCTGAAGAGCATTCTGGAGCCGCAGTTCGCCAACGCGGTGTAACCCCGCGCCGCGGTGCATCCAAGACGTACACGCCACACATTTACACGGAAGCGACCCGACCTGACCGGCGCGGAACTGCTCGTCGCGGGTTCGGCCACCGGTCACGGGTCGCCGCGGACCCGCGCGAGTTCGGTTACTTGGACAGGGACTCGCTCAGGAACGCCCGCACGAGGCTGGCGATCTCGCCGGCGTGGTCGGCCAGGGCGAAGTGGCCGGTGTCCAACAGGTGCGGTTCCGCGTCCGGCACGTCCCGGAGGAACGCTTCCGCCCCGGCGCCGGTCATCGCACGCGCGGGCCGTGTGGGCGACTACCCCGGCACCGTCACCACCAGCACCGCGCTCGGCAGCCCCACCGGGTCGTCGCCATCGAGGTACTGCGCTTGGTACTGCCGCGTCTCGGGCCCGCCACCCAGGTTCGGCCGGCTGTCCGCATAGGGCGACTCGGTGTCGACCGCCAGGAACGTGAACGCCCCCTCGGCGCCACGCTTACTCAGAATGCGCACCCCCGACGACACGCTCTTGTTGAACCCGATCGTCACCGACCCGGCAATCACCGCCTGCACGACCAGCGTCGGGGCCGTGATGCTGAGGTCGGTGGTGTCCTCGGGGCCGATCACGCCCAGTTGCTGACCCAGGGCCGGGGTGAAGTTCGGGTGCGCCTTGATGCGGTTGGCGAGCGCCCGGGCCCGCTTCTCGACCGCCTTCCGCGTGGCCTGCTTGTCGGCTGCGGCGGCCTGCTGCTCGGCCTTCTTGGCGGCCAGGGTGTTGATCGCCGTCTGGACCGCGGTGAAGTCGTCGCCGAGGGCGGTGACGTCAGCGGGTGTTAGCCCAACGGTGGCCGCGACGGCGGCAATCTGGGTCCGGTAGTTCTGGAGCCACACGACGAAGTTGGCGTCCGGGTCGGGGATGAAGTCCTGCTTGGGCATGGGCGTGCTCGCGAAGGTCGGGTTCGGGTTCGGGTTTCGGACGTGACCCGCACGCGGCCGCGGTCTGACGGAGGTGCGGGCGAGATCATTTTAACCCGCGGGGCGGGCCGGTGCAGGGCCGTTGCGGCGTGCTTCCGGTCGAATTTGTCGCAAGTCCTTTCGGTGCGGTATTTTCGGCGTCCCGACAGGCCCGGAACGGGCGGCGGGAATTCTTTTCCCGGCGGCGGGAATTCGTTCCCCGGCACCGGCGACGGAGTTCCCGGCACGGGGAACTCTGTTCCCGGCACCGGCGGCGGCGTTCCCGGTCCCGGCGGAAGAGTCCCCGGCCCCGGCGGCGCGGCCCCCGATACCGGCGACGGAATGCCCGGTTCCGGGGCCGGGGTCGCCGGCGCCGGGGGTGGCGTCCCCGGTATCGGGCGCGCGGTGCCCGGTGCCGGCGGGTCGGTGCCCGGCCCGCTGCGGCCGTTACTTCTTCTCGCGGGGCGGCGGGGCGACCGGGGGCGGCGGGAACTGCTTCTCCAGATCGGCGAGCCGCCCCTTGAACTGCGGATCGAGGCGGGCGGCCTCCGTCAGCGCCGTTCGTGCCCCGGGGATGTCACCGGTCTGCTGGAGCGAGAGCCCGAGCAGCAGGTGGGTGAAGGCACGTTCCGGGTCGGCCTGAAGGGAGAACCGGGCCTGCTCAATCGACTTCTCGTGCTTGCCCTGCTCCTGGTACAGCAGCCCCAGGTAGGTGTGGCTCGTGGCCAGGTCGGTCCGGTACTGTGGCACGGCGGGGAACTCGGCCGCCAGCTTCTGCCGAACCGTCAGCCCCGTGCGGAACGCATCCTCCGCCTCGACCCACTTGCCCAGGTCGGCCAGCACCGCCCCCAGTTGACTGTAGCTCGTGGCCAGGCCGGTCCGGTACGGGAGTACGGCGGGGAACTCGGTCCCCAGCTTCGAGAAGACGGCCAGTCCCGCCCGGTACTCGCCCTCCGCCTCCGCCAAACTGTCCGTGACGTTCAGCAGATCCCCCAGGCTGTTGTGGCTCGTGGCCAGGTCGGCCCGGTACTGCGGCACCGCGGGGAACTCGGCCGCCAGCCCCGCGAA
>CAYUHJ010000049.1:0-28109 GCA_964444365.1 uncultured Alcaligenaceae bacterium | reverse complement strand
CCAGGTCGGCCCGGTACTGCGGCACCGCGGGGAACTCGGCCGCCAGCCCCGCGAACCCGTCCCGGGCCCGCACGAACGCCGCCGCGCTCTCGTGCTTGTGCCCCAGTCGGGACTGGGTCATCCCGACCCGGTACGCGGCGCCGGCCGTCCGGGTCCGGGTCTCCGGGTCGGTGCCGGTGGCGGCGGCGAACTCCTGATAGAACGACAGCACCTCGGTCAGGAACTTCCGCTGCTCCGGGGTGACGGCCGTCTGGGTGGCGAGCGAGTCCCCGGCCGCCTCCGACACCATCACGTCCAGCACGGCGACCATTTTGGTGTAGGCGTACTTCTGCAGCCGCTCGCTTTCCACAGCGGCAAGCCGCTGCCCTTCCTTCTCTTGCGTCTCGTGGTTCGCCCGCTCCTCGTTCCGTACGGCGAGCGCCCGCTGCTTTTCCTTTTCTTCCTTCTCTCGGGCCTCACCGTCGGCCCGCGCCTTTTCACGCTCTCCGGCCTGCTCGGCCTGAACCCGCCGCTGGTCGGCCCGGACCAACCCGATGGCGGTGCCGACGATGCCCAGCAGCAAGACCGCGGCCAGCAGCCCGCCGGCCCACTGCACCACCCGCCGCCGCTTCACCTGCTCGGCGGCCTGCGTCTCGGCCCGCGCCCAATCGGTCTCGGCCCGACGCAACCGCTTCTCCACGCCCGCCCGGTACGCGGCCACTTCCGCGGCGACCGCTCGCGCGTCCGCCGGCCGGTCGGCGGCGTTCGCGGCGAGGCACCGCTGGGCCAGGGCGACCAGATCCGCGTCCGCGCCGCAGCCCGCGAGCCGGGCGAGCACGTCGGTCAGGTCCGCGGCGGCGGCCTTGGCGATCGTCTCTCGCCCCGTCGTGCCAACGAACGCCGGCTGGCCGGTCAGGACCGCGGCCAGCACCGCCCCGAGGGCGAACACGTCGGCACGGGCATCGACCGGTTCGCCGCGGGCCTGCTCCGGGGCCATGTAGCCCGGGGTGCCCATGACCGCCCCGGCCACCGTTTGGAGGGATGAGGGGGGAGGGATGAGGGATGAACCCGAACCGGGCACCTCCTCCGCCCGGGTTTCATCCCTCATCCCTCCTCCCTCATCCCTCCCGGCGCGAGCCAGCCCCCAGTCCATCACCTGCACCTCGCCGAACGCGCCGACCATGACGTTGAGCGGCTTCAGGTCGCGGTGGATGACGCCGCGGCTGTGGGCGAACCCGACCGCCTGGGCGATCTGCTCGAACACCTGGACGAACCGGGGCAGGTCGGCGGCCGGGGACTCGCGGTCCTTGAGGAGCTGGGCGAGGGTGTCGCCGTGGACGCGCTTCATGACGAGGAAGTGGCTGCCGTCGCGCAGGGTGCCGAGGGCGTGGACCGGCAGGATGGCCGGGTGCGGGAGCCGGGCGGTGATCTTCGCCTCGGTGACGAACCGATCCGGTTCGCCCTTCCCCGGGAGGAGCGTCTTGATGGCGACCTCGCGATCGAGGGTGAGGTCGTGGGCCGCGTAAACGGCCCCCATCCCGCCCCGGGCGATTTCGCCGGTGATCTCGTACCCGGGGATATGGAGGACACCGGGCGCGATGGGGCCGTCGGCGCCGGGCGTGCGGGCCTGGGTCCGCACGAGCGTGGAGTCGGAGGGGTCGGAATCGCCGGGCCCGGGCGTGGGGCGGGTGGGGTCGAGGGAAGAGTCGGGCGACATCGGCGGCCCTTTGGCGTCGGGTGAAAACGGCCCGAAGCCCATAGCCGGAGCGGCCGGCGGCGTCCAGAGCGGCTGTGCGGCGCCGGGTGATGGCGGTGTCGCAGCAGCCCACGCGGCCCGCTACGGTGCTTTCGCACCCGATCCGGTGACACTCAAGGCGCCGATGACCGAACCCGGCCGAGCAACGGCAACTGCTTCCAGCGGAAACCCAGCACGACGAGCGACCCGGCCGCAACGACGAGTGCCAGCACGAACAGCAGCCCGCCGTCGCCCTCGCCGGTCACCGGGTCTTTCACCTCGATCCCGAGGGCGGTGAGGTGCGTGAAGATCGCCCCGCCGATGACCGCCAGCGACAGAGCCGCGCCGATCGCGGCCGTGCGGGGAATCAGCAGCAGCACGACGCACGCGAGTTCCGCCAGCCCGATCAGGGTCGCGACCGGGCGCCCGCCGCGGCCCTCGAAGATGTACTGCGTTTCCGGCGGGTAGGTGAACTTGAAGAACAGCGTTTGCGCCAGGATCACGGCGACAACGATCTGGGCCGCCCAGGGGATCACGACCGCAGGCCAGCGCGCCCGACCCGCGGCCGGGTGGGGGTGTTGCGAGGTACGTTCCGTGGACATCGGGTGGGTCGTCATGTGAGCTACTCCGCATCAGTCTCGGCGACTCAAGTTGGGCCGCTGTGCCAGTTCAGATGCCCGGCGGCCCGCCCCGGTTACAGGCCCGCAGAGCCCGGCGTCAAGGGTGCGGGTGGGCGTGCGGTTCGGCGGGCCGTAATTGAGGAGCCGGTTTCGCTCCGTTCGCGCCGGGGCGAGCGGCGTTCGGACCCCCGCGCTCCTCGGTCGGCGGAGCGGCCCCCAGTCGACGGTCGCGGACGGTGAGCGCGGTGCCGGTGCGGCCGAGGTCCTGCTCGCCGTACTCGCCGCCCGGCGGCGTGTTCCGCCAGGCCGTCCCCGACACCGCCCGCCGGTACCCCTCGTCGAACAGCGGGCGCAGCTCGTCCGGGTCGAACGCGCTGCTCGACGCCGGGGCCGGGAACCCTTCGGGGATCGAGGTCATCATGAACTTCATCCCGGTCAGCTCGCACAGCGTCCACATCTCGGTCAGGTCGCCGCGGGTCTGGGAGTAGATGATCGTCGAGACGCTCGTCCCGGCCAGGTCGAGGAACCGCGGCTTCAGCTCCTGCGGGTCGGCGAACAGCTTCCCGGCGACGACCGCCCACACCCGCGTGCCCGCGAGCACCTTGTTCCCCAGCTTGTGCCGGATCGTGTGCTCCACGAACGGCGGGCGGAAGAAGATGGCCCGCGACACGCCGCCGTCCACGTGCCGCTCGGTGAACGGCCGGCCGTCCACGGTCACGTCGATCTTCGACGCCGGGAAGATGCCCGGGATGGCCGACGAGCCGAGGATGATCCGTTTGATCAGGTCGCGGTCCTGCGGGGTGCCGCGCGCCGCGATCGCGCCCACGTCCCACACCACGAACCGCCGGCCCTCGACCTCGGTGGTGCCGACGTACAGGCGCCGGCCGGCCGCGTGCGCCGCGGCCAGTTCCGCCATAATTTCCGGCGTCAGGAACTCGTCGATCGCGTTCGCGAGCGGTGTGGTGTCCGCCAGCGCGCCGTTGCGGAACTGGCGCACCGGGCGGTACCGGAAGATGTCGCGCCGGGTGAGCGTGGTGTAGAACCGCTGCAACTGCGGGTCGTACTTCGGGCCCAGGAACGCGAACGGGGCGATCAGCGCGCCGGTGCTGATGCCGGTGACCGTGTCGAAGACGGGGCGGGTGCCGTTGGCCGTCCAGCCGACCAAAAGACCCGCCGAGTACGCGCCGTACGAACCGCCCCCGGACAGGCACAGGACGTTCCGCGGCGCGCCGGCGGGCGCCTTCTTCGCCACCATGTCGCGGAAGTCGTCCGCGACGTCAACCAGTTCCATCCCCAGCCCGAGTTCGTCGATATCGTGCTGGCCCTCGGGTTCGATCAGGTCGCGGGTGTTGAGGCCGCGGTCGACCGGCGACGGCTGGAGCCGGCACGCGGGCACCGACACGAGCGCGAAACCGAGGAGCAGGGCGACGAGCGCCGCGCGGCCGGGTGAAAGGGGTCGTTCCATTGCTGCTCGGAAACCGGGACCGGGTGGTGGCGCGTCCGTGCGCCACCCGACAGGCGTTACCGAGAGTCGGGACCGCCCGCAAGGTCAACCGTGCGTCACTCGCCCTTGAGTTTGTCCCGGAACACGGCCCGCAGCTTCTCGACCTTCGGGCCGATCACGACCCGGCAGTACCCGTCCCGCGGGTTGTTCGCGTAGAAGTTCTGGTGGCCGCTGGTCGCCGGGTAGAACGCCGTGAACGGCGTGATTTCGGTCACGAGCGGGCGCGGGTACACGCCGGCCGCGTCGATCTTCGCCCGGTACGTCTCGGCCAGCTTCTGTTGCCGCTCGGAGTGCGTGAAGACGGCCGAGCGGTACTGCGGGCCGGTGTCGTTGCCCTGGCGGTCCCGTGTGGTCGGGTCGTGCGACCGCCAGAACACCTCCAGCAGTTCGGGGTAAGAGATGACCTTCGGGTCGAACGTCACCTGCACCACCTCGGCGTGCCCGGTGGTCTCGTCGCACACCTGCTCGTAGGTCGGGTTCTCGACCGTACCGCCGCTGTACCCGGACTCGACCTTCGTCACGCCCTTCAGTTGCTCGAACACGGCCTCGGTGCACCAGAAGCACCCGGAGCCGAACGTCGCCAGTTCGGTGCCGCCGGGTTCGGCCGCCGGCGCGGCCCCGATCTCGGCCGGGTCCAGGACTGGGAAGCTCGCGGGCGGCGTGAAGCTCCCGCGGAACGCGGACACGACGAAGTAAAGTAGGACCGCCGCGAATGCGGTCGTGAGGAGCGTCTTCTGCCACATGGTTGAGTCTCGGTGTCGGGCGACATACTGTTCGATGTGCCGTGCGGGGTCGCGTTACACCGATTTCAGCCCGAGCATCTTCGCGTAGATGGTCAGATTCTCGCGGAACCCCGGGCGGCGGCTCGGTGCGGCGTTGTGGTGCAGGAGGATGAACGTCGCGTCGTCATCCGCTGCCCGCCCGCCGCGGAACGCGTCCAGCGCGGCCACGAGCGCGGCCGGAACGGCCGTCGGGTCGGTCACGTCGAGCGATCCGACGAGGGCGAGCAACCCGTGCTCGCCGAGGTGCACGCCGTCCGGGCTTTCGGCCTCGGTCAGCGCGTCCGTGTACAGGAGGAACAGGTCGCCGGGTGCGAGGGCGATCTCGTGCCGGGTGTACGCCATCTCGGCGGCGATCCCGAGCGGCAGGTCCGATAGCGCGGCGGACTCGGGACCGTCGGGCGTCAGCACCGACCACACGCCGGTCGCGGCGCGGCGCCAGAGCGGGCGCGGGTGGCCGGCGTTGGACACCGTCAGGGTGTCGTCGTCGGTCAGGTAGGTGGCGACGACGGCGGTGGCGAACCGGTTCATCTTCGCCAGCGCGCCGAACTCGCGGTTCAGGGCTTGAACGAGCCGCGTCTGGTCCCGGCGGTTAATGTTGCGCCGCATCAGCCCGCGGAGCGAGTGCGCCAGTTCGGCGACGGACGCCCCGTGCCCCGAGATGTCCGCGAGGATGAGCCGGGTGATGGACCCGCCGCCGCACAGCGAGGCGTAGTACACGTCCCCGCCGTGGGTCGCCTGCTCGTGCGGCCGGCTGTGGACCCACACGTCAGGGCAAACGTGCTCATTTGCCGAGGAAATCGCGTAGGACGTGTTCGAGGAACGTCTCGTCCCATCCGGCCCGGAGTCGCTTGTTCTTGATGCCCGTGTTGGCCTTTGCTTTCTTCAGCATGGCCAGCGCCATCTTGCGGACCACGGACATGTTCTCGGGGGCGTGTCCTTCTCGGAGCCGGTGATCGTCCTCACGGAACGCCACGTCCAGAACCCAATGGCACTCGTTCTCGATGCTCCAATGTTTGCGGCTCGCGCCCAGGAACATCTTCCCGGACCCGCGTCGGCTGCTGATGTAATAGCGCACCTCCCGGCCGTCCTTCCCGTTCACCTGGCGCCGGCTCACCACGCACACCACCGACTTCAACCCCTTCCACAGGGCGCGGTCCCGGATGGCCTCCAGATTCGTCAACACGACGCAGAACCGGAGTTCCTCGCGACCGTGGGAGTGCTCGTCGGTCTGGTGTCGGCTCAGCCCCGCAAAATCCGTCTCCAGCGCCCCTCGAACCAGGGCCTTGATGTCCTCGAAGAGCCGGGGTTGGTTCTCCTTGACCGCCAGCAGATAGTCGCCCCCGCCGTCCACGATCTGCGCGGCGATGTTCTTCTGGCACCCGGCCGCGTCGATACTCACCAGCGCCTTGGAAATGTCGAGCAACCGCAGCAATTCCGGGATCGCGGTGATCTCGTTGGATTTCTCGTCCGTTCGCACCTGGGCCAGCGTGACGCCGTTCTCCGACGACCACGCGCTGACGATCTGCACCGTCCGAGCGCCCGCCGAGGTCTTGCGCTTGGACCCCCGCATGGCCTTCCCGTCGATCGGGATCTGTTTGAGCTTCAGGCGGTCGGACATCGACCCGACCCAACCCAGGAAGCACTTCTGGAACTGGGTCGGATGGATGATGGCGAAGACCCGGTTGAGGGTGTCGTGGGACGGGATCCCGTTGTCGAGTTGGAGACCGAGTCGATCCCGAAACCAATCCTCCTTGGCTTTGGCGAACTGAGCCACGCTGACGAAGTCGTCGGCCCCGCCGATGGTGGCGCAGACGACGATCAGGATGATGTCCATGAAGTTGTGGACGCATTTGAGTTGGACGCGCGGGTCACGGAGTTCGACGAAGTAGTCGGCCAGTGGTCGCGGGGGGTTGGCCATGACAACGCTCCAGGTGGGTGGAGCGGGACATTGTCGAACCCGACCCGCGAATGCGCCAGGGGGGTGGCATCAGAAACGTGGGAGAGGCGAGCGGGGTTCAGAACGGGCCGCAAACGAATGGACGTCAGGAAATCGTAGGCAATTGAGTGCAATTGCCCTGACCCACACGTCCAGACCGGGGGTCGAAATGGACCGCTCGACGGCCCGGCTGCCGCCCCAGATCTCCATGCACTGGAGCGTTCGGGTCGGGGTCGGCTGCGGGGTGGTCATCGCGGACTCCGGGTTCGTTTCGGTCGGAAAAATGCAACGTGCGCCGAACCGCGCCCGTTTGGATGCGCGGGCGCCGGCCCGGTTACACCGGCACACGAGCGGAGCGGCGTAACCCGTCTCCCGCCGCACGCATCAGAGCAGCAGTACGCGCAGCCCCCAACCGCAGAGGTATACGTGAGCGAACACGATCAGCCCCGCCCGACCCGCAGGCGATTCCTCGCCGGGACCGCCGCCGGTGCGGCCGGTGCCGCGGCCGCGACGGCGGTCGCGTACCGGGCGCTACGGAACGACCCAACCCCTCAGCCGACCCCTGGAGGTACCGACGTGAACCCCGATCCGAACCCGCGCCTGTTCAGCTTCGTCGGCGGCGCCACGGGCGCCTGGCGCGTCACGCTCGTCAAGCCGTACATCGGCGAACCGCTCCCGGGCGTGGCGCGGCTGGACATCGTCAACGCGAACGTCCTCACCAAACCGGCCGGTGCGGAATGGGTTTTACGCGGGGTCACCAGCAACGAGCGCTACGCCACCCGACCCGAGAAGACCGAACTCGCGGCCAAGCAGGTCGGGTTGGGCACGCGGCCGACCGCGACCCACGCCGCGCTGATCCCCATTCGCAAGAGCGCCGCGTGGTGGGCGCTCACCCAGGACGAGCGCCGGGCCATCTTCGAGGACACGTCGCACCACGTGAAGACCGGGCTCCGCTACCTGCCGGCCGTCGCCCGCAAGCTGCACCACTGCCGCGACCTCGGCGAGAAGGAGCCGTTCGACTTCCTCACGCTCTTCGATTACGCCGAGGCCGACGCGCCCGCGTTCGAGCAGATGGTGGCCGAGCTGCGGGCGTCGGAAGAGTGGAAGTACGTCGATCGCGAGGTGGACATCCGGCTCGTTCGCGATAGCGGTTGACCCGAGCGAGGCGCGTGCCGCTACCCTGAAATGAGTAGCCGTCGGCAGACCGGTGTGCCGATCGCTCTGGGGTGAACAGCGGTTAGAGTCGGATGAGGGGACCGCAGGTGCGGTCCCGGACCAGTCGCCCGGAGCGAGCCGCTATGACGAGCATCGACCAACCGGCGAACGGAACCAGCGGACCCGCGGCACCGACCGAGGACGCCCGGGCCGCGCTCGAGCGGCGGGTGCGCGAGCGGGTCGGCCGGCGGGTACGCGACCTGATCGTAACCGTCGAAGACGGCGCGGTCACTCTCGACGGACGGACGGACTGCTTCCACGTCAAGCAGTTGGCCCAGGCGGCGGTGCAAGCCATCGGCGGGCTGGTCGTGAAGGTCAACCGGATCCGAGTGTCGTAGCCGACACAACCGCGGGTCACTTCCAGCCGGAAGAGACGGAACCCGCCCCGGCGACCTGCCCCCGATTCGCCGCCCGCTCACAACACCCTCGAGCCTTCTCGGGGATGGTCGGCAAAAATGGTCCGGGCCCGCCGAACTCGGCTCGCGGCCGAGTTCGGCGGGCCCGCGGGCGTAACCGAATCAATCGAAGGTCACGATCTCACCGTAGCTCATCGTCACCATCGCTGTGAACTGGGCGACGGTCAGGGTGGAGCGGAGGAACCGGACGCTGCCGTCGGCGAACAGGGTGTTGTTCCCGCCGGTGTGGAACGAGTACGCCTCGTTGTTGTTGTTGCAGTTGGTCCAGCACGGGCCGCCGGTCGTCAACCCGTCGAAGGTGAACCCGTCCACCCAGTACTCGTTGTCCGGGTCGGCCCACCCGGACCCGCTGTACCGCGGCCCGGTGGCCCGGCCGCCGACGTACCGGTTCGGGCGCCCGGCGTCCTCGTTGAGGATCGCCGTGTTGCTCGTCCCGTCGGTGATCGCGAGGATCCGGACCGGCCCCGTCATGGGCCCGATCCCGGACCGCTTCCCGACCTTCGTCAGCACGCCGTTGTACTGCAGCTCGACCGCGTTGCTGTCGCCGGGCACGAACCCGGGGATCGGGTTGGCGAGGTTGTTCGGCGGGGCGAACGTGCCGGTGAACAGCCGGCTGTTGTACCCGTTCACCACCGCGTAGTCGGCACCGGCGGCGGTCACCCCGCCCCACGAGCCGGTGGTGTCCTGCCGGCTGGCCGGTTCCGGCGACGAAGGGCACACCCACACCTTCAGCGGGGTCGCGATGACCGCCTGGTTGGCCGGGTCGCGCCAGTTCAGATCCCACCGGTACTGTTGGGCCAGCGCGTTCTGCTCGACGTAGGGGAGCAGGAACGTGCCCGGCCCGTGGGACACGTTCGCGGCGCTCACCCCGAGTTGGGGCACCGTGACCCCGTCGAACGTGTCCACCCGGCCGGGCGGCATGAACCCGGTCGTGCTCTCGTAGTTCAGAACCGCCAGCCCTAGTTGCTTGAGGTTGTTCTGGCACTGGAGCCGCGCGGCGGCTTCGCGCACCTTCTGGACGGCGGGCAACAGCAGCCCGATGAGTATGGCGATGATCGCGATCACCACCAGCAGCTCGATCAGCGTGAACCCTCGACGTTGTCGATCGATCGGCACAACTAACTCCCACGAGATTGAGGACGGGGCGGGCGCGGCCCCGGAATGAGCCCGGCACCCGGCTACTTGCCGGTCCGGGTGAGCTGGAACGGGGCGAGCGCGTTGTCCTTCGGTTCGACCGTCGCGGTCACCCCGGAGTTCTGGGCGACCTGGTACTTCGGCGGTACCTTCGGCGCCTTCTTCTGCTTGCCCAGGCCAACCGGGCGGGTGTCGTCGTTCTCGTCGGTCTGCACCTGGTCCGGTTCGGCGACCGCCACGAAGTACTCGCCCGCCGGTGCCCCGTCGCCGGAGTTGTAGGTGGACAGCGTGAACCGCCCCTCGTCGTCGGTCGTCGCCTGCGGCGTCTCGCCCATCTTGAACTTGGACTTGTCTTTCGGGATGAACCGGACGGCCACCTTGGAAACGGGTTGGCCGTCCATCAGCACCTGGCCGGTGACCTTGTACGTCTTCTGGAAGCGGTCGTCCCCGCACCCCGCGACGAACGCGAGCGGAACAAGGAGAAGGGCACCTGCGGATCGAACGAACAGCCTCCGACGCAACATCTCGTTGCCCCCGACGTGTGTTTGGGTTGTCAGTAACGGGCGAACGTGTGGGCGATGAGACCCCGTAGCAGACGCATCAAACGTCGGCTCGACGAGCAACGGGCGTTCTCGGTCAGTCAGATGCGGGCGGTCGGAGCAGGTTACGCGCTCTGCGCGAAGGATTGATGAAGTGTGAGTGAACGCCGAATCACGGACACAAGAACTCGGCAGGCGGAACCCGCGGTGCGGTCCGAGCGGAGTACCGGGACCGCACCGCGGGTTCCGCGTGTCGGGCCAAGAATCACTTCGGCGCGATCAACTTCCCGAAGACTTGAACCCCGTCGAACGCGACGGTCGCAGTGCCGCCGCACGACCACGGGGGCTAGGGAGCTCCGGCCGGGACAGGAACGCCCCGCCCGCGAGGTCGGCGGTGAGGAGTGTTGCGCCCCGTCGGTGAACGCGACCGGGCCGCCGTGCCCCGGGAGCGTCAGGAGCGCTCGGCCGGTGTTCGCCTACGTCGATGTGCCGGGCGTGCAGATCTTCGGCCTGCCGGTGCCGAAGGGGAGCCGCGAAACCACCGTGAAGCTGAAACTGCCTCGCGGCGCCAAGCCTCCGGAGGGGGACGTGCAGTTGGTGAGCGGGTTGAACGAGTTCGTCGGCGTGTACAGCAACACCATGAACCGGGCGTCGGCACCGGCGCGGGTCACCGGGGGCGAAAAGTAGGAGTTCCCGGAACGAACGGGCCCGGTGTGCGGGCGCGGCACCCCGGCGGTGACTCACTTCTTCGCGCTGTCGCGCAGGTGCTTGCTGAAGAACTCCTCTACCTGCTTCCGCTTCGGCGGCGCGAAGAACCCCGGACCGCCGTGGCCGCCCCCCTTGATCGTCACGAGTTCGACCGGCACGTTCGCCTTCTTGAGTGCCTCCTCGAGCAGCGTGCTTTGTGAATACGGCACGGCCGGGTCTTTGTCCCCGTGAACGATCAGGAACGGTGGGTCGCCTTTATCGACGTACGTGACCGGGTTCGCGGCCCGGGCCTTCTCCTTCTGGTCCTGAACCGCACCGCCCAACAGGTTCGATTCGGGCGAGCCAACCTTGTCGTGGCTGCCGCCCATCTTGGTGAAGTCGGTCGGCCCGAAGTAATCGACGACGCACTGGACGCGGCTCGAAACGTCCGGGTTCCCGCCCTTGCCTTCCAACTCTTTCTCGCCGCCGCTCGTCCCCAGGAGCGTGACGAGGTGCCCGCCGGCCGACGCGCCCCACGCCCCGAACCGGTCGGCGTCCAAGTTGTACTTCTGGGCGCTCGCCCGGAGCCAGCGCACCGCCGCCTTACAGTCCTCGATCTGGGCGGGGAACACGGCGTGCTGACTCAACCGGTAGTTGACACTGGCCACCGCGAACCCCTGTTCCGTCAGAAACACCGCCGGGCAGTTCGCCTTGTCACCGGCTTGCCACGCGCCGCCGTGGACCCAAATCACCAGCGGTAACGGCTTGTCGGACTTCGGCACATAGAGGTCCAACACGTTGCGCGCGTGGCCCTTTTCGACGTACACAAGGTCGCGGTGCGCGGTCACACCGGCGGGCACGTCCTTACCCTTCGGCTGCGGGGGTTGGGCACCGGCGAACCCGCTCGGCGGGCCGAGCGCGGCCAGTAACAGGAGTGCGGTTCGGGTCGAACTCATGAGCGGTCTCCTCGGTCGGGTCGAAGGAATCGCCCGGGCCCGCACGGAGGCGGTCGAGAGCGGACAGCACGACGGTTCGCTCCGCGGGAGCAACCGCCCCGAGCAGTTCCTCGTGAAACTCGTTCGCCGCGGCCACGAGCCGTTCGTGCGCTCGGCGCCCGAGCGGGGTGAGGCTCACGCACCGCGCGCGGCCGTCGGTCGGGTGCCGGTCGCGGCGGACCCATCGGTGCGTTTCGAGGATCAAGAGCATGGCCCGCACGGTGTTCGGGTCGGACGAGCTTCGTTCGGCCAGTTCCTGTTGGGTCACGCCGTCTTCCTGAGCCAGCAGCGCCAGCAGCACGAACTGGTCGGCGGTGGCCCCATGTGCGGCGAACACGGCGTTGGCCCGGCGGTGCATCGTCAGGTACGCGCGGCGCAGCCGCAGCGCCAGGTCCTGGCCCGTTAGCATGACTCGGTCACCTTCTCGATGTGCGACGTAGACGTACTAAATGATGAGACACCCGACCGGACCCAGAGTTCCGGCGGGCGCGCGATTTTCTGGGGCCCGTCCGGGCGGACCGGCTTACGAATGAACCGCCGGATCGCGACACCTGGCGGCGGTCCGACGGTTCGTAAGTGCTGTGAACTGTGGATCAGGTGAGGTCCGGCAGTGGGCCGGCGGCGCAATGGTTCGGGTTGCCGAACGCCTTCAGCCGGAGCCCGAACCCGTGGGCCAGCGACAGCAACAGCCGGTTGTGCGGCGTGCCGCCACAATCGAGCGCGCGCCCCGTCTTGAAGTCGAGGCCGCCGCCGACCAGCACGAACGGGATGTTGTCGAGGGTGTGCGAGCTGCCCTGCCCGAGTTCGTTGGTCCACACGACGAGCGTGTTGTCGAGCAGTGTGCCGCCCCCGCCGGGTTCGGGCGTGTCGGCCAGCCGCTTCACCAGGTACGCCACCTGCTCGCAGTACCATCCGTTGATCTTCGTGAGCTTCGTCTTGGCCTCGACGCTGTCGTGGTGCGAAAGCTCGTGGTGCTGGTCGTCGATGCCCAGCCACCGCATCCGGGCGTTTCCGACGGAGCAGGTGTACTGCAGGGTCGCGACCCGGGTGAAGTCGGCGACGAACGACTGCACCAGCATGTCGATCTGCGCCGTGCTGATCTTCGGCAGCAGGTCGTTCTCGCGCTTGAGGCCGGGGTCGAGTTCCGGGACGGGGCGCGCGACCGCGGTCGGCTTGCGCGCGGCCTTCGCTTCCTCTTCGAGTTCGCGGACGTGGGTCGCGTGCTCTTCGAGCAGCCGACGGTCGGCCGCGCCCACGACGCGGCCGACCCGCTTCAGGTCGTCGGTGACGACGTCCAGCACGCTCCCGAGCAGCTCCTGATCCTTCACCCGGCCGTAGAGTTTGGCGAACATCTGGTGCGGGTCGTCGATCGGAGCGATCGGCTTGTTGGCTCCCGCGTAGACCATCCGCGTCCAGGTGTCGGCCCGGTCCGGAACCATCGCGCCGAATTCGAGCGACCCGAAGCGCGTTTTGGTCGCCTCGTCGCTCTGGAGGTGCTTGCGGATCTCCTGATCGATCGAATGCCCTTTTGACCAGCCGGCGGAGGTCGAACCGACCTGGATGTTGCCCGGGTTCAGCTCGACGCCGGTGAGCAGGCACCCCATCCCGCGCATGTGGTTGTCGCCGTCGCCGCCGACCTTGTCGTGAACGCCGCGCAGCACCAGCATCCGCTTGCGGAACGGCTCCAGCGGTTTCAGGCTCTCTTTGAGGACGAACGTCTCCCCGGTCTTGTCGGGCCAGAACGTCTCGGGCACGACCCCGTTGGGGCTGAACAGGATCACGAGCCGCTGCTTCCGCTTCGCCTGGTTCGCGAACGCCAGCCCGGGCAGGTTCAGTACGAACGGCATGGCCGCGGCGCTGAGGCCGAGGTCGCGCATGAATTCGCGCCGGTCGCGGGATTGGGTCATGTTCTTCGCCTCGCTCAGGGTGTTTTCGGGGTCGGGGGTTGTTCGGGCGGTTTGGCGGCCACCGTCGCGATCTCCGCGACCAGGTCACGCACGTGGAACCGGTTCTTCGCGAACCCGGCGCGCAGTTCGGCCAGCCGGGTCGGCCCGTAGGCGCGGACCGGCTGTTGCACCAGGTGGCTGAACATCTGCTCGACGAACGCGGCCTGAACCTGTTCGCTGTCCGCGGCGTACTTCCCGAGGTCGCGGGCGTTCGCGAACGTCACCTCGCCGCCGGCGGCCGGGCGGAACCCGCCGGTCGCGTCGACCGGCTTCGCGTTGTCGCGCGCGCGGAACCGGCCGACCGCGTCGAAGTGCTCCAGCGTGAACCCGAGCGGGTTGATGACCCCGTGACACGTCATGCAGTTCGCCGGTTTCGTTTGTAACCCGACCCGCTCGCGCGTGGTGAGCGCCGGGTGCAGGTCCGCGGCGAATGGCGTGAACGCCTCCTGCGGCGGCCGCAGGGTCTGCCCGAAGACGCCCCGCGTCAGAAACACGCCGCGGTGGATCGGGGACGTTTCGGCCGTGTACGAGTGCACCGCCATCACGAGCGGGTGCGTGAGCACCCCGGCGCGGTGGTTGGCGTTCAGCGCGACATTCGCGAAGCCGCCCGTTTTCGGTGCGGCCGCGCCGTACAGCGCCGCGAGCCGGCCGTTCAGCGGCAAGTGGTCCGCGAGCAGCAACTGACGGAAGTCCGATTTCTCGCCGAAGACGATCTCGTCCAGCATGAGATCCAGCGACACCCGCAGGTCGGCGACGACGGCCGGGTCGAACCCGGGGAACCGTTTCGCGTCCTTGACGACGTCCGGCGCGTGGTCGAGCCGCAGCCAGGCGGGGAAGAACGCGAGCATCTTCGCCTTCGCACGGGGGTCGCTCAGCATCCGGTCGGCCTGGGCGCGGATATCGTCGCGGGTGGTCAGCTTTCCGTCTTTCGCGGCGGTCAGGAGCGCGGCATCGGGGACCGAGTCCCACAGCGCGAACGACAGCCGCGCCGCGACCGCGAAGCCCTCGGCCCCCGGCTCGGCGTCGCGGTAGAGGAACTGCGGCGCGATGAGCGCGGCGACGACCACCCGCTTCACCCCGAGCACCGTGTCCCCGGTGGAACCGAACAGCCGATCGACGTGAGCCTTCGCCTCCGACTCGGTCAGCGGGCGGCGGAACGCGCGCTCCACGAACTGCCGGGCGAATTGCTTCGCCTTCGCGGCCGGGTCCGGCTCCTTGTTGCCGATCCCGGCCAGCTCGTTCAGGTGGTCGCCGACGTAACCGGCGGTCTCCAGGGCCGCGTCGAACGTCGCCTGCGTCCACGCCTTCGAGACGGCCGTTCCGCGCTCCCAGCCCTGGCTCCGGTCGTCTGGCGGGAACTTCGTGTTCGGAACGAACGTCTGGTTCGCCCGCGCCGGCGAGAGGTGGCGAACCGGAACCTCCCCCTCCACGTCGAGCGGCGGCTTCCACCTCAGGGAGACGGAGGCGGTCTTCTCCTTGCCTTTGAAGAACTGCAGCCGGATCGGGTACCACCGCCCGCCGAGCAGCCGCACCGTGCCGCGGTGGTCGGTGGGCGTGCCCGCGCCGACCCACGCGTCGATGAGCGATTTCGGGCTGGGGTCCGCCGACTGCGCCGCGTTGTTGTGCGGGAACGGCGCCGGGGCGTTGACCCAGAGCCGCACCCCGTTCTCGGACCGGATGGTGAACTCGTAGTCCCCGGAGCGCGGGGCGAAGAACGAACCGGTCCAGCGCGCGGAGTACCCTTCGCCCGGCTTCGGCTCCTTGATGGGCGGCCCCTGGGTCCAGTCGAACCGGACGGTCGGGTCGGTGCGGTCGAGGGCGCGGGCCTTGTCCGGGTAGAAGCCGGAAACGATGTCCTCTTGCCACGGGAAGTACTCGCCGCGCAGCCCCCGCTGCTCGTCCGGCTTCGGGGCGTCCGGGCGGAAGCTGCCGACCAAGTCCGCGAGCGCGTTCCGGTGCTGCACCGCGGTGAGGCGCGACAGTTCGACCCGCGGCGGGTGGTTCCGCTCCCGCGCGGCCTTCGAGTAGAACGTGTCGTGGATGTACGCCGCGACCCTGTCCGCGTCGGCCCCGACGCACGCGCCGGGGTCGTCCTCCGGCATGGTCGCGGCGATCACCTTTGAGAGCTCTTTCGCGCTCCGGTCGCCGGTCAGCGCGTGCGGGTACTTCTTCGTCCCCTCGCCGTTCGCGCCGTGGCACGACGCGCACTGCTTGCGGTAAATCTGCTCGCCGGTCGGGGCATCGGCTCGGACTGCAGCGGAGCCGTTTAGCACAGCTAAGGCGAACGCGGCGAACGCGGCGAACGCGGCGAAGGTCATGATTCTCATCCGGGCACCTCAACCGATTCCACCGGGAACACCGGCTTCCGCACGTCCACGGACAGCCAGCACAGCGACCCGACCGCGAGCAGCCCGGCCGAAGCGAGGAACGCGGCGTCCCAGCGCTCGCGCGGGACCGACCCGAACGCCACCTGCGCGACCGCCGCGGACAGCACCCCGAACGAGTTGATCACCCCGAACACCGCGGCCGTGTGGGGCGCGCTCATGGCGCTGTTCGCGCCCCACCACGACCCGGCGTGGCAGTGGATCCCGAAGCACGCGACCGCCAGGAACGCGCTCTTCCACTCCACCGCGTTCGCGAACGCGCCCAGCGCCAGCGCGGCGGCAGCCAGGGCGAACGCCGGCCCGCCCACGACGGGGAACGTCCACCGCGGATTCGGGACGTGGCGCCGGGCGAGGTCCGCGACCCACCCGCCGGCCAGACACCCGGCCGCGCCGCCGAACATGATCAGGCTTTTCCACCAGCCCGATTCGACGTTCGACACCCCGCGGACCTTTTCCAGGTAGGTCGGGTACCACGCGAACATCAGGTACACGCAGCACGACCCGCTCGCCAGCACCCCGGACAGCAGCCACACGTTCCGGCTCCGCAGGATCGGTCGGAGCGGCAATCGCCCAGGGTGCGCGGCCGCGGGCGGCGGGCCGATCAGCTCGCGCTCGGCCGCGTTCACCGCGGGGTGGTCGGCGGGGCGGTCCCGGAACCACCGGCCGAACAGCAGCGCCCACACGACCCCCAGCGAGCCGAACACCGCGAACACCCACCGCCAGCCGAGCAACTCGATGAGGTATGCGGTCGCGAGCGGCGCCACCATCCCGCCGACGAGGGCGGGCGTGTGCACGAACCCGCGGACCCGGCCGCGGGCCGTCGGCGGGAACCAGTGGTCGATCACCCGCGACACGTTGGGCAGCGCGCCGGCCTCGCCCGCCCCGAACAGGAATCGCACCAGAAGCAGCGCCGCGAACCCGGCGACGGCCCCGGTCAGCGCGGTGAAGACCGACCACCACAGCACGATGCGGATCAGCACCCGGCGCGACCCGAACCGGTCGCCCCAGTGCCCGGTGACCACCTCGAACAGCCCGTACGCGAGCATGAACGCCGCGTGAACCAGCCCTATCTGCCAGTCGGCCAAACGGAGTTCGTCCTGGATGAACGGGGCGGCCTTCCCGATGCACATCCGGTCGAGGTACAGAACCAGCGTGAGGCCGCAGAGGTAGGTGAGGGTGACGTACCGCGCGCTGGTCGGGCGGTCGGGTTCTGGTGCTCCCATTTACGCCACCCGGTACTTGGCGACGGTTTCGAGGTTGACCGTGACGCCGAGGCCGGGCCGGTCGGAGAGCGCGGTGAACCCGTCCACCACGTCGAACCGCTCGTGGGTCAGGTCGTGCCGCAGCGGCGAATCGGCCATGCAGAACTCCACCACGTCGGTTCCGGGCAGCGCGGCCATCACGTGCAGGCTCGCGGCGATGGTGACACCGCTCTTGAAGGTGTGGTTGCACACCCGCTTGTGCCGGGCGGTCGCGCCGCGGCCGACCGCGAGCATCGTCGAGATGCCGCACCGCGACGGGTCCGGCTGGATCCAGTCCAGCCCGCCCTCGTCGAGCATGCGCAGGAACTCGGCCTCCCGCGCGGCGGTCTCCCCGGCGGCGATCGGCGTCGGGCTTTGTGCGGACAACTGCCGGTAGCCCGCGAGGTCGTCGGGGTGGAGCATCTCTTCGAGCCAGTACGGGCGGAACTCGGCGAACTGCCGGCTGCGCTGGATCGCGGTGCGGGCGTCGAAGCACTCGCCGGCGTCGATGAGCAAATCCGCGCCGCCGAGGCCGCGCCGGGCCTCGCGGACGAGGGCGATATCGCCGGCTGCCGACTGACCCATCGGTCCCCAGCCGAACTTCACGGCGGTGAACCCGCGATCGACCCATCTCCGCGCCGCATCATAGGTGACGGCGGGCGTGTCGCCGAACAGGACGCTCGAGTACGCCCGGAACCGCGTCTGGAACGGCCCGCCGAGGAGCTGGTAGATCGGCTTGTCGAGCGCCTTCCCGACGATATCCCAGAGGGCCATGTCGATGCCGGCCATCGCGTGGACGGCCACCCCGCCGCTGGAGTAGTAGTTGGTCGCCACGCGCAGCCGGTGGTTGCACACCTCGATCGCGAGCGGGTCCAGCCCCACAAGGACGCGCGCCAGCCCGGAGCAGTTGGAGTGCGACATCGGGGCGTCGATGACGGCCTTCACGGCCTCCGGGCACGAATCGACCTCGCCCCACCCGCTGACACCGGCGTCGGTGTCGATGCGGACGAGGCAGGTGTCCTGGGTGCCGTCGGCCGCGGCGCTCACCTGCGGCAACCGCAACACGATCGCTTCCACCTTCGTGATCTTCATCGCGGGCCGCCTTCGGGGTACAGGAACGGCCGCTGGCCCCACGGCAGCGGGAACGTCGGCGGGCTGGCGTGGTGGTCGCGCCGGACATCGCGCGGGCGGTCCTTCCACCACGAGACGAGCGCGACCAGTTGCTTGACGGCTTCGAGGTACGCCCGCTCGCCCTTCTCTGCGGTGGCCTTCTCCGGCTCGCCGAACGCCCCGGTGTCGGAGTACGCACTCGTCCACGGCACGAACGCCATCGGCCCGGAGGCGAACAGGTCGAGCCACAGGAACGGGCTGTGTTCCTCGTTGAACTTGATGGCGCCGTCGCGGATCAGATCCCGCCGCACGTTCCCGCCATCGAGGTACAGGTACAGCGACGTTTCGAGTTCGCAGGCGTGCGCGCACCCGCCGGGGAACTTGCTCTCCCGCCAGTTCGGCAGGAACGTCTTGTCCACCGTCAGCAGGCCCCACCACGACAGCGCGGCGCACTCGGCGTCGGTTTCGAGGTTGGTGCGCCGGGCCGCGAGGTCGAGGATCGGGAAGTTCGACCCGTGCCCGTTCAGGAGCAGGATTTTCTTGAACCCGTGGTATGCCAGACTGCGGGTGACGTCGAGGACAGATTCGAGCAGCGTACTGTGGTGCGCGTTCAGCGTACCGGGGAAGTCCATGACGTGGGCGGTGTAGCCGTTCCAGTGGGTCGGCAGCACCAGCAGCCTGTCGGGGATTTCGCGCCCGGCCCCGTGCGCGACCCCCTGCGGGCAGACCACATCGACGTCGAGCGGCAGGTGCGGGCCGTGCTGCTCGACGCTGCCGACCGGCAGCACGCACACCGGCCGCCGCGCGACCGCCGCGTTCACCTCCGGCCACGTCAGCTTCTCGTAGCGGAACTCGGTCATCGGGCCTCCGTCACTTGTCGAGCCGCTCCGCCGAAGTGACGTCGCGGCCCTTCCACAACATCACTTCGGCGGAGCACCGTCGAGCTTGAAGTCGTAGCGGCCGGGTTCGGGGTTCTCGACCACCTCGACCGCCAGCGGGGTGGTGCCCGGGTCGGCGTACTTCTTGTGGGTGAAGTACCTGTTCGGCTTGCCCGGCTGCGGGTCGTCGACCGCGTATACCACCACCTTGTACCACCCCGGCGGCGCGCCCTTCTGGCCGCCGGGCAAGAACACCTCGAACTTGCCGTCGGCGAGCAGCCCGGCCGGCTGGTGCTTTGTGGCGTTCCCCTTCGCCGCGTCCGGGTAGAACGTCACATTCCCGCTCGGCACGGCCGCGCCGTCGGCGGTCAGCGTGCCCTTGACCGGGGCCAACTTCGCTTCCGACCCGCCGCACCCGGCGAGGCCGAAAACGAGCAATACCAGTGCGAATGAATTGATCGGGCGCATGACCACCCTCCGCGGGGGTTGGGGTGATGACCTCACGGGGCGTCGGCGATGACCTCGCCGCCGGCGTAGCTCGCGAGTGCCCGGTAAGTGGCGAGCGGGATCGCGTCGCGGACGAACCGCACCGCCCCGTCGGCGTACACGAACTGCACCCCGCCGCTGTGCTTGCTCTTGAACCCGTGGTAGCTCCCCCAGTGCCCCTGATCCGTGCTGTTCACGTCGATCAGCGCCCCGCCGATCCGCCGCAGGTTGTTCGGCGGCATCGCGCAGGAGAGCGTGGCCTCGACCGAATGCGCCCACGAGAACCCGTTGCCCGGCTGGCTGCCGTTCGCGTACTGTGGCGTCCAGATGTCTTCGCCCACTAGGAACGTGTTGCTGGTGCCGTCGCTGATCGCCACCAGCGCCACCGGCCGCCGCCACATGTCGAGCGAGAACAGCCCGTTGGCCCCCCAGAACCCGTCCCCGCCGTCGACGAACGCCGGGGTCGCGTTGGCGTAATCCCCGTAGTTGAAGTTGCTCCCCATCACCCCCTTGTAGTTCGTCAGCCCGACCACGTAGTTGGTCCCGCTGGCGTACCGCGACCGCTGGTTGAAGGTGCGCAGCGACGACATCTCGTCGCTCGGGCACAGGAACGCCTTCACCGGCTGTTCCCGGCCCGAACTGGCGGCCAAACTTGCGGTCGGGATGTTCCCGGTGCGGAACACGTTGTCCTGCTCGACGAACGGCAGGATGAACGCCAGGAAGCTCCACGACTGCGAACTGTAGCTGAACCCGCCGAACGCCGCCGGCGCGCTGTAGTCGCCGTACTGGCTCACCGGCAGCTTGCCGAACTGGTCGTGGTAGTTGTGAACCGCCAGACCGATCTGCTTCAGGTTGTTCGAGCAGCTCATCCGCGCCGCGGCCTCGCGGACCTTCTGGACGGCGGGCAGCAGCAGCCCGATCAGGATCGCGATAATCGCGATCACCACCAGCAACTCAATGAGTGTGAACCCGCACCGCTTGCCGAACGACGGTCGCAGCATGACAGACACCTCGCCGGTCGCAGAAGGGAGAGAAATGGTCGCGACCGCGAGCGGACTTGAGGGCACTCGGGTGGCCGCGGCAGCGGATCGACCGGAATCCGCTGACAAATCCAGAATAGGATTGTTGACAATTTATACCCTGAGCGATAAACTCGTCAACAGGAAAGTTAAAGATTCTTCGAGGGCCGTGACCATGTCCCGCAACCGGGCGGTGTTGAGTACCCGCGAACAGATCACCGACCGGCTGCGCGAGGACGTGTTCAGCGGCCGGCTGCCGGCCGGCGAGCGGGTGTCCGAGGCGACGCTCGCCGAGCGGTTCGGGGTGAGCCGCGGCCCCGTCCGTGAGGCGCTGTCGCTGCTCACCAGCGAGGGGCTGTTCGTCGCCAAGCCGAACTGCGGCGTGACCGTCGCCCCGCCCGCCCCGGAGGCGGTTCGCGAACTCGTTCTGCCGGTCCGCAAGACGATCGAGGTGTACGCGCTCAAGCAGATCTTCGACGGCCTCGCCGCCGCCGACTTCCGGTACTGGGACGACGTGCTGTTCCGCATGGAGCGCGCGTGCAAGTTGCGGGAGTGGCAGGAGCTCCCGCAACTCGACGTGGCGTTCCACCGGTACCTGCTGGAGCGGGCCGACAGCCCCGACCTGCTCGCCATTTGGCAGACCATCGTCAGCCGGATGCGGGCGCACTTCTGGGACACCGTCCGCGCGCACAGCGAAAGCGACGACCTGATGCGGCTGCACGCCCACCACGCGGAACTGGTCGCGGCGTTCCGAGATGGGCCGAAGGCAGCGGCGGTTAAGGCACTGGAGCGGCACATCGATGAGAACTGAACCCCGCGCGACCGGCCCGCACCCGCTCCCGGCGGTGTGCGCCGCCGTCAACCGCGACCGGCTGCTCGACACCGCCGTGCGGCTCATCTCCAAGCCCAGCCCGACCGGTTCGGCGCGCCCCGCGGCCGACGAGCTGGCCGCGATCCTCACCGAAGACGGCTTCGAGGTGCGGCGGCCGGACGCGGGGCACCCGGACGCGCCCGCGGTGGTCGCACGGCTGTCGTCCGGCCGCCCCGGGCGCGTGCTCCAGTTCAACGGCCACCTGGACACCGTCCACCTGCCGTTCGCGGCGGCTAAGGTGAGCGGCGACCGCCTCACCGGCAGCGGCTCGGCCGACATGAAGGCCGGGATCGCCGCAACCGTCGAGGCGATGCGCGCGGTTCGGGACGCGGGCGGACTCGTCGGCGGCGGTATCCTGCTGACCGCCCACGACCTGCACGAGGCGCCGTGGGGCGACGGCCGCCAACTGAACCAGCTCATCGCCGAGGGGCACGTCGGGGACGCGGCGCTGTTGCCCGAATACTTCAACGCGGCGCTGCCGGTGATCGGCCGCGGCGGGTTCACCTGGGCGGCGACGATCCGCCGGGACGGGCCGCCGGTCCACGAGGTGAACCGGCCGAACGAGCCGAGCGTGATCGCCGCCGGTGCGGAGTTGGTGGCGCGGATCGGCCGGCTGGACGCGCGCCTGTCGCGGAGCGCCGACCCGCTGGCCGGGGCCGAGAGCGCGTTCGTGGGCACCATCCAGAGCGGCTCGATCTACAACGAATTCCCGCAGACGTGCCGGCTCGAAGGTACCCGGCGGTGGCTCCCGGGGACGCGGTTCGCGGACGCCGACCGCGAGTTCCGCGACCTGTGTGCCGGCCTCGCCGCCGACACCCGAGCCGCCGTCGAGGTCGAAACGCGGCTCATGCGGGACGCTTTCCGGCTCGACACCGGCGACCCGTTCGTGCCGCTGTTCCAGTCCGCGTACTCGACCCTGGTGGGCGAGCGCCTGCCGGTCGGCGGCAAGCCGTTCGTGGACGACGGCAACTGCTTCTGGTCGAACGCCGGCATCCCGGCCATCACCCACGGGCCGACGGCCGGCGGCGCCCACACGACCGCCGAATGGGTGAACATCGACGACCTCGTCCGCGTCGCCCGGTTGTACGCGCTGGTCGCCACCCTGTACTGCCCCGGAGGTGCCGCGTGACCCCCACCCGCCGCTCGTTCCTCGCCGACACCGGCCTCGGGTTCACCGGGCTGGCGCTCGGCGCGCTGCTGTTCAAGGACGGTGTGGCCCGCGCCGCCGACCCGAAGACCGGGGTGAGCAGCGGCCCGCACCACGCGCCGAAGGCGAAGAGCGTCATCTGGATCTTCCTGTGCGGCGGCGTTTCGCACCTGGAGAGTTGGGATCCGAAGCCGGCGCTGAACCGGTACGCCGGCAAATCGATCGCCGACACGCCGTTCGCGGACGCCGTGAAGACCGAAGCGAAGGACGTTGTCGGCGGCAACCCGAAGCACGGCAACCGCAAGACGCTGATGGGGCTGAACTGCGGCTACAAGCGGTACGGCAAGAGCGGGCTGCTCGCGGCCGACTGGTGGAAGCACACGGCGGAAATGGCCGACGAGCTGGCGGTCGTGCGGAGCCTGTGGACGACCGACAACGACCACGGGGCGATGCTGCAGTTCCACACCGGGCGGCACTTCCGCGAGGGCGCGCACCCGACCGTCGGCTCGTGGGCGTGCTACGGGCTGGGCGCACTGGCCGACAACCTGCCGGAGTACGTCGTGCTGGGCGCGCCGCCGGGCGACTGCTGCGGCGGCGACTGGGCCGTCGGCGCGTCGTACCTCGGCCCGGAGCACGCCGGCGTGCGCCTGAACTTGGACGGGGCCACCCCGCTGCCGTTCGGAACGCGGGCGAAGGGCAAGTCGGCGAAGGAGCAGGAGGAGGAGTTCGGGCTGATCGGCCGGCTGAACCGGCTGTCGGGCATCGACTACCCGGACGACCCGCAACTCGCCGCCCGCATCAAGAGCTACGAACTGGCGTTCAAGATGCAGACCGCGGTGCCCGAGACGCTCCAGATCGAAAAGGAGTCGGACAAGACGCGCGCCCTGTACGGCATGGACCGGCCGGAAACGGCCCCGTTCGGCAAGCTGTGCCTCGCGGCCCGGCGACTGGTCGAACGCGGGGTGCGGTTCGTGCAGGTGTTCCACGGCGGCGGCGGCGGCGGCGAGTGGGATTCGCACAGCAAGATCAAGGAGAGCCACACCAAGCTCTCGAATCAGGCCGACAAGCCCATCGCCGGGCTGCTCACGGATTTGAAGCAGCGCGGGCTGTTGCAGGACACGCTGGTGGTGTGGGCGACCGAGTTCGGCCGCTCGCCGGGGGCCGAAGGCGACGGCCGCGATCACCACCCGCAGGCGTTCAGCGCGTGGCTCGCGGGCGGCGGGATCAAGGGCGGCGTCGTTCACGGCAAAACGGACGAGATCGGCTTCCACGGCACCGAGGACCGGCACTACGTGACCGACATCCACGCCACCGTGCTGCACCAGCTCGGCCTCGACCCGCGGAAGCTCGAAGTGCCCGGCCGCAAGCGGCTGGAGCTCGACTTCGGCAAGCCGATCACCGGCATCATCGCCTGACACCCGGGGCAGCCATGTACCGCGTCTTCGCATTCGCACTCGCCGCCGTCGGGTTGCTTCCCGCGGACGCATTCGCCAGGCCCGCACACAAGCAGGCGCTCGCGCTCCACACCGGGCCGTACTTTCCGGCGGCGGTGAACGACTGTCGGCTGTGCCACCTGCCCGGCGACACCGACCCGCACGCCGACAAGCCACGGAACCCGTTCGGCGAGCGCCTCGAAGAGCTGCGCGGCGAGCTGAAGGCGGCCAAGAAGCCGACCGACATCGCGGCCCGGTTCGACGCGGCCGCGGACGAAGACACCGACGGCGACGGCGTCACGAACCTGCTCGAAGTGCTGACCGGACATTTTCCCGGCGACCCGAAGGACAAGCCCACCGCCGCCGAACTGAAGGCGGCCGAAAAGACGCTGGGCAAGTACAAGCGGTTCCTCGCGTCGTACCCGTGGCGGCCGTTCGAGCCGGTGGCGCGTCCCGCGGTCCCAACGGCCGGCGACGGGTGGGCGCTCAACCCCATCGACCGCTTCATCGCCGACGGGCACCGCGAGCACGAACTGACCCCGCGGCCGGACGCCGACAAGCGAACCCTCTTGCGGCGCGTGTACTTCGATCTGATCGGCCTGCCGCCGACCCCGGAGCAAGTCGCGGCGTTCGAGAAGGACACCGACCCGAGGGCGTTCGAAAAGGTGGCGGACGAGCTGCTCGCCAGCCCGCGGTACGGGGAGCGGTGGGGCCGGCACTGGATGGACGTGTGGCGGTACTCGGACTTCGCCGGGTGGGCCGGCGGGAACCAGGTCCGCGACAGTCAGCCGCACGTCTGGCGGTGGCGCGACTGGATCGTCGAGAGCCTGAACGCCGACGCCGGGTACGACCGGATGATCCGCGAGATGCTCGCCGGCGACGAGCTTCTCTTGTCGAGCGAGGCTCGACGGAACGCAGCAGACCCGGCCGACCCGAAGGTGTTGCGCGCCACCGGCTACCTCGCCCGCAACTACAAGATGCTCAGCCGCGAGAAGTGGCTGCAGGACACGGTCGATCACACGTTTCAGGCGTTCCAGGGGCTGACCATCGGGTGCGCCCGCTGCCACGACCACATGTACGACCCGATCAAGCAGACCGAATACTACCGGGTGCGGGCGGTGTTCGAGCCGCACAGCGTGCGCATCGACCCGTGGGCTGGCGAGAAGGACACCAAGAAGGACGGGCTGGCCCGCGCCTACGACGCCGACCCGAACGCCCCGACGTACCTGTACGAGCGCGGCGACGAGCGCACCCCGGACAAGGCCAACCCGCTGACGCCCGGCGTTCCGGCGTTCCTGAACGTGCCGTTCCCGGCGGTGAAGGCGGTGGGCGCGAGCACCGGGCGGCGGCTCGCGCTCGCCGACTGGCTGACCGACCCGAAGAACCCGCTCACCGCCCGCGTCGCGGCGAACCACATCTGGATGCGGCACTTCGGCCAGCCGCTGGTGCCCAGCGTGTTCGACTTCGGCAAGAACGGCCGCCGCCCGCTTCACCCGGCCCTGCTCGACTGGCTCGCGGCCGAACTTGTCTCGCACCGGTGGTCGATGAAGCACCTTCACAAACTGATCGTCACGAGCCGCACGTACCGGATGGCGTCCACGCCCGACGGCAAGAACGCGAGCCTCGACCGCGACAACGACTACTTCTGGCGGGTGCCCCCGCGCCGGCTGGAAGCCGAGGCGGTGCGCGACCAACTCCTGTTCGTGGCCGGGAAGCTCGACCCGCGGATGGGTGGGCCTGAACTCGACCAGGCGGCCGGGCTGACCGTGTACCGCCGCAGCCTGTACTTCCGCCACGCGCACGAGAAGCAGATGGAACTGCTCAAGCTGTTCGACGCGGCCGGGGTAAGCGAGTGCTACCAGCGGCGGGAGAGCGTTGTCCCGCAGCAGGCGCTCGCGCTGGTGAACAGCCCGCTCAGCGACGCGATGGCGAAGGCGCTCGCGAAGGAGCTGTCCGCCAAGTCCGACCCCGCGAAGTTCACCGACGCGGCCTTCGTTCGCGTGATCGGCCGGCCGCCGACGGCCGCCGAGGCGAAGGAGTGCGCGGCGTTCCTCGCGGACGCCAAGCCGCCCGCCGACCGCCGTGCGGCGCTGGTGCTGGTGCTGTTCAACCACCACGAGTTCGTCACCGTCCGCTGAGAGACCCCGATGACCGAGTCCGAACTGTGGGAGCGGCTGCAGGAGCGCTCCTATGTGGCCGCGGTGTGCGACGTGCTCGACGCGCTCGGCCACCGCCAGCAGGCGATGCACCACCGGCTGCGCCCGCTCCTGCCCGACCGCGAGCGGTGCGGGTTCATCGGCCGCGCCCGCACCGTGCGTTGGATGGAAGCCGACTACGCCGACGAGCGAAACCCCTACGGGCTGGAGATCGAGGCGATCGACGCGCTGACGCCGGGCGACGTGATTGTTCACTCGACCGACTTCGCCGGCACCAACGCGCCGTGGGGCGAGCTGATGTCTACGGCCGCGCGGTGCCGCGGCGCGGTCGGGTGCGTGTGCGACAGCCAGGTCCGCGACTGCCTGAAGATCATCGATCTGAACTTCCCGGTCTACTACACCGGCATCCGCCCGCTCGACTCGATGGGCCGTGGGCGCGTGATGGCCTACGACGTGCCGGTGCGGTGTGGCGATGTGCTCGTTCACCCCGGCGACACCGTGTTCGCGGACTTCGACGGCATAGCGGTGATTCCGAAAGCGGTGCTGCCGGCGGTGGTCGAGCGGGCCGTCGAGAAGGCCGAAAAGGAGTCGCACTCGCGGCGCGAGTTGCTCGCCGGCCGCACCCTCCGCGAAGTGTTCGACACGTACGGCGTGCTGTAACCGACCCCACACGAACCCCGTTCACACGGCAGCCGCCACATGACCCAACCGACCGCAGACTTGCCACCGTCCCGCCGAGCGTTCGTTCGTGTCGCCGGTGTCGCCCTTGGCCTGCCGATGCTCGGCCTCGCGACGGACCGTTTCGCCGCAGGGGACGATGAGAAGAAGCCGGCGAAGGGTGGGGCCGGTTGGCGGCGGGCCGCCTTCCCCAAGCCGATCCTGCTCCGCCAGATCGACGAGCCGTACGCGGTGAGCGTGAGCGTGAACGCCCACTACGTCAGTTCGACCGACGTCGAACTCGGCCCGATCACCGTCCCCCCGATCATCGACACCCGCGGACTGAAACTCGGGCCGATTAACGATGTCCTCGGGACGTTCGGGGTCCCCGGTGTTTTCCCGGAGGGGCAATTCCGATCTATGTACTTTGTCGATGTGGAGTTCGCCGAGGACCGCTGCCAAGAAGTGCCGTTCAGGTTCCTCGACAAGCAGACGCCCGCAGCCGTGAACGATGACAAGGCCTACGAACCTGGCACCGTGTTCACCGTCCGTAACCCGGGGTTTATGCGGGCGGTCCACTTCAACTAGGCCGGGAACGAGACGGGCAAGCACACCGCGAAACTCTGGGATCCCAAGGGCAAGCTGCTCGCCAGCATCGAATTCGAGCTGGACGAACGCTGACCCCTTGCACCACCGCGCCCGACGAAATGATCCACCCAGGTGAGGACGGGGTTGAACACGTCCTCCCGCCACCCGCCGCCGTGATCCCGGGTGGCCTGTTCGATCCGTTGGGCCGGCAGCACGTCGGCAAACGGCAACCCATCGCGCTGGGCGAACCGGGTGCGCAGGGCCTGGATCTGGCGACGGGTGCGCGAGCGGGTCGGGTGGGCCATCGCGGGACGTCCGGGCTGGGGCGGTGGAGGTCGTAACCACATCCTCGCAATCCGACCGTCCCGCGACTATCTACCGACCACGACACCACTTCCGACTTCAGGAAGTGCCATTCGATTCCACGGAATTCGGTATGAGCGGCGACGGGATCGTCGTCCTCGCCCTGTGTCCGGGGCCGACGAGTACCGAAACCTGGCCCGACGGGACAAGCCGCTGCTGCCGATGCGACCGGAAGACGTAGTGCTAATCGCTATACGAAAGTTGGGGAAGCGGACTACGGTGGTGGCCGGTCTGCTATACTTCACGCGGCCAGGAGTGAGACATCATCGAATTCCTGGAACTTGAGCG
>CAYUHJ010000048.1:0-32334 GCA_964444365.1 uncultured Alcaligenaceae bacterium | reverse complement strand
GCACGCGCCACGAGCGGGTGTAGAAGTAGAACCGCACGCGCGGCGACCGGCGCATAACTCGCAGCCACTTGCGGGCGTACCGGGCCGAGTAGAAGTCGCCGCCGACGTGGACGCGCACGATCCGGACCGCGTGGGCGACGAGGAACGCCCGGACGCGCCGGACGAAGTCGCGCCGCCGCGCCAGGGCGAGGTTGCGCCGGTACGCGGCGGCCGCGGCCGGCCGGTACCGCTCGAAGGCGAGGGCGTAGCAGTGGTCCCCGCACGTCGGGGTCATGCCGGCGCACGTCCCGCGTGGGCCGGACGGGAGCGAGAAGCCCCAGATCCGGTGCCGGCCGAGTTTGTGATTGCCGCAGGTCAACATGTCGGAACCTCCTATCGGAAATGGAACCGCGCCGGTCGGCAACGTGCCGACCGGCGCGGGACGGGTGTTCGACCGCAGAGCGTTTCTCGACGGGTGCCGAGAACCCGAACGCCGGGTGCCCCGCGGCGCACGAAAACCCCGGCGGGGTGCCGGGAACGATGGGGCCCGGCGGTTCACGATCGGTTCAACGAGCGTCGACCGTCGGGCCGTGGCGAATCGAAGACGGGTACGGCCCCCTGCGACAGGAAGACGACGGGCCGCGATCGGCTGCCAGAAATAGCCAGCCGCTGTCGAATCGCGTCACCGACGACCGTGCCAGAGTGAGGGGGCAAAATGCCGGCTGCGCGTTGGTAAAAAGTACACGACCGCCGGGATCGGCGGTCGTGGTCGGACGGGCGCGGGACGACAAGGGCGCGAGTCGGTCGGTTCGACCTACTCGACGCGACCGCACCAGGAAACGAGGTCGGCCCGCCGGATCACGACGGACACGTCCCGCCGGCAGGGGGCGCACACGAACGTCGCCCGCGCGTCCGATCCGGGTGCGGCGGGATCGACACTTCCGAGGCGCAGTTCGCCCCCGCACCCCGGACACCGGATGCCCCGGGCGGTCGCGAAATCCTCCAGTAACCCGTGGGCGGACATCGTCTCGCCGTCGGTCGCCCGTTCGCCCCGCGGCGCCACCGTCGCGCCGGCGCCCCGACGCGCGACCCGCCGGTCGAGCGCCTGCCGGTACTGGTGCCCGGCGGTCAGGATCGCCCCGACCAGGTCCCAGTACTCCGGCACGTCCGCCCCGCCGCGCTCGAACACCCGCGGGTACGCGTCCGTGCCGAAGAACCGCCCCGCGACGGCCATCAGGCCCGGGTCCTTCATGACGAACCCGGACAGCGGGTGGAGCGAGAGCACCTGGCCGCGGAACACGTCCGTCTCGGCGGGCCGGTTCTGCATGTGCCAGAAGCGCAGGAACCGCTCGCCGACCGGGTCCAGGCCGTGGTCACGCCGCAGGACCGCGATGATGTCGATCCAGGCGTTCGCGTAGCACGTGTAGAACGCGACCTTGCACTCGTAGGCGAACCGGTTCAGGAACACCCGCAGCCACCCCTGGTTCCCCTTCTTCCGCTTCGCGGCCGCCCAGGCATCGACCCGCGCCACGAACCGCCGGGCGCCCTCCACGTCGTGTTCGCGGACCCGTTCGCGACCGTGTGCGAGCATCCCGTCGAGGGTCTGCCGCATGACCTCGGCCTCCGCGACCGGAACGGCTCCTGGGGCGTCGAGGATCGCGTCGAGTTCGCACCCGACCCGGGCGCGATCGCGGCTCTCGACGGCCGCTCGGATGCGCCGGTTCACGCCCCCCGCGAGTGCCTCCGTCGTCGGGTTCGTCTCGCGTCGGGCCAGGTGCGCGTCGCAGAACACCTGGCGGGCCGACTTCGCCCCGGACAGGACGGCGTAGCTGGTGGCCAGCAACAGGTGGTCGAGTTGGTCGGGGTCGCGGTGCCAACCGGAGGCCCTCATCGCCGCCCACCAGTGCCCCACGCAGTTGCGGACGTTGACGGGATCGACGGCGCGGCGGCTCTGGGTGATCCGGAATCCGGTCGAGTCCATCCAGTAGTAGTCGATCGCGCGGTCCGGACCGAGAGCGAACCGTCGGCCGCAGAGGTCGAACGTGAAGTCGTGTTCGCCGACCCTAACGCTCAGTGGGAAACGGTGAGTTCGGCGCGATAACGAGGTGGGGGTTGTCTGAGCCATGTCGCGATCCTCCGTGATGATGTTGAGGCAATCCTGCCTCGCTGAATGGTAGCACATTTTCCGGGAATTGTGCCGGCGCGAATGCCTACGGGGCGAACCCTGCGGCCCTTCCGAACGGTTCGAGAGGCCGGGGGTGGGTACGGATGCCCTTGCGATGTCCACTTCGAGTGAAACACCTGCGGCCCGAGCGGCTCAACCGTCCTGGTCGGAGCGCTACGGCGACACGCACCGCTGGCGCCGGTTCGTCGCTTTCCCGAGCGGCATCGCGCCCCCGCAGAAGGTCCGCGTGTACCAGCGCGCCGGCCACTTCCTGCTCAACTGGTGGGACCCCGGCGCGAAGAAGAACGTGTCCGAGCGGGTCGCCGGCGACCTGCTCGCGGCCCTGACCCGCGCCCGGGACGTCGACGCGCGGATCGGCGCCGTGCGGACGGCCGGGGCGGGCCGCGCCCCGCGGGTCGGCCACGCGGACCTGGTCGGGCGCTACCTGGCCGACCTCGGGCGGCGGGCCGACGCCGGCGAGGTCGATCCGAAGACGGTCCAGCGGTACGAGGGCGCCCTGCGGCACTACACCGTCTTCACCGCCCGGCCCCAGGTTGTCAAGAGGTACCCGGCCGCCGGAACGGTCGACCGCGAGTTCCGGCTCGAATTCGCCGCGTTCCTGACGACCCGCGAGGTCACCGGCAACGGCCGCCCCGGCACAACCCGGCGGATGCGCAACACGCAGTTCGTGACGGACGCGGTCCGCGCGGTGTTCGCCTGGGCGTGCGACCCGGACCGCGGCGGGCTGCTGCCGGAGGGGTTCCGCAACCCGTTCCTCCGATCCGGGTCGAGGACGCCGGTACTCAAGGGCGACCCGCTCGCGGCGCCCGACGTCACGCTCCCGATGGCGGTCGAGTTGGTGCGCGCCTGCGACGCGTTCCAGTTGCGGCTGTTCGTCCCGGTTCTCGTCTTCGGGCTGCGCGCGGCCGAGCCGTGCGTTTTGTTCGCCGACCACGTGCGCGACGGGTGGCTGTCGGTGCCGTGCGTGCCCGAACTGGGCCTGCTGACCAAGGGCCGGCGCGACAAGCGGTTCCCCCTCCTGGAGCGGCTGGAACCGTTCTGGGAAGTGTTCCGTGACGGGAGGGACAAGGGGCTGCTCCTCGAGCGGCGCGCCGTTGCCGAGTGCCGGGAGCCGGTGCCGCTTCGCGGTGCGTCACTCGCGGAGTTGATCGGCGCGTACCGGGCGCGGTGCGAGCGGACGAACGCGAAGACGGCGGTGGAGCGCGCCCGCGTTCGGGAGGGGGTACTCCGGGACGCGGGCGGGTTGGACTACGACCACGTGCAGGGCGAATTCGCGAAGGTCACGAACGGCCTGGGGTGGCCGGCGGCCGCAACCCTCAAGGATCTGCGCCACCTGTTCGCCACGACGCTCAACAACGCCGGCGTGCCGGAGGGGTACGTGCGCTACCTGATGGGACACGCGCCGGGGAAGACGGCGCTGGTCGCGTACACCCACCTCGACCAGCTCCGCCGCCACTACGCCGCGGCGCTGGAGCGGGAGTGGGCGCCGCTGCTCGACGCCATCGACCGGCGGGTCTGTTCGCTCCGGGCCGCCGGTGGGTGACTCCGATCGGCTCGCGGTTCTGCGGACGAATCCGTCGACTCGTTCTCGCCATCAAGGGCAACGGATAAGTCGTTCCCCAAGTAATAGTGACACGTTTTTATTAGATATTTAGTCGAATGATATATTATCGCCTACGGCCCGACCTCGAACGGTCGGCGGGCGCGGCGAGCCGCAGGACGGGGAACGCATCCACATTGTTCGTTACGACGTGGTGCTCGTAGCACGTGAGCATCAAGTTCGGGAAGGCGGCCCGCTCGTCGTCGGACATGGCGGAGTTGAACCGCTCGCCCCCCTCCTCGGCCGCCTCGATTTGGCATGTCTGGCCGATGAACTCCCCGGCCCTGTTGAGCATGACTCGCGTACACGCGGGGAACGCGCACTGGTTGTCGTAGCCGTCGATCTCGGCGTTGATCCATTCACGGAACTTCCGGCTGCGCAACCGGTGAGCGAGCACCTTCGCCTTCAGCAGCACGTCCGAGAGCGAATGGTTGCGCTGGTCGGCCACGTCGTCGATCAGGTGCGAAAACTTGCTCATGAACCCTCAACGCGGAGTACGGCTGGTCACGCCGGCGTCTTCTGAGACTCGACGACTTCCCGCCATCGTCCGTTCCTCACCTTCACGTCGATCTCGCGACGCACCTCGCGCAACGTCTGATCCAGCATGCCCAGCCGAACGGCGGGCCGCTGGCATTGCTGGCAGAACAAGGTCGTCGTCTGCTCATAGCGGTCGATGCTGTGCGATCCGGCGCGGTCACAGGCAACGCAGAAGCACCACAGGCCGTCGATCTCGCTGCCGACCCAACGCCACCGCCAGACGAACCCGAAGAACGTGTCTTCGGTGTACTCCGCGTGCTCCGGCTTCGCGCGACTGACGGCCAAGGCCAGGACGATGATGCACGCGCCAAGCACCACGACGAGCAAGAGCAGGCCGTACCACCACCGCGCGATCGAGACGGGCTCGCCGAGCCACGAAATTCCCGAGCGGATGCCCGCAGTCACGTCTTGCCAGAAGTACCCTACGCTGCCGACGATACCGGCCACGATCAGTGCCCCGATCACATTCCGCGTAACGTGCTCGCTACGGGTGATGTCCGCCATTTGCTGTCCTCTGATACGGTTCGAGAGCACCTCAATCCGGTATTCGCCGACGCATCGCGGCTCTTTTGCTGTCGAAATCAGACATCGGTGATTTCCAACTCCATCCCTACCTACCAGCACCATCGGAATCTTCGGCGCTTCCCGCGGTCGGCAGAATTGCTCCGGTGTGGCGGAGCGGATGAGAGAGTTGATATTCCCGATGATCGTGTCGAGGTGAGCCGCCGCCCCGAACTGGGAGCCCATTCCTGATCGTGGGCGGTGACGGTCGTGCGGGGCGTGAGTCCCATGCGGATCGGGGGGATTGCGTGGCCGTTCTCGTCCACGCAGTGGAGGATCGCGTTCAACTAAGTCGTCGGGGTGATCTGAGCTGCGCGGCTGCGATCAATGAAGCCGTCCGCGACTTTTCCGTAATCGGTTTCCACTGCGTTACTCCAAATACAAAATCTCCAGTGTGTGAAGATACCGGCTTCTGTGTCCCTTTCGCGATGTCGGTAGTTCGCAGTTTCTTCGCGTTCACAGCCCCGCGAACTGATCCATGCAGTGCTTCAGTCTGCTCTCGATCCCCATGCGGTCGTAGAAGCCGTTCACGAACGCGACGGCCGTCCGCACGGCCCACGCAGCGGACGCCGCGCCGATGAACTTGTGGGGGAAGAAGACGGTGTTCGGGTGAACGAACGGGGGCGTTGCGAGGCGCAGTTGCTCCAGCGTCTTGAAGAGCTTCACCCGGTCCATTTCCTTGCCCCACTTCGACTTGTAGTGGACCAGTTCGTTGCGCACGCGGACCAAGGTTGTCATGCCTTGCCACGGTTGCGCGCCCTCGTCGAACGGCGGCTTGCCGAGCAGGTGCAGGATCGTCTTGTACATGTACCCACCGATGCGGTTTCATTTGGTGGCCTTCCGCTTGGGCCGTCCGTGGATGATGCTTTTGACCTTGTGGCGGACGGTCTGGAAGTAGCTCAAGCTGGCTCGGAGTGAGGTCTTCAGGTCGACCAGCGTGTCGAACAGCCGGTTGTGGGTGGCCCGACGCCTCAGCTTCTTCCAGAACCGCTCGATCGGGTTCAGTTGCGGGCTGTAGCTCGGTAACCGCTTGAACTCCAGGTGCGGGTTGTCGGCCATCGCCGCGTCGATCGGCTTGCCCCGGTGCCACGGGGCGTTGTCGATCAGGATCACGACCCGCTTGTGCTTCTCGGCCGGGTACATCCGGCCCACGTGCCGCAGGTGAGCCGCGAATGCCGCCTGCATCCGGCGGGTCTTCGAGAGCCCGGTCTTCTTCTTGGCGTCCTTGGGGCTTTCCAGGGTGTTGGCGTGAACCATCGCCGTGACCAGATTGACGACGGCAAACACGTACAAGAGATCCTTGCAGTCGCGGGTTCCCACGGTCGGCCGGTGGCCCTTGACCCCGAGCGTCGCGGACAGCGTCGGGACCATCGGGAATCGGGCCTCATCCTGACTCAACAGGACGATCTCACCGGCCGCTGCCCGTTTCCCAGGTCGATCAGATCCGCCCGGGCCTGGGCCTGCTTCTCGGGCTTACCTCGCAGGTAGCGGTACGTCGGGCGGTACAGGCGGATGCCGATCGCCGAGCAGAACCGCTGGACGGCACTCCGTGAGGTGCGGATGCCCTTGGTCTTGAGCAGGTGATCGGCCAGTTCCTCGTGCGTCCAGTTGGCCCGGTCGAGCCCTTGCTTGGCCGGTCCCTCGATCACCCACTTCTGGACCACGTCGGCCAACGCCTTGGGAATGTTACCCGGCGTGCCCTTGGCCTTCTTGGGTCGGAGCCCGTCGAGTCCATCGGCACAATAGGCGTTGATCCACCGGGTCACGGTCTTGCGGTGAACGCCCAAGTCGGTGGCGATGTCCTGGCGGGCACGCCCCCGGTGGGCCATCAGTACGATCTGGAGGCGGACCCGGAACGTGAGGTCGTCGGTCGAGCGGAACAGGGCATCGAGCCGTTCGGCTTCGGTCGCGGGCAGCTGAACGCGGATCATGGCGGTGTCCGGTAGCGGAGACGTTACCTCATGTCAGAGTATGGGACACCGTCGGCGGGTTCATGTATTGTACCGGGTCAGCGCGTCGAGCCCGTCGATGACATCCGCCAGAGGGAGAAGGAAGTCGCGGGCCTGTCTGTCGATCCCGTTCGAGCCCACGTGGTTCCCCGGGCCGTGCAACGTCAACTCGGCACTCTCGGCTTCCACCGCCGCGGCCGACTGCATGATCGCGGCGACGGCGAGGCCGCGGTATTCAGTCCGCGTCTTCTCGTCCACCGTGGCGGGGTCGGCCTGCTCGATCTCCGCGCACCGGTGAGCGAACAGTGCACTTCCGCACAGGTACTGCGCGGTGAAGGTGTACCGCACATCAACTTCCGCCGTCCCTCCGATTGCCAATCCCATGTGTCGCCTCTCATCTCCAATGGAACAGATTGTGTCCAAATTGACAGTACCGCTATGCGGCGGTTCGCGAACGGCCTTCGGACCGTTACGCGGTCGGCGTCTCGACCGGCGGCGTGAAGTCGATCGGCGGCGGGATGGTCGCGCTGATCTCGGTGGCGCGGCGACTGAACGAGGTCCACCACTCGTCCGGAGCCTTGCCCTCCTTCTTCAGGCGCGCGCAGACCGCGAGCGGATTGAGCAACAGCACCTGGCCGTACTCGTGGATGCCGTCCGCCTTCACCTTGATGAACCCCAACTCGACCAACCGCAGCATGTGGCCGCGCCACGTCCGCAGCGCCCGGTTGCTGCTGTAGCCGGAGGCGTAGGCGCACTCCGCTTCGTCTTTGATCGAGATGATGCCTTGGCCAAAGTCGCGGCACCACAACTCGAGAAGCGCCGACCCCGGATCGCCCGTCTTGTCCCCGTTCGACAGGATCTTGATCAGGTGCAGCACCCACGGCGTGAGCCGCGACATGGTGGCGAACCCGACGACGCCCTCGGTGTCGTTGATGTCCCAGATCCATCCCGCGGATCCGGGCCAGAGTTGATCCCGCAACTCCCGACGTTTGCGGTCGGCCTTATTGGGACGACGGCGGGATTTCGGCTCGACACCTTCGAGCAACTCCGCGAGGAGCCCCGAGGCAGGTTTGTCGGTCTTCGGCACGGTTCGTTCTCCTTCGGTGTTGAGAAAGCCCTCAGCGGGCGGCGTTCGTCCGATTACCCGTTGGTCTCGGGCTTCGGTGGAACTGGCCGCCCGTTGAGGTCTGGCCAGAAGTGCGACATCCACATTGGCCTTGTGGCTCGCGACAAGGGAATAATACGCTGTAAATCCTTACGCCGCAACACTTTACTGATGACATAGCAAATGCGGAATGCCGCGGGAATTCCGGGCAATCGAATGGTAAAACGGCGGATTTCCGCACATTGTACCACTGAATCGGCGGATTTCCGCGCGAAATTTTCGACGTGTTAAGCGATTCGTGGGCAGCGGGGTGCTCCCCGTGCTCGCGTACTCGATGTACTCCCCGTGCTCCCTCGTGCTCCCGTGGCCCACGGGGCGGTGGGGGGAATCGAACGATCAAGTTGACCCCGATCCACCCGGCTACGCGGACAACACCGACCCGATCATCCCGCCTGCGGCCCCGAGGCAATCCAGAGCCAGAACGGTGCAGGCGTCATCGTGGCAGCCGGGCTCGTCGGGAGCGTGCGGGGACAAGAACTCGCCGTTCCCCGTGTACTCGCGGAGCAGTGCGGTCATCTGCCCGCCACGTCGATGACACTATTTCGTGCGACTACGGCTACCGCACCTGGGCCTTCCTCGCGCACCGCGCCGCAGAAGATTTGGGGGGGTACTGCCGATGCACGGTGGTGGAATGGCCACTCTGCTCACTCTGATCGACTAGCTTTGAGTAGGGCACGAATCCCTGCGACGGTGAGGGGCGGGTCGCTCATGTGCATTACGGCGTGGCAGTTCGGACAGACCGGAACCAAGTCGTTCACCGGATCTACCTTGTACTCTCCGCCGCGCTCCGAGATTGGCAGCAGATGATGGACATGGATGAAGCCATCTGCCACAGCGCCGTACACCTTCCCGAAGGCTAACCCGCAGGCCACGCAGCAGGCTCCGTGGTGGGCGATGCACAGGCGGCGTGCTTTCGCGTCGCGCTCGTACTCGTTCCGCTCGACGCGCCGCACCGTCCCCTCGAAGCGTTCTGTCTCGTCGGCGGTATTCTCTTCCTGCGTTTCCACGTCATCAAAGAGACACGCTGGCTGTGCCAGGGGTGGGCCTTGGATGCGTTCCTTCGATTCTCCGTAGCTGGCGGTCCCAGTTCTCCAATCAACCCAGCAAGTCCAGATGAGTGGTATGCCAACCTTGAAGTGGGCGGGGATCACAAGGGTATCTTCTGGCATCTCGACGGGCGGTGCGTCGGTGAACGGATCGACCAGCTTCATTGTGGATTTGTGCGCGGGGACGTAGATGACGCCCCATTCTCCCAGTCGTCCGGTCCACTCCGTCCCGATTGCGTGGCGTTGCTCAGCCAATTCGAGTACTTCCTCCCGCGATGGCAGATCAATGTCAATGACGAATGGCGGTCCCTGCGGGCCGCCAGCAGGCGGTCGGAGGAAGGCGTAGTCGCGGGTCTTCTTGAGCTTTGTCCATCCGCGTGGCACAAGGAGAAAGCCGGCACCAACGAAGAACTTGTACGCTCCCGTCCTGAACGTCTTCTTCGGGGCGGCTCCCCGGGAAGGAATTTCGAGCCGAATCGGCCTCCGATAACGGATCGGGATCACGAGGACGCCCTTCTGGAGAGAACAACCCCCTTACTCTCTCGCGCCAAGGCGATCGCGCCAAGGTTCGTAGCGGCGCACTGCGGGTCGGACTGTGGTGGCCGCTGCGATTCTGAGGGCTACGACAGCGCCGTTGTGAAACCGATCTTGAAGTACGGCCACATCATCAGTTTCGACCCGACCTGCCGGACGGCCTTGATCCCGCCGTCCTGCGACATGACGAACGCCACGGACTCCTCCATGCTACCCGCAAAACGGAACGCCGAGCGGTGTCGCGTCCCGTACCCCGCGAAGCTCACCTCCTTCGTCTCCGTGCCCTCGGTGTTCTGTGCGATGTGGACCCTGTCCGTCCCGGAGATGTTCGCCGTCACCTCCGCACCGAAGCCGAGGATCCGCAGCTTGTCTGTGAGAACGACGGCCCCATCGACGGCCGTTAGCGACGCGATGAACCGCACCGCGTCACGCGCGGCGTCCTCGTATTGCTCGTTCGCCTCGGCCAAGGCGTTCAGTTCCTCCAGTTCTTCCCGCTTTATCGTCCGGCGCTCTTGAAGCCTCTCGGTCGCAGCGTTGAACGTCAGGCGTGCCCCCATCGCTGACACCAGCGCGTCGCGTGGGCGCGTGCTCGGCAGCACGTACTTGAGGTTCAGCCGCCCCCGAACGCGCGAGTCGTCGTGATCCATCTCCTCGCGGACGAACAGTAGCGTGCCGCCGTGCTTCAAGTCGGCGGTTTGCAGCAGGACCGACTCGATGAATACCTGATACGCGAAGCTCAGTCCGTCGTCCTCGGCCGGATCCTGCTCGATTTCCGAGAGTTCGCAGGCGTTGCGGATGAAGGTTTCGCCGCCGTCCGCGAAGAAGTCGGCGACCGGCCCGCTTCGTAGTACGCTGTCCGTGGAGCTGACGATCTTCCCGTCCCGCAGGCGCGCCACCGGCCTGTCGCTCCGGGAGATGTGCAATTCGCCTGGCCGTGCCGAAGAGACGACGAGGGCCTCTGGCGAGGAATGCCCCATCGCCCGCTCGTGCCGGGCCATCTCCCACAGCGCCATCCCGATGTCGATAAGGCCGTAAATCTGCAAGCGCGGGTGGGCGTCGTCACCGACGTTCTCGACCGCAATCAGGATCTTCCGCGGATCCGCGACGGGCGCGAGGCGGCGCAGCTCCGCCTCGGTGAACGGCATGGGCTCTCTGAAGGTGTATTTCGTGACCGGCGCAACCCGCCCCTCCACGGGAGAGATCCGCGCGCCGCTGGCGAGGAGCACGACGCGAAAGACCGTCGGGCGCCCCTCCTCAGTCAACATGCTCGCGTGGAAGCAGACATCGAGAAGCTGATCGAGGACCGGCTTCGCGGGCAGTTCCACGGGCGGCCATTTGGGGAAGAGCGGCGTGTTGTCCCAGAGGGGCGTGATGATCGCGTGCATGTCGTGCGGGTACACGCGCTCGGGAACGGGCTTGTGCTTGGCCACGGGGCGGGCTCATGAAGGAAGAGGGGATGCGGTCAATATACGGGCGGTTGCGCCTGTCGCGGCTCCTGTGGCACCGTCGGTTCGGTGTTCTTTCTCCTCACCGATTTCCCCGCCGTCAACCCGTCCCGGTCGGTCGTTGTACGTTGCTTGGGCGTCTCACCTTCACCCCTTCGGCAGTTGTGTAAATTGGCTCCACCTCGCAGTGGCCGGGAACTTCCCCCGTATCCCGGACGTTACTCCGGGCGTTGGCTTGGTCCACGATCTTCGGCTTCACATCATGCGCCCGTCGGCCCTCTGCACGTCGGGCCGTTCGGCGTCTCGACCGGATGGCCGAGGGATGAGAAGCCTGTCCCAGTTCCGAGGAAATTCCGAAGGAGAGAGACGGGTCCGGCTCGTAAGACCGACGGGTTTGATGGTCACCGCGGACGGCCCTAACACTACAGCGCGGGTCTAGATGACGGATCTATGCCGCTGCTTCTTGTGGGATTTGGCGGCCTGTTCGTTCCGCCGCTGGTGGTAGCGGATGACTTCGCCCGTGTGTTGCAGCCGAGGTGTGCCCCGCCGCCGACGAAACAAGGCGTCGCATCTCGCGTTCAGCGCCCGGCACACCTGCTCCATCGTCACATGTGGGTTTTTCCCCCCGCAGCCGGTCCGTGTGGGCCGACACGAACCCCATCACCAGCAGCGCCAGGATCAGGTGTCGGATCAGGCCGACGTATTGCCGCCCCTCGTAATGCACCAACCCGGCCTCGGACTTGGCCACCCGGAAGCTGTGCTCGATCGTCGCCCGGCGGAACGCCACGGCCAGCACCCGGCCGAGCGGCGTAGTGGGCGCGTTGGTGACGAAATACTTCACCTCGGCCGTCGATTCGTTGACCGCCACCACCAAGTTGTACGCCCGCCCGCGGACCCACACCGGCACGCTCGCTGCCCGCCATACCTGTGGTTGCAGGGTCCGGCGGGTCAGCCGGAAGCGGCGCCCCTGCCTCGCGGCCTCGGCCGCGAGCACGGCGTCGGCCCGCTGCGGTTCTCCGCCTTCCGTCGTCCGCACCGAGAAGTTCACCGGCACCTCGGCCACGAACTTCTGCCGGATGAGGGTCAGGGCGGTCAGGAACGGGACCGCGGCCCCGTACCCCTCGTCGAACGTCAGCCAGTCGAACCGGACCCCGTTCCCGTCCAGCCGGAGCAACTGGTCCAGGGCAATCCGCCACTTCGGGAGATACCGGATGTCGTCCGGGATGCCGGCCTCGCCGCACCGGTCGCGGTCCTCATCCCACGACTTCGGAAGGTACAGATCCGCATCCAGCAGTGCCTGGAACGTCCCCCTCGCGACCCCGACGTGGACTGTCACGATGCCGTTCTCGACCTTGCCAGCGCACCCCAGGTACTGCCGCTGGATTCCGGGCGTCCGTTCCCCCTTCTTCCGGCAACTGGTCTCGTCGATTACTCCGACCGTCCCGAGTTCGTCGGCCGGCTGGTTCGCGAGCACACCCGCGAGGTGTCGCTGGAGCAGGTCGCGGGCGGATTCGTGGTCCCATGCGGCGGTGGTCAGGAACTCCTGGAGTGTGCGGACGGCCGTTCCCGACGCCAGGGCGATCGGCTCGACGCTCTTGCGGGGCAGGTCGGAGAGCAGTCCCCGACAGTAGTTGTCGAAGTGGGCCGCGGTCCGAGTTTGGCGGAAGCAGGGCCGGTACCGGCGGAGATACTGGCCAAACACCTCGCCGATCCCTGCGACCTCGTGGTCTGTCATCGGGGCTTCACTATCGAGTTACGGGGATGTCGGCCGCTACGGGCAGGCGGTTACAATACGGGGCTTACGCGAGGTACCGATCGTCCTCGCGTGGACCGTCGGGTCCGGCGGGTGAGCCGCCTTCGCCCGCGGCGGGACCGATCACACCCTGCACCGCGGAGGGCCGCGGACGCGGCCGAGGACGCCTTCAATGACCAGTGCCCCGCTGCCGCCCGGTGTCGTCGCCCGGCTCGGCACCACCGCCTTCCGGCTCGCCGAGCGGTACGGCACCGTCTTCCTCATGCCGCCGCACTTCCGCTCCTACGCCGCGTCCGACGCGAACGCGCTCCGCGAGTACGACCTCCGCACCGGCGAACCCGACCGGGTGATTCTGGAGCGGGGAGCGAACGCCCGCTTCGGCGGCATCTCCGCCGACGGCAGGCGGATGCTCGTGTCCACCCCCGCCGGCTACCAGGTACTGCGGACGGCAGATCGGCAGGTGCTGTTCACCGCCTCGCACGAGCCGGGGGCGGTGGGGTGCGAACTGGCCCCGAACGGCCGCCGGGTGGTCGTTCTCGTCCGCAACCCGAGCACCGAGCAGCGGGAAGCCGACGGCGACATGGAGGGGGCGTTTACCAGCGCGGTAGTGGTCCACACTGTCGGCCCGCGGTCGAAGCGGCGTGAGTTCCGCCCGCTGCTCAACTTCGGCGTGACCCCGATCCTCTCGCCGGACGCCCGGTACCTGACCGTGACGGGGACGTGGGAAGAAGAATACGACGACCAACCGCGGCCGTTCGACGGCCAGAGCGTCATTCAAGTGTGGGACGTGGGGACCGGCCGGGAGGTGTTTCGCCACACCCCGGCCGACGACGACCGCGACATCACCGTGCAGTTCGGCGACGGCGTGCTGCTCGTCGGTTCCGGCTACCCGCTCCGGCCGGTCGCCCTGTTCGATCTGCCCGTTGGAACACTCGCCCACCGCTACCGCGAGAACACCTCCCGCGGGCAGTACACCCTCTCACCGGACGGGCGAACGCTGGTCGGGCTGATCGACACCTCGCACGATCTTGTGCGACTGGACGCACGCACCGGCACCCTGATCGACCGCACCCGCTCGCCGTTCGGACCGCCGGCATCGTCCTCCTTCAGCGCGAATGCCGACCGCCGCACGACCCACACGGTCGGCGTGCGAGCGGACGGCACGGTGGCGGTGCTCCAGTCGGTCGAGCAGACGGTGCTGGCCTGGACCGCCCCGGACGGCGAGGTGTTGAGCCGGCCGGTGGGCGGGAACGTTCCGGCGAAGACGGTCACGTTCACCGCGAACGGTCGGGAGGTACTCACCGCCGGGGCCGAGCCCGCCGTTCGCCGGTGGGACGCGCAGACCGGCGAACTCCTCGGCGAGATCAAGTTGCCTAAAGACATGGTCGACCGCATGGCCCTCGTGCGGTTCCCGTCGCCGGAACTGCTGGTGGCGGATTCGGCATTCGGCGGGGCCGAGTTCAACCTGCGAACCCGCAAGGCGCGACTCTGGGAGCGAAATTCCTTCGGGGAGGTCGCTTGGGAGGCGTTTCGCTCCGCGGACGGGTGGGTGGTCGAATTCTGGGCTGCCGACGCCGAGGCGCGCCGCATGAGCCGGGGGCCGTCCGAGCTCCGACTGGGGCGGCTCGGGGACACCGGCCGGCGAACTCTCACGGAATTTGAGGGCCAATGGGAGGCGGCGAGCTACGACCGCGGGCGGGTGGTGCTGGTGTACGACGGCCGCGAAGGGACACAGCGGACGCTGATGTGCTTCAGCACCACCGCCGCTCGCTCGCGGCGGGTGTGGGTCCGCCACCTACCGGTGGGGCCGGAGTTCACCGACACCTACGAGGAGCGCCGGCGGGCGGATTCGAGCAAGGTAGGTTCTGTCCTCCCCGAAACCGCCATCCTCTGGGCACCGGACGGGTCCACCGCTCTGGTGCTGCCGATGCGCGAGCAGGTGCCGTTCCTAATCGACCCGGCGACCGGGGACACGCTGGGCGTGTGGGAGACGGCCGTCCGCAAGCCGCACGCGGTTCACCCGTCGCGGCCCATCCTCGCGACCGCCACCCCCCGCGGCGACGGGCTTGTCCTGGTCGACTGGCGAACCGGTGCGCGGCTCGCGGTGCTTATGGAACAGTGCTACCCACACGCTCTGGCCTGGTCGCCCGACGGCACCCGACTGGTCGCGTCCGGCCCGGACGGAACGGCGTGTGTGTTCGGCCTGGATTCGATTGTGAAACCTACCTGAACTTAGCTCTGGGACCGGGGGGCAGCAGTATTGCCGGGCGGAATGATCCGCCCACATTCGTCGGCAGGCGAGCCAAACTCGATAGAACGGGCCGAACCATCTGGGCAATGGAGAGGATGAGCGCCTGCGCATCGAGAGAACCCGCGCTGTAGTGCTAAGAGGAGGCTCCACGCACCCGCACGTCCGAGGACGTCCCCGCGTCAACAGCCCTGCGGGGTTACAACTGACGATCCCAGGCCGATTGCTTTCACTGACCCGCTCCCCTTCCGGCTGCGCCCGGTCGCGGTGCTGTTCCACGCCCGGGCGCGTTGTCTCTGGGCTCACGACGTTGCCGTCGGCCACCTACCCGTCACTCCGGTGACAGGAGGACCGACGATGGTTGTGGGCCACCGCCGGTAGCAATCCCCTCAGCTTCGTGAGCTATGCCTCCTTGTGAGTCGGGGTCGTGAAACCCCAAGGGTTCGCGATAGCTATCTGGTCGCACTCAAGTATTATGACACATTTCGACCGTATATTTAGGCGAATAATTGATTGTTGCGGGCGAGCCACTCACGCACGACTGTGAGCGCCGGACGGTCGGCGAGCGCCGCGAGGAGTTGCTCGCGCACGGTTTCAGGTCGCGTGTGCGTGTAGACCGCTGTCATCCCCAACCCATGTCCCGGCGACCGCGAACCGGCCGCCGCGTGACCCATAAGCAGGTTACGAACCAGCGGGTCCACCCGACCCTCCTGTAGCGCGGTCGCGAACTGGTGGCGGAACACCTTCGGGGCCGTCTGCCCGACCAAACCAGCGGCCCGCGCCGCCCGGATGAACTCGATCCGCACCCGGTTCTCGTCCACCGCCCCGATGTCTCGCCAGATACCGTCGGCCAGACGCAACCGGGCACCCCGGTCGGGATCGCCTTGGGTCGCGGCTTGGTCGGTGAGCCGACGCGTGAGTTCCCGCTCTAGAGCCGCGGTCGAGGACGCATCGAACTGCTGGCCGTCGTCCGTCCACTTCCGCCGCCGGAAGACCGGCCCGCAGGTCCGGCCCGCGAGGTGGAGCCGGAACACGTCCGCCAGCGCGGGCACCAGTGGGACATCGCGCTGGTTCCGCGTCTTCACCTGCCACCCGAGCCGGGGCTTGTTCCGCACCCGGATCAGCCCGGCCGCCAGGTCGAGATCATCGGGCAACAGAAGGTGGCACAGTTCGCCCGGCCGCAGTCCGGTCAGGAGGAGTGTCAGGAATACGGGGAACTGCCAGTCATCGCACGTGCCGAGGAACGCACGTTCCTGCTCTGGGGTGAGGAGTTCGATCACGCGCGCGGTCTCGACGGGAATCCGGTCGATCTCGACCGCGGCGAACGGGTTCTCGACGTATGGCGGCAGGTGCCGGCGCCGGGCCGCGTGATTGAACAGCGCCCGGCAACACTCCAGTACGTACCGCACGCCCTTGTCCAGCAGCGGGCGCGTCGGGGTATTCGCGTGCCCGTTCGGGGACACCCGAATGGTTCGCAGATACGCGACGAACTTCGCAGCGTGCGTGGCCGTGAACTGGCCCGCGTGGCGCACCGGGTGCTCGTTCAGGAACCGGAGCAGATGGTCGCTGGCGGTGCGATAGCGGGCGATCGACTGGACCGAGGACCGCCGCACCTGTTCGTGGTGCTCGAGCCAGCGGGTCCGCAGGTTGGGGATGCTGATCGGCTCGAACGAGAGCGCGGAGGGCGCACCGGTTTCGAGCTGGGAGTTGACCTGTGCCGCCAGTTGCCGGGCGGCGTCCCGCTCGCCCCCGGCACGGGGCCGGCGGCGCTTGCCGTTCTCGAAGTAACACAGGTACCAGACGCGGCCGCGGAGATAGCCGGTCACCTTGCCGACGCGGAACGAGTTGGACTTGGACATGCCGTCCTCAGAGAACCCTCCTGCCACAAAGTGCCACAAAAACTGCCACAAACGGGAACGTCTGAGGGGTTTCAGAAAGGCAAAAGGCCCGTGCGGCAAGCATTTTTGCCACACGGGCCGACAAGACAGCGGAGAGGGAGGGATTCGAAGCTACCCGCCGTGGGTTGGGGTCGCGTTGCTCCCGCCTCGCGTTCACGCTGAAACCGCTGGAAAATCCGCTGGTTCGCGGTCCACCAGGCTTCAACCACATTGTACTCGCGGTGGTCTCGTGCGGGCAGTGCTGCCCCCAAATTGCCCCCACAACGCCGATCGGGCGACCGCAACAAGATCCGAGTGGGCTGCTTCCAGGTACAGAACCGGCTTCCGCCCGTCACGGCATGCACGACGTGTACGATTTCTAGAGCCCGTTCGGATCAGGTGGCGCGGGCCGCCACACCTCTCCCGAACGCGCACTAACTGCATTCGAGGGGGGCCGGCTGACCGACGTCGTACCCCGACGGCCGGTTTTGACCGCCTCGCACGCCTCTCTCCGTGCGGATCCCGTGCGGCGGGTTTCAAGGCCGGACGGCAAGTCGGCGGTCAGCTCACGACGTACCGGAGCAGGGTCCGCCCCCGGAGTTCGACCTCGGCGGCGGCCTCCGGGTGGTGCTCGCCCGCCCCCCGGCGCGCCCCTTAGGGCGTCGAGGAAGGTGTGGATGTGGTGGTCGTCGGGCACCCGCCGGGTGAGGACCGAGACCCCGTGGGCGAGGAGGCGCTGGGCGGCGGGGGCGTCGAACGGGTAGGCAAGTGTGGTGGCGAAAGCCGCTCTTCGTAGGGGCTGGCCCCGTCGCGTCGGGACGGTGCCTCGGGGCGATCGTACGAGAGCGTGCAAGAAGGCCGGTCGGACGAACCTGACGCGGTGCGGGGTCGGGTCAAGTCCCTAATTCTCTTGAGCCGGGCCAACGGACGGAGATCGAGCCTGACGGCAGCAACAGCCGCTTGGCAAGCCGCCATTTCCGGGCGTTCAGGGTGAGTGTGTGTGGTGCCCGCCGCGGGCCGGTGCCGCCCGGACGACGACGAGTTGGGCCTGGTGGATGCCTTTTAGCCCGCTTAGCTCGGCAGCCAGGTGTTGCAGGTCGGCGGCCGGGCCGCGGAGAGCGATCAGCTCCATGCACAGGTCGTGCGTCAGGTGGACGTGCATGGCCGATACCACGAGGTCTCCGCGTGCGTGCTGGATCTCGATCATCTTGTCCGTCAGGTTCGACCGGTGGTGGTCGTAGACGAGGGTCAGGCTCGCCGCTACGTCGGCCGCGTCGCCGGCCCACGCGGCCTGAGTCAGCCGCTCCCGGAGGAGTTGCCGGATGGCCTCGCTCCGCGTGGCGAACTGGCCGGCCGCGCAGTACCGGTCGAACTCGGCTAAGAGGTCGGTCTCGAGCGAGACCGAAAACCGGGTGATGTCGGACACCGTACACCCCCTGCGACCACGCCGATGACCTACCCCGGCTTCCCGGGAAATTCACTTGAAGGCGCCCACCCCCGCCAGTATTACTCATTTCCAGATCGTAACACCGCTCCGCCCGTCGAGGATCCCACCCTTGCCCCACACCCGCCTCGCCGCCCTGGCGCTCCTTCTGGCCGTCAGTACATCCGCCGCGGCCCACGAGATCAAGGTATTCGCCAGCCAGCAAGCCGCCCCGGAGGCCGGGGGAAAGGCGACCGTCTACCTCTCCTGGGGGCACCGGGTGCCGGTCGATGACCTGATCGATGCCGCCACCATCGAGAAGTACGAGTTGGTCGCTCCGGACGGCGGGCGGGCGGCTCTCAAGGCGGCCGACACCTCGCTCCAGGCGAACTCGGTCGAGCTGAAGACGGTCGGCGTGTACCAGGCGGTTGTGTCCCGGAAGGCGAGCCTGTTTACCTACGTGTTCGGAGGGGACGGCGAGCGGCAACTGAAGCGGGGCGGTAAGTCGGCGGTCACCGAAGGTAGGATCGACGTCGCCACCCGCAGCGTCATGTGCGGCAAGGCGGTCATCGTGGTCGGCCGGCCGAGCGAGGAGGTGCTCAAGCCCCTCGGCCAGGCGATCGAGATCGTACCCCTCGACCCGCCGGCGAAGTGGACGGCGAACACCGACCTCAGGTTCCAGGTGCTGATCGCCGGGAAGCCCGTCACCACCGAGTTCCCGATCCTCGAGGCCCGCTCGGTCGGGTTCAAACCGGACAACGCCTGGGGCTTCGCCACCACCGTGGGCAGGAAGGGGGAGGCGACGGTTCGCCCCGACCGGGCCGGCACCTGGGTGCTCAAGGTGAACGTCAAGCGGGCGGCCCCGGAGGCCGACCGCAAGGAAATCGACCAGGAGTCGTTCACCGCCACGCTCACGCTGGAGGTCGGGCCGTGAAACGGTTCCTGCCGACTGTCCTTGCGTTGCTCGCCGTCCCGTCGGCCGCCTTTGCCCACGCCGTCGGCGTCGAGGCCAAGCTGAAAGATGGGGTTGTGCGGGTGGAAGCGTACTACGACGACGACACCCCGGCCGCCGCCGCGAAGGTCACGGTCGAGGGCGAGGCGAAGGCCGTCGTCGCCGAAGGGAAGACCGACGCCAAAGGGGTGTGGTCGTTCCCGGCCCCCCCGGCGGGCCGGTACACGATCCGGGTGGACGCAGGAGCAGGCCACGTCGCAAAGACGACGATCACCGTCCCTCCCGCGCACCTACATGCCTCGGGGACGGAGCCAGGTACTGCCCCGGCCGACGCGGAGCCCGTGTCGATTTCCGAAGGGCCGACCCGGGCGAGCTTCACCGGGCCGACGAGGTGGGTGATGGCCGCGGTCGGCGTGGGCCTCATCGGCGCACTCGCCGCAGCGGCGCGGTGGGTGATACGCCGCCGGTCCGGCGCGGCCGGTGTGAGGAATTCGGAATCCGTATGACGGCGGTCGGCGTACCCCTGGTACTCCGCTCGGACGCGCAGGACGGCATAGCTCGGCAGCAGACCTCTCGCCCGCGAAGGACGTCGCGTGATGCGCCCTAGGGCCCTCCTGATCCTGCCGCTCCTCGTTGTCGGCGCCGGCTGCGATGGCGGGCCGAAGCGGGTGCCGGTCTACCCGGTTCGCGGGTCGATGACGTTCGACAAGAAGCCCCCGGCCGGGGCGATGATCGTGTTTCACCCGCTCAGCGGGGACGCGTTCGGCACGGACCTCCGCCCCTCCGCCATCGTGCAGACGGACGGCGCGTTCGCCCCGACCACCTACGACCACGGCGACGGGCTACCGGCGGGCGAGTACGCCCTGACGGTCTACTGGCCGGTGCCGCCGGGCCGGAACGGGGAGGACGACGGGGGCGGCATGTCAGCGAGCCGCCTACCCCCGAGGTACGACAAGCCGGACAAGTCGGGGCTAAAGATCGTCGTTGAAAGGCAGCCCAACGAGTTGCGAGCGATCTCTCTGACCCGCTGACGCGCCGGGCCTCAAGAATCGCGCCGAGGATCCGACATGACACGCCGCCGCGCCGGGTTCACGCTCATTGAGTTGCTGGTGGTCATCGCCATCATCGCCCTCCTCGTCGGCTTGCTCCTTCCCGCCGTCCAGAAGGTGCGGGAGGCGTCCGCCCGCATCAAGTGCGCCAACAACCTCAAACAGATGGCCCTAGCGGTCGCCAACCTGGAAACCACCACCGGCCAGTACCCACTCAACAGCACCGGCTCGCTCGGCGCGACGGCGGCCCCGTTCTCCGCCGGGTACGTGACCGACTTGCTGCCGTACGTCGAGCAGGACAACGTCTTCAAGATCTACAGCCGCAACGCCAACTGGTACGACCCGGCGAACCAGCCCCCGCGGATGACACGGGTCGGCACGTTCGAGTGCCCGTCGGCCACCCGCCCCGGTCAGGCGTTCGAGTACACCACCGTCTACGGCAGCAGCCAGCCGCGGGCGCTGATCGAGGGCGCCCCGATCGACTACGCGAACACGAGCGGGGTGAGCGGCGGGCTGAACAGCCGGCTCTCCCTCGGGCTTTCCGGCGACGACCTGAAGGGGCCGATCTCGTTCGGCACACCCGCCAAGGTGGCGAGCATCACCGACGGCACGTCCAACACCATCCTGTTCGCCGAGTGTGCCGGGCGGCCGTTCCTGTGGCAGAAGCGCCGACAGATCGCCTCCCCGCTGCCCCCCGGCGCCCCGCCGACGCCGAAGACCTGGAGCACCTCGAACCCGTACCCCTTCCCGACCGGGGGCACCTGGATCAGCAGCCTCAAGGGCATGTCGATCGACGGGGCGTCGTTCGACGGGGTGACGGGGGACTCGTCCCCGGCGTTCGGGGTCTCCTGGGGGGACTGCACCGTGAACTGCTCGAACGACAACGAGGTCTACTCGTTCCACGCCGGCGGCGCGAACGTGGCGATGGCCGACGGGAGCGCCCGGTTCCTGAAGGAGAGTACGCCGATCCGGGTGCTGGCCGCCCTCGTCACCCGGTCGGGCGGCGAGGTCATCCCCGGCGACAACTGAACCGCCCGCCATTCCACCGACGGAGGGAGATGCGATGAGTTTCCGACCCGACCGACCCGGACCGTTCCGTCCGTGGAGGGCCGCCGCGTGCCTCACGGTCATGCTGGCCGCCGCGGCGGTGGGCAGGGCCACAGAGCCCGCCCCGGCGGGCCCCGCGGCCGTGACCTGGGACGAGGCGGCCGCGCGGCACCTGCTCAGCCGGACTTCCTTCGGGGGCTCGCCCGAGGAGGCAAAGGCCCTGGCCGGTAAACCGCTCCCCGATGCGGTGAGGGAACTGCTCGACAAGGCCGCGGCCGCGAGGCCGCCCGAGCGGCCGGACTGGGTGCGGAACACCTGGGTCAACTTCAACCGCCGGTATTCGGACATGACTGCCGAGGAGTACCTGGTCATCCTCCGGCGGAACGGTACACGGAACGCGGCCGAGCTGAACGACCTGCGCGCCTGGTGGCTCGCCGAGATGGCCCGCACCGACGCCCCGCTGCGGGAGCAGATGACGCTCTTCTGGCACGGCCACTTCACGAGCGCCACCGGGAAGCTCCCGAACTTCACCCAGGCGTTCTACCAGCAGAACGTCACCTGGCGGAAACACGCCATCGGGAACTTCCGCGAGTTCCTGGAGGCCGTGACGCTCGACCCGTGCATGCTCTGCTACCTCGACCTGGAGGAGTCGAACAAGGCTCACCCGAACGAGAACTACGCCCGCGAGTTGCTCGAGCTCTTCACCCTGGGCGTCGGGAACTACACGGAGAAGGACATCCTGGAGACCGCCCGGGCGCTCACCGGCTGGACCCTCGACCAGCCGGACGACGACGTGCGGGTGAAAAGGGAGACCGACCCCACCCGTGCCCGGTCGGTCCTGCGGGACGGACTCGTTCCGAAGTTCGTGCCCGAACGGCACGACACGGGCGAAAAGACCATCCTGGGGAAGACCGGGAAGTTCGGCACGAAGGACGTGCTCGATCTCATCGTCAACCACCCGGCCTGTGGACGGCACGTCGCCGCACGCCTCATCGCCTACTTCGGGGCGCACGACCCGAAGGGCGAACTTAAGGAGCGGATGGCCCGGGCCTTCGTCGAGTCGAAGTACGAGATCCGGCCGATGCTGGAGGTGCTGTTCACGGCGCCCGAGTTCTACGCGGCCGAGGCCCGCGGGTCGCAGGTGAAGTCCCCGGCGCGGCTCCTGGTCGGGGCCCTGCGGGAACTGCGGCACGACGGTCCGGTCACCCCGGCCGTCGCGCAACTCACGGTCCCGCTCGGCCAGGAGCTCTTCAACCCGCCGACCGTCAAGGGGTGGCCGGGCGGCACCGCCTGGGTGAGCGCGAGCACGCTGGCCCTCCGCTATCGGCTCGGCGAGCCGCTCGTGGACGGCGAGTTGCCGTCCGGCACCGACCCGCTCGGCCGGCTGCGGCAGACGGTGCTGTCGAGTGACCCCGTGCAGGCGGCCGCCACCACCCGCCGGCTAATCCAGATCGACGAGGAACGGCGGCAGATGCAGGCCAGGGAGGGCATCAAGCTCAGGTTCGACCCGGCGAAGGTGGCCGACCCCAAGCTCGCCAGGGACCCGGAAAAGCTGGCTGACCACCTGCTCGCGACGATGGTGGTCACCAAGGTCCGTCCCGCTACCCGGCGGGCCATTATCGAGGCGTGCGAGGAGGCGGCCCCGGGTGAGCGAGTGGCCTTGGCCGTGAAGCTCATTCTCGCGTCCCCCGAGTACCAGATGGAATAACCCAACCCCACTGCGAGGAATTCACCATGACCTGGCCACAAACGGACCGCCGCGGGTTCGGGCGGGCGCTGGGGCTGACCGCCCTGACCGCCACCGTACCAACGTTCCTCCACCGCACCGGGATCGCCCTCGCCGGCGACCCCGCAAAGGGCTCGGCCCCAATCAAGGGGCTGAAGGACGACCGAGTGCTGGTGGTGGTGCAGCTCGCCGGCGGGAACGACGGGCTGAACACCGTCGTCCCGTTCGCCGCCGACCGCTACTACAAGGCCCGGCCGAAGATCGCCGTGCCGAAGGACAAGGTCCACAGGCTGACCGACGAACTCGGCCTGCACCCGGAGATGCCGGACCTCAAGAAGCTGTTCGACGACGGCGGGCTCGCGGTGGTACCGAACGTCGGCTACCCGAACCCGAACCGCTCCCACTTCAAGTCGATGGACGTGTGGGAGACCGCCAGCCCGCCCGAGCGGGTGGGGAAGACCGGCTGGGTCGGCCGGTACTTCGACAGCGAATGCAAGGCCGTGGACAGCCCGATGTTGGGCCTTCGGATCGGCGAGCAAGCGGCACTCACGCTCACCGGGGATCGCTCCGGGGTGGCCACGTTCGCCAACCCGGCGATGCTGGAGGACAAGTCCACCGGCGCGCTGGCGAAGGGGCTGGACAGGCTGAACGAGGTGGAGCCGACAGGGATCGCGGCCCTCGACTACATCCAGCGGACCGGGAACGTCACCCGCGACCTGTCTCGCCGCATTCAGGCGGCCGTGAGGGACGTGAAGCCGGCCGTCGAGTACCCACCGTTCTCGCTCTGCCAGTCGCTCCGGCTGGTCGCCCAGATGATCACCGCGAACATCCCGACCCGGGTGTACTACGTGACCCTCGGCGGGTTCGACACGCACTCCGGGCAAATGCTCCGGCACCCGGCCCTCCTCCAGGAACTGAGCCAGGCGCTGTCCCTGTTCGTGGCCGACCTCAGGGCCCACAAACAACTCGACCGGGTGCTCGCCATGACGTTCAGCGAGTTCGGCCGGCGGGTGGATGAGAACAAGCAGCAGGGGACCGACCACGGCACCGCGAACGTCATGTTCCTGGCCGGGGGCCGGGTGAGGGGCGGCGTCCACGGCGTCCCGCCCGACCTCAGAAAGCTCGACGACCAGGGGGACCTCGTCCACAGGACCGACTTTCGGAGTGTGTACGCGGGGGTGCTCAAGGGCTGGCTCGGGGCCGACCCGGCGGCGATCGTCGGGAAGGACTTCGCCCCGCTCGATCTGGTGGGAGGGTAACGGCCATGCGAATGCTCCTCTGCCTACTCGCGGCCGGGTTGCTCGCCCCGTCCGTCCCGGCCGCCGACCCGACCCCGGCCGAGGTCGTCGCCGACTTCGCCGCCCGCGGCGGCCGCACCACCGCGGACGACAAGAAGCCGGGCCGCCCGGTGGTCAACATCGACCTCCACCGGGTGGCGGCCACCGACGCGGACCTGGTCCACCTGGCGAAGTTCCCCGAGGTCCACACCCTCGACCTGAGCTACACCAAGGTCACGGACGAGGGGCTCAAGGAGCTGGCGAAGCTCAAGCACCTTCGCCAGCTCGCCCTGCACGGCACGAAGGTCACCGACGAGGGTCTGAGGCACCTCGCCGAATTGAAGTCGCTCCGCACGCTGTTCCTGGCCGAGACGGCCGTGTCCGACGAGGGGCTCAAGCACCTGGCCGGTCTGACCGAACTCGACGGGCTCGAACTCGATCACACGAAGGTGACCGACGCCGGCCTGGTTCACCTCAAGGGGATGACCAAGCTCCGGCGGCTCGAACTCGGCCACACGGCGGTGACTGACGCCGGGCTCGGGCGCCTGGGGGGCCTGACGAACCTGCGTACGCTGGACCTGTTCCGGACGAAGGTGACGAAGGACGGGTTCGCCACCCTCCGCCGCGGCCTGCCCGAGACGCGGGTGACCGGCGACTGACCGTCTGTCATTCGGCCCCGACCATCCGGCTCAACCCCACGCCGGGTTCCTCGGCGTGGGGTTCGTTCCGTCCGGCACCCTCCGAGGAGGCGAGTATGTCCCCCTACAGACCGTGCATCCTGGCGGCGGTCGCCGCCCTGCTCGCCGCCCCGGCCGGGGCCCATTACCACATCCTGTTGCCCGACAGGCCTTCGGCCAAGACGGACGAGGCGGTGACGTTCACCTACCAGTTCGGGCACCCGTTCGAGCACCAACTGTTCGACACCGAGCGGCCGGCCGAGTTGTACGCGATCTTCCCGGACGGGACGAAGTCGGACCTGTCCGCCAAGATGGAAAAGGTGAGTGTGGACGGCGCGGACGGGAAGAAGGTCATCGGGTACAAGTTCTCGTTCACCCCACAGAAGCGGGGCGATTACACGTTCGTCGCCGTAAGCTCCGAGGTGAAAGTGGAGGGGGAGCCGTTGCCGCTCAGGGACGCGGCCAAGGTGGTCCTCCACGTGCAGACGCAAAACGGGTGGGACCGAAAGGTGCTCGGGCCGGGCACGGCCGCGGTCGAGTTGGCCCCGCTCTCCCGGCCGTACGGGCTCACCGCGGGGGCCGCGTTCCAGGTCGAGGCAGACGAGCCGGCGGACGGGGACCGGAAGCCCATCCCGGGCGTGGCGGTCGAGGTGGAGAGGTACAACACGACCCCGCCCAAGGAACTGCCGCCGGACGAGCAGATCACTCGCACCGCCCGCACGTCGCGGGCCGGGGACGCGGTGGTGACGCTCACGGAGCCCGGCTGGTGGGGCGTGACCGCGGTGCGGGACCGGGACAAGGTACGTCACCGGTGTACGGTCTGGGTATCCGTGGACGGCAAGACCCCGACCGCGCCGGCGAAGTAGTGGAGGGTTTCCCGTGCGTCAACTTTTAGACCAGCTTCGGCCGGTGTTGTTCCTCGCCCTCGCGGTGACCACCGGCCCCGCCGCCAGGGCCCACGACCTATGGCTCCTCCCGCCGGCGGACGCTGCCCCGCGGACGGCCGTGACGGTGAAGGCGGTCTCGGGGACCGAGTTCCCGAAGGGGGACCACGCCCCCGAGCCGGCGAAGTTCGAGCGCCGCCTGGTCGTGGCCCCGGACCAGATCGAGGGGAAGCTTGAGCCGGCCGGCACGGAGGACGTTGCTGGGCTCCTCACGTTCCGGCCGGACAAGGCCGGGGTGTACGCCGTCGCGGTCGAGACCCGGCCGAAGGTCATCTCTCTGGAGGCGGACGCGTTCAACGCCTACCTCGTTTCCGACGGGCTGCCGCACGTCTACCAACTCCGCGCGAAGGAGAAGACGCTCGACCGTCCGGCCACGGAGCGGTACTCGAAGTCCCCGAAAGCCCTTGTCCGGGTCGGCGACGGCAAGGTGGGTGACCCGTGCCGGGCGCTCGGCCTGCCGCTTGAGATCGTCCCGGTGCAGGACCCGTTCGCCCGCAAGGTCGGGGACACGATGCGGGTGAAGGCCCTTTTCCGGAACAAGCCCCTGGCCGACGCCCACCTGGGGTGGGACCACCCGGGGGACGGGGAGGCACCGGCTGGGACGGTGCGAACCGACGCAAAGGGCGAGGCCCTGGTCCCCGTCCGCTGGCTCGGCCTGACGCTTTCGGCCGGTTGCGGCGAGCGGCAATCGCCACCCGTAGCTGCCACCCCCGGCCCCTCCGCGGTCGAGACCGCGGGCCTGCGCAACGTGTTCCGCGTCTCGGAGCGGGTGTACAGCGAGAGCAGCCCGGGGGGTTGTGATGCCCACCCCAGACCGCTCTAACCTCCGAATGAGGTCGTGCGCTCGGAATTCGGCTCGGCACCCGGTCAAGTTTCGGGCGGAACAGTCGGGGGTCGGAAAGGGGAGAGGTCGGGGTCGCACGGGGCACCTCGGTGAAAAACTTCTCCGGTCGTTGCTCAGGCTGCTCGGCCGGGGAGCGCGCTGGATCGGGATCTCCTCCTCGGCGGCCGGGCGTCGTGCCCGGGCCGCCCCGGACTCGGTGCGGCCCCGTCCGTGCGGCCGCTCGGACGGCTGAGCGGGCAGGAGCGCGATCCGGTCGGAGGCGTCGGCCATCGGGTTCAGGAGCGAGGCGGCCGCCGGGGGTCGAGCGGGGCTCCACCCGACGCCAACTTCCACCGAATTCCGCGGCCGGGGCCGGCCCAGTGGGCAGGCGCGGGGCCTTGCGCCGGATGTCCGTCCCCCGCCGTCGAGTGGGGTGGTCGGTCCGGGACCGGCCGGTCGCGTCGGACTTGGCGGACGTGTTCGATCCGCCGCGCGACTCAGGCCATGAACGAGGGGTGTTGAAGGGGCGGGTGGTGTTCACTCGTCGTGCCGGCGGCCAGGCCGTCGGGGCTGCGTGAGGTGGGGGCGTCCCCGTCGCTCTCCGAGATCGCCCGGACCCGGATCGCAGCCAGACTTTCCGATAGCGTCCCCCGACAGGACGAGCGTGTAATCGGACTCGTCTGCCAAAATACCCCGAATCCGGTCCGCTCCGGTTCGGAGCATCGTGTGCTGGAACCCGAGGGACAGGAGCAGCCGGACGGACCGGGTGTTCCGTGGGTCGACGGTAGCCCGAGCCATCGTTGCTCCGTAACCATCGCGCAGGTCGCTGATCATCGCTGCGACTGCCTCCCGCCCGAAGCCATTCCCCCACGCGGCGCGGAAGAGCACGTACGCGATCTCCGCCACCCCGCCCCCCCGGATCGTGGCCTGGACGTAGCCGATGTACCGGGCCGCCTGGCTCGCCCAGACCGCCCAATTCAGCCACGCCTCGGTCCCGTCGGGCGACACGCGGCCGGCGAGCTTTTCGTACCGCGCCCGCAGCCACTCGACGCTCACCGGAGGACTGTCGGGGATGAACTCGTACAGGCGGTCGTCACGCAGTCCGTCGAACAGGAGGTCCGCGTGGGCGGGGTCCAGCGGGATGAGGCAAAGTCGGGGTGTCTGAAGAGTAACCAACTGCCCACCTAAGTGCGAACGAGGAATTGTCTGAAGAGCGCGGCGCGTAACTCCGCCCGAACCGTGGCGTCGGCTTCCGCCGGGGCCACACCCGTCGTCGGAAGATGCTCCATAACGCGCAGCGTCTCCGAGGACACCTCCATCGACCGGCCGCCCCGTAACAGGATGTGTCTCGGAACGCTGCCGGGGCGTATGGTGCTCACAATCACGTCCGGCGCCAGACGGCTGCCCAGCCACGCGGGGTCGGCCGTGCGGCGGACCAGTACGTCCCCGAACAAGATGCAGTCTATCTCGTCCCCGGCGAGGAAGAAATCCAGGGCCTGCTCGGGCGTCTCGACGATCGGGTCGCCAGGCCCGTTCAGGGACGTATTCACCAGCACCGGGTAGCCCGTAAGGAGGCCGAACTGGCGGATCACCTCGTACAAGTCGGGGTCGTCGCCCTCGGTGAGCGTCTGGACGCGGGCGGACCCGTCCGGGTGGTGAAGGGCCGCCAGGCTGCCGCGGTGGCGCTCGGCGATCCGGTGCGCGAAGTTCATGTAGGGGCTGTCGGCCGGGCCGGTGAAGAACTCCCCGACCCGGTCGCGCAACACGACCGGGGCAACGGGCCGCCACGACTGCCGCCCCTTCACGCGGTTCAGCCGGTCCTTGGAGCGGGCGTCCAGCGGGGTCGCAAGGAGGCTCCGGCCGCCGAGCGCGCGGGGTCCGAACTCGGCCCGACCCGAGAACCTGGCCACGATCCGCCCGTCCCGCAGGAGGCCCGCCACCTCGGCCGGCCGCACGCCGTAGTCGCAGCGGACCAGGTGCGCCCGGTCGTGGAGGGCCCGGCCCACCTCAGCCGCCTCGTAGGCGGTGCCGACCCGGTCGCGGGCCTTCCCCCCGGTCGTGGTGACCCCGACCCCGGACCGGCGGGCGAGGGCCCGCCACCCGTGGTAGGCGCACCCGACCGCGATCCCGGCGTCGTGGGGGGAGCTCGGCACGAAGTAGTGCTCGAACAGCCCACTTGATGCGATGGCCGAGTTCGCCACGATGTTGAGGAAGACGCCGCCTGCCGCGGCGAGCCTGTCCGACGGGGCGATGTCACGGGCCAGGCGGGCGTACCCGAGCAGTGCCCGCTGCAACGCCCCTTGGGCGACCGCCGCCAGCGGGGCGTACTCCAACACCTCCTTCCGCCGCGCCACCCGCGACTGCCAGCCGTTCATAAACCGCACGCCCCCCGCCCCGACATCCAGGATGTCCTCCACGGCCGGCCCCGGGGGTGGGGCGGGGTCGGCGGACACCGAGGCCAGCGCCATCAGCTCGCCGTGCGCGTTTTCCCTGCCGAAGACCATGCGGGAGACGTTGTCGTAGAGGCTCGCGGGGCTGTAGACGAACACCTCGGGGGCGCTGTGCGGGACGCAGAACTCCCGGTGCCGGAGTTCGACCCGCGCTTCGTCGGCGTGGTAGACGGAGAGGCACTCCGTCTTCGTCCCGGTCCGGATCCCCAGCGACGTCGCGTCGGCCACGAACTCGCCGAACGGGACCGCAAAATCCTCCCCGCTTCGGGTCGTCGAGCCCGCCAGGTCGCACACCAGGACGGCGCACTCGCGGAAGCCGGAGCTGCCCAGGGCCGCCTGGGCGTGCGCGTAGTGGTGCGAGATGACCAGGTGCCTGGGGTCGAACGGGTCGAACAGGTCGAACCCCGGCTCGACGATCGGCTGCGAGAGGCCGGCCCCCCCCGGGCCGATCGCCTGGAACGACGAGACGATGAGGTCAACGTCGCGGAGTGTCACGCCGGCCGCCCGGAGGCAGTGCCCGAGCGGCAGGCGGTTGGAAAGCCCCGAGCACCCGTCGCCCTTCCGCCGGGTGAGGCGCTCCTGCTCCACCCCAGCCGCGAGCACCCCGTCCCGCACGACGGCGCAGGATGCGTGGTGGCCGTTGTGGATCCCCAGGACGACGGCCACGCGCCCTACTCCCCGAGCGGGTGGAAGCCGAAGGTGAGGATGGAGACGGCCTCCCCCCTCCGCATCCGCTCCCGGCCGTGCGTGATGCTGCCCGCGAACATGATGACCATCTCGCCCGGTGCTAGGTCGATCCGCTCGGGCTGGCCGCGGGGCGGGAATACGACGAGGGCCGACGCCGGCCCCGGGCGGTGGTCGTGGGAGAGCATGAGGAGGACGTTTAGGGAGAAGATGTCCGTGTCGATGTGGGGGTCGATCCCCTGGCCCTCCTCGTCGTAGAACAGGAAGCTTGCGACCCCGGTCGGCTTCACCTCGCCCGCGTGCGACCGGACGAAGGCCGACAGCTCCTCGGACACGGCCAGCCGGTTCGCGATCGGGGCTCCGCAGCCCAAGAAGTGCTCGTCGAACCGCCGCGCCGTCGGGCGGACCGCACGGGCCTCTGTGCGGAGGCTCTCGAGCAGCTCGTGGGACATCAGCGGCGGCCGCCCCCGGTAGGCGATGCCGTTCCGCGAGATGCGATTGCGGTACGGTTGCAGGGTAGCGAGTGTGTCGGTCACCGCGTCCAGAGCCCGTGCGGTGCCCGCGTCGTCGGGCCGCCGGAACCCGGGCGTGAGGCCGCCCGCGGCCAGCCCGAGGAGCAGCTTGAAGTTCGCCTTCTCGGCCTCCGACAGGCCGTCGTTGAACGTCCTGAACTTGTCGGCCAACTGGTCGCTCATGGCCAGTCCTCGGTGGTCATACTTCTGGGCTGAAGCCGAAGGCCACGATGCCCACCCGCTCGCCCGCGGCCACCCGCTCGCGGGAGTGGACGATGGAGTCGGCGAACATCACGATCATCTCGCCCGGTCGCAAGTAAACCCTCTCGGACGGTGAGCCGAGGGGGAAGAGGACGAGCGCGGACGGGCGGGCCGTGTACTCGTGCCGGAGCATCAGTATGGCGTTGAGCGAGAACTCTTCGTTATCGACGTGGGGGTCGATCCCCAGCCCGGGCTCGTCGTAGTACAGGTAGTTTGCTTTCGACGTCGGCCGCACCGGCCCCGCCAGCGGCGACACGAGTTGGCTCAGTTCGGGTGAGAAGCCGACGGAGCGGGCGACGGGGGCCCCGGAAACCACGAGGTGGTCGTGGAACCGGACCGCCGTGCCGCGGAGCGCGTCGGACTCGGCACGGAGGTCCGCCAACAGAGCGTCGGTGAGGAAGCCGGGGCGCCCGCGGTAGACGACCCCGTTCGGCGGAACCCGGTGCGCGTGCGGTTGCATGCGCTTGATCGACGAGACGCTGGCGGACAGCGCCTCCGCGTCGACGCCCCCTCCCGTTCCGCGGCCCACCCGCAACAGCTCGGCCGTGGCCGAGCCGAGGAGGACTTTGAGGCCGGCCCGCTCGGCCGGCGTCATCGAGCGTGACAAGTCGGCGAGCTTGTCGCTAAGGTCCACAGAGGCTCCCCCGCACACATGCTGATTCGGTTTCCGTCGGACCTGGCGTGGGCGAGGCCTCGAGATCGCCGTACCGCCGGCCGCCCCACCGCGCGTAACCGTCGCGGGCTTAGAACGAGCGCGGACCTACCACGCCGGGGGTCTGCTCGTAAGGCACCTCGCCGGCCGGCCGGGTTCGCTCACGTTGGGCCGAACCGTCGCGCGCTCGTCCGGTTCACTCGCCCGGAGGCCGGTACGGGGTCAGATGGCCCTTCCGCAGGGCTAACGCGCCGCCCGATGACACCCGCATGTCAGCGTTCGAGGTGGCGGCCGCCGGGTGCATGGCGGTTGTGTCGAAGCCCGCGCCGGTCACGCGCGACGTGCAGCGTACCCGCCGTTGCTCCGGACGGAGTCGTGCGAAGCAGGGCCCTCGGGCGCGGACCGGGCCTACTTGTTCAACCCCAGCGCCTTCGGAAGCTCCAGTATCTTCTTCCGCACTCCTACCGTCGCGGCCGCCGAGATCGGCTTCGCGTACTGGATCTCGGCGGTGCTCTCGATGGCTTGCATGGACTTCAGGTGGAGGGCCGCCGAGTTCACGATGCTGCTGAGCACCGCTTGCTCCTCCTCGCTCAGCCCCCGCTGGAGCTCCTTGAGCTTCTTGGTGAGGGTCGGCAGGGCGGCCTCTAGTGCGGCCGCGTCTAGCGGTTCAGGGGTCTTCTCGGCCATCGTTCGTCCTCCTGGTACTCGTTTGTCCAGAATCCAGTGGGTCGCCGCTGGGTGTGAAACTACTGTCTCATCACGCGGGCGTCAACGAAGTCCCGCCGTGGAGGCGCTCCGTGACGACCTCAGGTCGCCCGCGGGCGCGCAGACCGGTGGACGGGCTAATGCGTGCCGCCCGTCAAGGCCGCGAGTGGGGAATGGGTAGTCGGGGAGAGGTCGGGGTCGCACGGGGCACCTCGGGTAAAACCTCTCCGGTCGTTGCTCGGTCGGGTCGTCAGGGGATTGCACTAGATCGGG